>DATMEW010000065.1:0-9953 GCA_035556495.1 Xanthobacteraceae bacterium | reverse complement strand
ATCAGCCCGCCGGGGTGAGGCGCAGCAGGCGGCCTGAAGGCCCGTCCGTCAGCAGCCAGATGGCGCCGTCCGGCCCGGAGCGGACGTCGCGGATGCGCTCGTTCAGTTCGCCCAGCAGCCGCTCCTCGTCGGCCACCTTGCCGTCCTTCAGGGCGAGGCGCACGAGCGTCTTGCCGGCGAGCCCGCCGGCAAAAAGCTGTCCCTTCCATTTCGGGAACAGGTCGCCCTGGTAGAAGGCGAGGCCGGAGGCGGCGATCACCGGCGTCCACTGTTTCACCGGCTGCTCCATGCCCTCTTTCGCGGTGCTCTGGTGGGCCGGGCTGCCGTCGTAATTCATGCCGAAGCCGATCACCGGCCAGCCGTAGTTCTTGCCGGCCTCGACGCGGTTGAGTTCGTCGCCGCCGCGGGGCCCGTGCTCCGTCGCCCATAGCGCGCCGGTTTCCGGATCAAGCGTGGCGCCCTGGATGTTGCGGTGGCCATAGCTCCAGATCTCTGGCTTGGCGTTCTTGGTCTTCATGAAGGGATTGTCGTCCGGCACCGACCCGTCGGGCCGGACGCGAACGATCTTGCCGAGGTGATTGGTGAGATTCTGCGCCTCGTTGCGATGGGTGGAATGGTCGCCCATGCCGAGGAATAGGTTGCCGTCCCGGCCCTGCACGATGCGGCAGCCGTAATGGTTGCCGGTCGTCGGCGGGCCGTCCTGCCGGAAGATGACTTTCAGGTCCGACAGGGCGGTCGCGCCATCGGCCAGTTTCGCGCTGGCCATGGTCGTGCGCCCGCCGCCGGACATTTCCTCCGCGTAGCAGATATAGAGCGTGCGATTCTCGGCGAAGGCGCGATCCGGCACGATGTCGAGCAGGCCGCCCTGGCCCTGGGAGCGGACCTTCGGCACGCCGCCGATAGCGGAGGTCTTGCCGTCCCGGCTCACGAGCTTCATCTGGCCGAGCCGTTCCGTCACCAGCATTTTCCCGTCCGGCAGGAAGGCGAGGCCCCATGGGCTGCTGAGCCGGGCCACCGTTTCAACGGCGATGGGACCGGCCGCCGATTTCACCTGTTCGGGCTTCTGCGCCAGCGCCGGCACGCAGGCCGCGCTGAAAACGCCAAGACATATGGTGGCGGTCGTGACGGAGCGGATCATGAAAACTCCCATGATGAAAGGAACCGGCGAGGTAACCGCCCGGTCATCCTGCCGGGTCATGGGAAGGTGGAAGCGGTGCCTGCGATTGCAAGCGGAATGCACGGAGGCGTGATTGCGTTCCGCTGGGACGAGGCGTCGCAGGCTGGAAACTCTCAGCGGGCGGCGCGACGCCGCATCAGGAGATGGACCGCGGTTGCGGCGAGGAGAACGAGACCGGCCGCGATCCAGACCCAGCGTGCGTCCGAGGTTGCCAGCATGGTGGCGTCCGCCCGCGCGCGTCCCATGGAAACGGCGGTGGCAGCGACGAGGGTTGAAATCGCCAGCGCCACGGTGGCGATGAACTGGACGAAAACGATAGGCTGCCGGGCGCGGCGCATCCGCCGGCTCGGCCGAGCCTCAAATCCGATCTCCTGAACCCACTGGCGCGACATGACATTGCTCCGTCGCGGGCGAATCCTCAAAGCCGCGACGCTCACACATTCCGATTCGATCCCGGCAAGGATGCGATGGGACTGCGGCGAAGACACTGAAAAATAAGGGCAAACCTGTGAAATAGGGTTAACGAAAGGTTAATTTCGTCGCCCCGTCGCCCCGTCGCCCCGTCGCCCCGCCTGAGTGCCAGGCTCCGCTATTCAGCAGCGAGCTGCTGCACGCCGTCCCCGTCCATCGCCATATAGGCGGGGTGGCTTTCGACGCGTTCCAGCCATTGCCGCACGCTGGGAAAGCCATCGAGTTCGAAATCCGCCAGATGGGCGAGATGCGTATAGGCATACAGCGCGATGTCCGCGATGGTATAGCGGTTGCCGACGAAAAACGGCCGCTCCCGCAGATGCCGGTCCATCACGGAGAGGGCGCGGTAGCCTTCCTCCATCCAGTCGTCGAGGGCGTGCTGCTGCAACTCCCGGCCCCCCCGCACCAGGCACAGCCAGAAATAGGCGGCGCCGATATTGGGTTCGAGGCTGTGCTGCTCGAAAAAGGTCCATTGCAGGGCTTCGGCCCGCTCGATGGGGTCGGTCGGGATCAGATCGCTGCCTTCCGCCAGGAACCAGAGGATCGCGTTTGATTCGGCCAGATAGCGATCGGGCGCGACTTCCAGCAGCGGAACCTGTCCGTTCGGATTCATCGCGAGAAATTCGGGCGTCCGGCTCTCGCCGCGCAGGATATCCACCTCGACGAGCCGGTACGGAATGTTCAACTGGCTCAGCGCCAGACGCACCTTGTAGCTGTTGCCGGAGCGCTGCATCGAATAGAGCGTATACATGGTCGTCTCCTCGCGGCTTTCGCGTTACCTAGACGCCGTGCGCTTCGTTCTCATGACATCGGTGGGGCATTGTCGTGGCAATGCGCGGCCTGACGATGGGTAGTCTAGCCTTCCGTTATCAGGGACGATACGGCAAATGCCCTGTTTCGGAAAATTGGAACGGTTCTCCTCTTGATCCCTTCCGGCGCGGCACGGTGATACTCCGGCGGGCGGACGGGAGAGGTGCCCCCGGCCGGCTTGCCGTCATCCCCGGCTTTTCAGAAGGCGCGGGCAAAGCGGCGCCCCATCCTGCTTGCTGCGCTGCAACGCATGTTCTAGGGTCCGCGCCGTTTTAGAGCCCAGAGAACGGAGATTTCCGATGGCTTTCCTCGCCGACGCGCTGCTACGCATCAAGCCTTCGCCGACCATCGCGGTGACGGACAAGGCGCGCGCGCTGAAACAGGCCGGGCGGGATGTCATCGGCCTCGGCGCGGGCGAGCCGGATTTCGATACGCCTGACAATATCAAGCAGGCGGCGATCGAGGCGATCCGCCGCGGCGAGACGAAATACACCAATGTCGACGGCATGCCGGAGCTGAAGGCCGCGATCGCCCGCAAGTTCAAGCGTGAAAACCAGCTCGACTACAAGCCGTCCCAGATCAGCGTCGGCACCGGCGGCAAGCAGGTGCTGTTCAACGCGCTGATGGTCACGCTCAACCCCGGCGACGAGGTGATCGTGCCGGCGCCTTACTGGGTCAGCTATTACGACATCGTCGCGCTGTGCGGCGCCAAGCCGGTCGTCGTTGAAACCCCCATGGAGGACGGCTTCAAGCTGAAGCCGGAGGCGCTGGACCGCGCCATCACGCCGAAGACCAAGTGGGTGATCTTCAACTCCCCGTCGAACCCGACCGGGGCGGCCTATACCCGCGCGGAGATCAAGGCGCTGACGGATGTGCTGCTGAAGCATCCGCATGTCTGGCTGCTGACCGACGACATGTATGAGCATCTCGTCTATGACGACTTCGAGTTCACGACGCCGGCGCAGGTGGAGCCCAACCTGTACGACCGCACGCTGACGCTGAACGGCGTCTCCAAGTCCTACTGCATGACCGGCTGGCGCGTCGGCTATGCCGGCGGGCCGGAGCAGCTCATCAAGGCGATGGCGACGCTTCAGTCGCAATCGACCACCAATCCGAACGCGATTGCCCAATGGGCCTCGGTCGAGGCGCTGGACGGCCCGCAGGACTTCATCGCCAAGCACAATGCCATCTTCAAGGAGCGGCGCGACCTGTGCGTCGCCATGCTCAATCAGGCAACGGGCCTGCAATGTCCGAAGCCGGACGGTGCGTTCTATGTCTATCCGAGCTGCGCCGGCGTGATCGGCAGGAAGGCCCCGTCCGGCAAGGTGCTGGCCACAGACGAGGATTTCGTCACCGAGCTGCTTGAGGCCGAAGGCGTGGCGGTGGTGCAGGGCACGGCTTTCGGCCTCGGCCCGGCCTTCCGCATTTCCTATGCGACGGCGACGCCGACGCTGGAGGAAGCCTGCCGGCGCATCCAGAAATTCTGCGCCAGCCTGACCTGACATTCGGGCGGTCTGATGTGCTGAACGGACAGGCGGCGCTCCCACCGGGGCGCCGCTTTGTCATGGCGGCCGGCGGCTGCCCATGATCGAAGTGGGCATGTGTCGTAGAAACCCCCATGGGAACGGCATTTTCATGGGGCCAGCCAGCGTCTCTCACGCCCTTGCGACGGTCCCGTCGTCCTGAAACCATGACGGGGTGCGGCCCATGGACAGGTCGCCCGATGCCAAGGGAGAGAGGTCATGGCAGATGCTGCCGTCCCCACGGGTCCCCGCTGCATTGCGCTGGTCGGCCCGTTCCAGAGCGGCAAGACCACCCTGATGGAGGCATTGCTCGCACGCACTGGCGCCATCGCCCGCGCGGGCTCGATCGAGGCGGGCACCAGCATCGGCGATGCCAGCGCGGAGGCGCGCCATCACCGCATCGGGGTCGAGCTTTCCGTCGCCACGACGACCTTCATGGGCGACAGCTATACATTTCTCGACTGTCCCGGCTCCGTCGAATTCGCGCAGGAGATGCGCGCCGTGCTGCCGGCGGTCGATGCCGCCGTGGTGGTGTGCGAGGCGGATGAGAAGAAAGTGCCGCAACTGCAACTGATCCTCCGCGAACTGGAGGACCTGCGGATTCCCCGTTTCCTCTTCGTCAACAAGATCGACAAGGCCGATGGGCGGCTTGAGGATGTGCTGGCGCTGTTGCAGCCGGTGTCGCGCGCGCCGCTGATGCTGCGGCAGATCCCGACCCGGGATGGCGAGCGGGTGAACGGCTTTGTCGATCTCGCGCTGGAGCGCGCCTTCGTCTATCGCGATCAGGCCGCCTCCGATGTCGTGGACCTGACGGAGGACCTGCGCCAGCGCGAGCAGCAGGCGCGCTTCGCGATGCTGGAGACCCTGGCCGACCACGACGACGAACTGATGGCCCAGTTGCTGGACGACATTCCCCCGCCGCCTGACAGGGTGTTCGGGGATCTCGTCCGGGAACTGCGTGAAGGGCTGGTCTGTCCCGTGCTGCTTGGCGCGGCGCAGCGTTCCAACGGCGTGCTGCGGCTGCTCAAGGCGCTGCGCCACGAGGCGCCGGGCGTCGCCGCGACGCGGGCGCGACTGAGCGTCGATACCGCCGGCGATGCCGTCGCCTATGTGATGAAGACCGTCCACGCCGGCCATGGCGGCAAGCTCTCTATCGCGCGGGTGCTTGCCGGCGAGATCGGCGACGGCACGGTGCTGGCCGGTCCGGACCAGCCGGCGGGCAGGGTGTCCGGTGTCCTGCGCCTGCTGGGCGCGGGAACCGAGAAACAGGGCATCGCCCGAGCCGGCGACACGGTCGGCCTCGGCCGGCTGGACGGCGCGCGGACCGGCGAGACCCTGTCGTCCGGCAAGGCGCCGGCCGCGCCCGTCGCATCCCTCATATCGCCGCCGCCGGTGCTGGCGATGGCGCTTTCGGCGCGCGAGCGCAAGGATGACGTCAAGCTCGGTCAGGCCCTGCACAAGCTTTCCGACGAAGACCCCTCGCTGACGATGGCGCATTCTGCGGATAGCCACGACGTCGTGATCCGGGGACAGGGCGAGATGCACCTGCGGGTCGCCATCGCACGGCTGGAGAACCGGTTCGGTGTCGCGGTGGCGAGCCGGCGGCCGGCGGTGGGCTATCGCGAGACGATCCGCAAGGCGGTCGTCCAGAAGGCCCGCCACAGGAAACAGTCCGGCGGCCACGGCCAGTTCGGCGACGTGGTGGTGGAGATCAAGCCGCTGCCGCCCGGCAGCGGCTTCCGCTTCGAGGATCGCATCACCGGCGGCGTGGTGCCGCGCGCCTATATCCCGGCCGTGGAGGAGGGGATCGTCGAGGGGCTGAAACAGGGGCCGCTCGGCTTTCCGGTGGTGGATGTCGCCGCAGCGCTGATCGACGGCTCCTATCACGCGGTCGATTCCTCGGACATGGCGTTCCGCACCGCCGGCCGAATGGCCGTTGCGGAGGCGTTGCCCCAGTGTCAGCCGGTGCTGCTGGAGCCGATCCACGAAGTGGAGATCGTCTGCCCGTCCGACGCGACGGCGCGGATCAACGCCATCCTGTCGGCGCGGCGCGGCCAGATCCTCGGCTTCGACACCCGCGAGGACTGGAGCGGCTGGGATGTCGTGCGGGCGCAACTGCCGGAAGCCGAGATCGGCGACCTGATCGTCGAAATCCGGTCCGCCACGGGCGGTGTCGGAAGCTTCACCTCGCGCTTCGACCATATGGCGGAGCTGGTCGGGCGCGCCGCGGACCAGATCGTCGCCAGCCGGCACGCGGCCTGACAGGCTGCGGCGTCCAGCGCGCGCATCCGTGATTTGCTCCTGCGCGTGTCTGCTTTTATCTGAAGGAGATGGGGCGGGCCGGCAGCCGGAAAGGTGTTGTGATGAAGATCATTCGCCGTCGGGGATGGGAAATCCCGGAACATCTCGCAACGCCCGAGCGCGTCTTCCTCGATCGCCGGGCTTTCCTTGCCGGCACCGGCGCGGCCATCGCCATCCCGTCCGCCCTGACGCCCGGTGCCGCCCTGGCGCAGCGGGTGTCCGATCTGCCGGACCCGACCGCGGACCTTTATCCCGCCCGCAAGAACGATGCCTTTGCGCTGGACCGGCCGCTGACCCCGGAGACGCTGAACACCAGCTACAACAATTTCTATGAGTTCGGCTTCTCCAAGAGCGTCGCCCGCGCCGCGGCGGCGCTGCCGATCCGGCCATGGACGGTGAAGATCGACGGCATGGTGGAGAAGCCGCAGGAGATCGGCATCGACGATCTGATCCGGAAGATGCCGCTGGAGGAACGGCTCTATCGCATGCGCTGCGTCGAAGCATGGTCCATGACCATTCCATGGACCGGCTTCCCCTTCGCGAAGCTGGTGGAATTCGCCCGGCCGCTGTCATCGGCGAAATATGTGCGGATGGAGACCTTCCACAATCCGAAGGTCGCTCCGGCCCAGCGCCAGACCTGGTATCCCTGGCCTTACGTCGAAGGCGTCACCATCGCGGAGGCGACCAACGATCTCGCCTTCCTCGTTACGGGCGCCTATGGCAAGCCGGTCGCGAAGGTGCAGGGCGCGCCGCTGCGGCTGGCGCTGCCGTGGAAATACGGCTTCAAATCCATCAAATCCATCGTGAGCTTCACCTTCACCGATCAGCGGCCCAAGAGCTATTGGGAGGTCGCGCAGGGCTCCGAATACGGCTTCTGGGCCAATGTGAATCCGAAAGTGGACCATCCGCGCTGGAGCCAGGCGACGGAAGAGATCATCGGGACCGGCGAGCGCAAGCCGACGCTGCTGTTCAACGGCTATGGCGAACAGGTCGCCGCGCTCTACAAGGGCCTCGAAAACGAGCGCCTCTGGGCCTGATCGATGCACCCTGTGATCTGAATCTCCGTGCTGACAGGCGGTTTGAACGCCTCGCGTTGACAATGTGTCGGCAGATGCTTCAACTCGCGATCCGGCCGGCGACGCGGCCGCTGTTCACTCGGGAGATTTCATGACTTCGCTGACGCTGGCTCAGGCCGCCACCATCATTGACGCGGCGCTGAAGAAGGCGCGCGCCGCCAACATGAAGCCCATCGCAATTTCCGTGCTGGACCCCGGCGGCCATCTCGTCGCCTATCAGCGCGAGGATACGTCATCGACCATGCGGTTCCAGATTTCGTCCGGCAAGGCCAACGCCTGCCTCGCCATGGGCATGGGCGGGCGTGCGCTGCTGGAGCGGTCCGGCCAGATGCCGGTGTTCATGAATGCGTTGCAGGCGGCGAGCGGCGGCCGCTTCTTCCCCATGGTCGGCGGCGTGCTGGTCCGGGATGGGGCGGGGGAGATCGTCGGCGCAGTCGGCGTTTCGGGCGACACTTCCGACAACGACGAGGCTGCCGCGCTGGCCGGCATCGAGGCCGCCGGTCTCAAGGCCGATGTGGGCTGAGCGCCGGACCGTCTGCCGGCTCGGCTGAAATCAGGCTCTCCGTGGTTGCGCCACGGGGAGCCTTTTCTCTTTCGGGTGTTGGCAGGCGGGTCAGTCGTTGTGCCGGTTGGTGAAGCGGGCGTTGCCGAGGCCGGTCCCGATCGTCAGCGCGCCCCAGCGGGTCACGTCCTGCATGAAGGGCGTTTCGCTGAGGCCCTGCACCACGGCGTCGTTGTGCATCACGATCGAGGTTTCGTGATCGCCGATTTTCGGAATCGCCTCCCAGAGCGCGGCCGGCAGGTTGAACTTGTCGCTCTCCCAGTTGCCCGGCAGGTTCTGCGCGCCGCGGTCGATCGAGCCGTCCTCCTCGATCACGCCGGGACAGCCGATGCCGATGAACGGCGTCAGGCTGAGGTTGTCCTTTTCCGCGCGGGCGATCAGCTTTTCGAGCATCTTCACCAGCCGCTCCACGGCGGCCCCGCGCGAGAGCCGGGATTCGTCCGCGTGGCGCCATAGCTCGAATTTCCAGACGGTGGCTTTGGAGAGGTCCGTCGCCTTCTTCAGATTCAGGTCCACGATGCCGGCACGGATGTTGGTGCCGCCGATATCGACCGCCAGGATGGCGTCGTGGCCCTTGAACATCCAGCTCGGGGCGAGATGCGCCGCGCCGATCAGCCCCGCCGCATCCGGGTCGTTGCGGATCGGCACGAGGGTAATGTCGATCTTGTCGGCCCGCAGGATGATCTCGGTGCGGCCGATGACAAGCTCGCCGACGCGGCCGGCGCGGAAGCCCCCGCCGATAACGATGCGCTCGGTATCCTTCCACGCCTTGAGCTTGAGATAGCGGCGGATCACGACCGCGAATTCCTGCGCGAAATCCTCGATGGCGCTTTGCACCACAGCGGCGGCCTTGGGGTCCCCCTCGGTCAGGAAAGCGTCGATCTTCTGTTTGCCGATGTCCTGGCTGGCGTCCTTGCCGAGCGGATCGTCGCCGGATTTCCGCAGCGGCTTGCGCCAGGCTTCGAGCATGTCCCGGAAGGCGCCCTTGTTGACGCGGTCGCCGATGAAGCCTTCGTTGTCCTTGGTTTCGATGTTGTAGCTGTCGACGATGACGGACGGGAGCCGCTCGCCGCCATGGCGAACCAGCGTCGTCGTGGTGGATGCGTCGGACATCGTTGGCCCCCCTTGCTGTGCCCACGGCGAGGCAACGGCCGAGCCGGCGGAAAGTTCACGGGCATGCCGATGGCGTCCCTCGCGGTGGTCTCTTGCGGTGGTCTCTTGCGGCTTTGGCGGCCGCATCCTAGACCGGTCCGCATGTCGCACCCGTTCCGCAAAGCCTGCGTCATCGGCTGGCCGGTGGCCCATTCCCGCTCCCCGCTGATCCATGGCCACTGGATCGAGCGGTACGGCCTGACCGCGTCATATGAACGCGAGGCGGTGCAGCCGGAGGATTTCGCGGCCTTCGTGGAAAATCTCTCTGGCCGTGGCTATGCCGGCGCGAATGTCACCCTGCCACACAAGGAGGCGGCGCTGCGCCTCGCCGCCGCCGACGACCGGGCTCTGGCGGTGGGAGCGGCCAATACGCTGTGGCTGGACAACGGCGTGCTGCGGGCAACCAATACGGATGTGGAGGGCTTTCTCGCCAATCTCGACGCCAGCGCGCCGGGCTGGGCGCATGGGCTGGAATCGGCCCTCGTGCTAGGCGCCGGCGGCGCCGCGCGCGGAGTGGTGTTCGGGCTGCTGGAGTGCGGCGTGAGCCGGGTTTTCGTGGCGAACCGGACGCTGGAACGAGCCATGGCGCTGCGGGAGCGGTTCGGACCGGCCATCGTGGCGCTGCCATGGGCGGATATTCCCGCGGCGCTGCGGGATGTCGGCCTGCTGGTCAACACCACCTCGCTGGGAATGACCGGCCAGCCGCCGCTCGATCTCGTGAACGACGTGCCGCTGGGCAGGCTGCCGGACCATGCGGTGGTGGCGGATATCGTCTATGCGCCGCTGGAGACGGAACTGCTCGCCGCGGCCAGACAACGCGGCCTGCGGACGGCGGACGGCCTCGGCATGCTGCTGCATCAGGCCGTGCGCGGCTTCTCGCT
>DATMEW010000064.1:0-16882 GCA_035556495.1 Xanthobacteraceae bacterium | reverse complement strand
CCGGCGCGCAGGATCGCGCGGATGACGGCCTCGATGCGCTTCAGCGGCCAGCCACGGGCGAGCGCATCGTCGATCAGCGGATCGATGGCGCGCTGGTCCTCCAGCACGCCGCGCACGATCTCGCGGAAGAAGGCGGCCTCCGCCGGCAGATACTGGTCGCCCTCGACCTCGCGGCCGATCCAGTGGCTTTCGAACTGGGCGAGGATCTCGTTCACGCCGGTTCCGGCGATGTCCATCTGGTACAGCGCCTGCACGGCGGCAAGGCGCGCCGCGCCACGGCGATTGGCGCGTTTTTCTTCCGGGGCGGCCATGGTCAGGACACCCGCGCGCGACGTTGCAGCCGGATCATGGCCAGGGCGGCCCGCGCCGCGTCCCCGCCCTTGTCGGACCGGTCGGCCCGGGCGCGCTCCCACGCCTGGGCCTCGTTCTCCACGGTCAGGATCCCGTTGCCGAGCGGCAGCCGCGCCGCCACGGACAAATCCATCAGGGCGCGCGCGGATTCGTTGGACACCACTTCGAAATGGATGGTTTCGCCGCGGATGACGCAGCCCAACGCCACCGCGCCGTCATAAGGCCGGCCGCGCTTCGCCGCCTCGTCCGTCAGGATGGCGATGGCCGGGGCGATTTCGAGCGCGCCGGGAACGCTGACGCGGTCATGGGCTGCGCCGGCGCGGTCCAGCGCCGCCGTCGCGCCGGCCAGCAGCGCATCCGCAATCTCGTCATAGAACCGCGCCTCGACGATCAGGATGCGTGCATCCTTCAGGTCGCCTTCAGTCGTTTCGGCTGTGCGCCGCGCTTCCGCCATCTCGATCTCCTGTCGCGGCAGGTCGTACCAAGCCAGCGGGGCGCGGGGCAAGGCCCACCGCGCAAATCAGCCATCCGGAGCCTAGCGATCCGGGGCGTCAGACCGCCGGCCGGGTCTCGATCAGCCGGGCCGCATAGCGCGCCATCAGATCGACCTCGATATTCACCTCGGTTCCGGCCTGCCAGCCGCCGAGCGTGGTGACTTCGAGGGTATGCGGAATGATGAGCACCGAGAAGGTCCGCCCCGCCACCTCGTTGACCGTGAGCGACACCCCGTCGAGCGCAACGGAGCCCTTCTGGGCGATGAATTTCGCCAGGTCCTCCGGCGCTTCGAGAACGAATTTCGCCATGTCCGGCAGGTTTTCCCGCGAGACGATGCGGGCAATGCCGTCACCATGGCCGAGCACGATATGGCCGCCGAGTTCGGCGCCCAGCGTCAGCGACCGTTCCAGATTGACGCGATCGCCGTTCCGCCAGCGGCCGACGGTGGTGAGGCGCAGCGTCTCCGCCGCGGCATCCACCGCGAACCACGCCTGCCCGTCGTCGTCCCTGCCCTTCTCCACGGCGGTCATGCAGATGCCTGAACAGGCGATGGATGCGCCGATCAGGAAACTGTCCGGATCGTAGCTGCAATCGATACGCAGGCGGTGCAGCAGGCCCTGCGCCCGCGGCGTGATGGAAACGATCCGGCCGATATCGGAAACAAGACCTGTGAACATGCTCAATCGCACCCATAGACAGTCATGGTGTCCGGGCCAAGCGCCTCGGACCGCAGAAGGGTGAAATTTGCCGGCAGGCCGGCGGCACGCACGCCTTTCAAGACCTGATCCAGCTCAAGGCCGGCAAGAACATCGATGGCCTGCGCGCCGAGCCTGACAGTTCCCGACCGGCACACCACGAGTTCGTCTGCGAGCCCGGCCCGGAGGAAGGCCGTGGTGAGGATCGGCCCGGCCTCCACCATCACCCGCGTCACGCCGCGCCCGCCGAGGGTCTTCAGCACCTCATGCAGGTCCAGCCGTGCATCCCGCGACGGCACCCGCAGCACCTCACAGCCGAGGCTGCGCAGCGCCTGCTCCGCGTCCGGAGCGGCATTCTCCGCACCGAGAACCCAGACCGGGGCCTCCGCCGCGCTCTGGGCGATCCGGCTGTGAAGCGGCAGCCTCAGCTTGCCGTCCAGCACGGCGCGGACGGGGCTGCGCGAAGCCATTCCGGGCAACCGGCAGGTGAGCTGCGGATCGTCCGCCAGCACGGTGCCGATGCCGGTCAGCACGACATCATGCATCGCCCGCATCAGATGCACCCGCGCGCGGACCGCCTCTCGGGTGATGGGCGCAGGCTTGCGGCCCGCCAGCCCCGCCTTGCCGTCCGCCGAGACGGCGATCTTGACGGCGACATGGGGCCGCCCGCCAAGGACCCGGCGGATGTGGCCGGCGTGAGCCCACCGCGCCTCCCCGGCACACAGCCCCACGTCCACCACGACGCCGGCGGCGCGGAGCCGGGCATGGCCCTGCCCGGCCACCAGCGGGTTGGGGTCCTCGATGGTGGAGACCACCCGGGCGATCCCGGCGGCAAGAATGGCGTCCACGCAGGGCGGCGACCGGCCATGATGGGAACAGGGCTCCAGCGTGACATAGAGCGTCGCGCCCCGCGCCGCGTCGCCGGCCCGACGCAGCGCCTCCGGCTCCGCATGGGGCCGCCCGCCCGGCTGGGTCCAACCGCGACCGACGACGACGCCGTCTCTCACCACCACGGCCCCGACGGCCGGATTGGGCGAGGTCCGCCCCAGCCCCCGGCGCCCAAGGCCGAGCGCCAGAGTCATGAACCGCAGGTCTTCGGCCGGGCTCATTTCCGCGGAAGCCGCGGCGGTTGGTCTGCGGTCTCCGCCGCGTCCTCGCCCGACAATTCGCCCAGCAGCGCCTTGAAATCCCGCGCCTCGCGGAAATCGCGATAGACCGAGGCGAAGCGCACATAGGCGACATCGTCCACGCCGCGCAGATGCTCCATCACGATCTCGCCGACCGCTTCGGAGGACACGTCGCTCTCGCCCTGGGCTTCGAGTTCGCGGACGATGGTGGACACCAGCTTGTCGATCCGCTCCGGCTCCACCGGCCGCTTGCGCAGGGCGATCTGGAGCGAGCGCACCAGCTTGTCCCGGTCGAACGGCACGCGCCGGCCGTTGCGCTTGATGACGGTCAGTTCCCGCAGTTGCACCCGCTCGAATGTCGTGAAGCGGAAGTTGCAGGCCATGCAGACCCGGCGCCGACGGATGACCGAAGAGTCCTCCGTCGGGCGGGAATCCTTCACCTGGGTGTCCAGGCTGGAACAATTGGGGCAGCGCATCCTCGTCCCTCGCCGCGGCTGGCCCTGACGGCCGGTCCGCGGATCAATCCTGATAGATCGGGAAGCGCCTGACCAGAGCCGTCACCTTCTCGCGCACGGCGGCTTCCACGGCCGTGTCCTCTTCCGCGCCTTTGGCGGCGAGGGTATCCAGCACCTCGGCGATCAGTTCGCCGACCTGCGTGAACTCCGCCACACCGAAGCCGCGGGTGGTGCCCGCCGGCGAGCCGAGGCGGATGCCGGAGGTGATCGCCGGCTTCTGCGGATCGAACGGAATGCCGTTCTTGTTGCAGGTGATATGGGCGCGGCCGAGGGCGAGTTCGGCCACCTTGCCGGTCAGCCCCTTGCCGCGCAGATCCACCAGCATCAGGTGGGTGTCGGTGCCGCCGGAGACGATGTCGTAACCCTTGGCGATCAACGTTTCCGCAAGGACTTTGGCATTCGCCACGACATTCTGGGCATAGGTCTTGAAGGACGGCTGCAACGCCTCGCCAAAGGCCACCGCCTTGGCGGCAACGACATGCATCAAGGGACCGCCCTGAAGGCCGGGGAACACGGCCGAGTTGATCTTCTTGGCCAGCGCCTCGTCGTTGGTCAGCACGAAGCCGCTGCGCGGCCCGCGCAGGGTCTTGTGGGCGGTGGAGGTCACGACATGGGCATGGGGCACCGGGCTCGGATGCACGCCGCCCGCGACGAGGCCGGCGAAATGGGCCATGTCCACCATCAGGTAGGCGCCGACCTCGTCCGCGATCTCCCGGAACCGCTTGAAGTCGATGATGCGCGGATAGGCCGAGCCGCCGGCGATGATGACCTTGGGCTTGTGCTCGCGGGCCAGCTTGGCGATCTCGTCATAGTCCAGCCGCTGGTCGTCCTGGCGCACGTTGTAGGACACCGGCTTGAACCATTTGCCGGACATATTCACCGGCGCGCCATGGGTGAGATGGCCGCCGGCCGCCAGATTGAGGCCGAGGAAGGTGTCGCCCGGCTGCATCAGCGCCATGAAGGCCGCGATATTGGCGGAGGCTCCGGAATGGGGCTGCACGTTGGCGAAATTCGCCCCGAACAGCTTCGTCACCCGCTCGATCGCCAGCCGCTCGGCGATATCCACATACTGGCAGCCGCCGTAATAGCGGCGCCCGGGATAGCCTTCCGCGTATTTGTTCGTCAGCACCGAGCCCTGCGCCTCGAGCACGGCCCGGCTCACGATATTCTCCGACGCGATCAGCTCGATCTCGTCGCGCTGGCGACCGAGTTCGAGCTTCACGGCCTCGGCGATCTCGGGATCGGCGTCCCGCAGGCTGGCTGTGAAAAGGGCGGAAGCTGCGACGGCGCTCGCGGACATGGCGAATTTCCTGCGTGATTTGAACCGGCGCGACGTTGCGACGAAGTCGCCACAGAGGCCCGGCCGATGGGTTCCAGCGCTTAACATATCGGCCCGGCCGATCCAAGCAGTGGGCCGATGGGCGGCCATCGGGAATTGCGGCAGCCGCCCGTCCACACGCATCGGGCGGGCGAGATTGCCGGACCGGGGGCGAAAGCCTATCTCTGGCGCGAACCGGCCCACCAACCTCGTCAGGCGCGCATGGATATTTCCGACACCGATCTGCTGGCGAAAGCCGTCGAGAACGAGAAACTGATCGCCGGCACCGACGACGAACGCGAGGCCGCCATCCGCGAAATGGTCGCAGGCGCGGAACTCGTGTTCGGCCTCTATCCGGATCGCAGCGACCGTGGCTTCAACTTCACGCCGATCAAGGGTCTCGAACACATCAACAAGGCGGACGTGGTCTGGGACGTCATCCCCTTCGCCAGCGCCAACGATCTCGACGACGCCTATGAGAAATACGGCGACTGAATCTTCACACCGCCGCACATGAGAAGGGGCGCCGCAGGGCGCCCCTTTGTGTCTGCCAGAAGGAAGAAGTCCGTCTCAGAGACGATAAAGGATCTGGTCGGTCCAGAAGCGCTCCAGACGGTGCAGCGACTTGTTCAGGGTCGCGAATTCGTCCGAGCTAATGCCGCCGATCTGCTCCACCGTGCGGACGTGCTTCTGATAAAGCCCCTCGATGATGTCGCGCACTTCGTGCCCCTTGTCGGTGAGCTTGATGCGCACCGAACGCCGGTCCACCCGCGAGCGCTGATGATCCAGGAAACCCATCTCGACGAGCTTCTTGAGATTGTAGGAGACGTTCGAGCCGAGATAATAACCGCGGGTGCGCAACTCGCCGGCGGTCAGCTCCTTGTCGCCGATGTTATAGAGCAGCAGCGCCTGCACGGCATTGATGTCCGCGCGGCCGCGACGATCGAACTCGTCCTTGATGACATCGAGCAGGCGGCGATGCAGACGCTCGACCAGCGTGAGGGCTTCGAGATAGAGCGGCCGAACGTGATCCTGCTGCGGATCACGTTCGACGATCTCTGCGGTTTTCATCGCGGCTTTCATGGTCAACGCCTTCCTGTTTTCGAATTATGCTTTTTTCGACCGGGCCCTGTTTTCCCGTTGAGACCAACCTAAACCGGAGGGTCTAAAATCGACTTAAATAACACAATAAAGAGAAGGTTTATCCGTGAAGGTGAACGATCAATTTATCCGATAACTCAAGGGCTTTCGGTAACTTTCGATTCACGCTGGAAGTGGCTGCGCCATGCGCATAAAGCGCGATTGCGCCGAGGCGGATCGCATTGCCGCAGCGCGCGGATCACTGTCGGGGCCGGCGCAAGCAGGCCCGGATTTTCAGGAGGCGTTAACGAGGTTGTTCGCCCGCGGCCTTGAGCGCAAGCACGACATACGCGCAAAGGCACAGGAGGCCGGCCGCCATTACCCAGATGCGCCCGCCATATATCTGCGGAAACATCATCTCGACCGCGATCATCGAGATCATCGCAGTGAGCCACACCACGGCGCCCCAGGGCGCGGCAAGCCAGAGCCCGACAGCGGCGACGAGATCGATCACCGCGAAGAACACCGTCGCGGTCTGGTAAGGCACCACATAATTCTCGAACGAAGCTTCGCCGATGAAGCCGCCGACCACCGACCAATGATAGAGCCCCTTGAGCAGGGCAAGGCCCGCCATGACGCGCAAGAACAGCACGAGGCGTTGGCTCCAGCTCCAGTCACGGCGATAGCCGGCATCATCGGCATGCACCGGCTCCAGCGTCTGGGACTGGCTGGTGATGATCGGATCGCTCATGACGGGTTCACCGGCAGTTCGAGATCGGGCGGCAGCGCCGCGAAATAGCGGGCGACGTCCGGCGCGGAGACCTGTTCGAGGCTGGCGGGATTCCAGCGCGGCGTCTTGTCCTTGTCCACCAGCATCGCCCGAACGCCTTCGTAGAAGTCATGCTCGCGCACGATACGCGACACGATACGATATTCGAGACGCATGCAGCCCTCGAAATCGAGCCGCCGTCCCGCACGCATCTGGTTCAACGCGATCCGCATCGTGGTCGGGGAATTCCCGCGGATCATGGCGGCGCTGTCGCGCGCGAAGGCCGCCGCATCCCCCTGCCCGGCTGCAAAGCCATCCAGCGCCGCGAGAATGTCCTCCACCTCGTCATGTCCGAAAGCGGCATCGATCATATCGCGCCGCTCCAGAACCGGGCCGTCCTGCACGGACATCGCAAAAGCGGCAAGCACGTCATCGACCGGGCGTTCGGAGCACAGTTCCTCGGCCAGCGCCGCGAACCGCGCGGAGGCCACGCGGTGGGTCGCGAGGCCCGAGGCGGCACCGTCCTCCGGCCCAAGCCGTCCGCCCGTCAGCGCGCACCACGCACCGGTCTCCCCCGGCATCCGGGACAGGAAGAAGGTCGCACCGACATCCGGAAACAGGCCGATCGCCCCTTCGGGCATTGCGAAAAGGAATCGATCCCCCGCCACGCGGTGGGAGCCGTGGATCGAGATGCCGGCGCCGCCGCCCATCACAATACCGTCGATCAGGGTGATATAAGGCTTCGGATAGCGCTTGATGGCAGTGTTGAGGATATATTCCTCGCGCCAGAAGGTCAGCGCGTCATCGACCTGTCCTGCGCGGCCAAGATCGTACATCGCCCGCACGTCGCCGCCGGCGCAGAAAGCCCGCTCGCTGCCGCTGCGGACCACCACCCGCGTCACGGCGGGATCATCCGCCCAGGCGGCAAGCTGCGTGGCCAGAACGCGCACCATGGCCAGCGTCAGGGCATTGAGCGCCTTGGGGCGATTGAGCGTCACGACGCCCGCACAGCCGCGCCGCTCGAACAATATGTCGGGCTCGGAACTCACCGCTGTTGGCTAGCGCGCGGGCACGGCGTTGGCAACCGCGCATCGCCGGCAGTCCCCCGCCACGCAAAGCGACCAAATTCACAAACCGCTCGGGGCGCGGTAGGAAGGGTCAACTGGAGTGCTTCCATGGCGATCAAGTTCGGACGGCCGCTCGAAAACAAGGTCCGTTTCACGGCGGCGGAACCGGCGATGCAGCCGCTCGACCTGGCGGTGCGCATGCGCCGCAACCGCAGGGCCGAATGGACGCGGCGCATGGTGCGCGAGAATACGCTGACCACGGCAGACCTGATCTGGCCGATCTTCATCGCCGATGGTCATGGTGAGCGCGTCCCTGTTCCCTCCATGCCGGACGTGGAACGCATTTCGGTGGACGAAGCCGTGCGGGATGCAGAGCGCGCCGCGCGGCTCTCGATCCCCTGTATCGCGCTGTTTCCCTATACCGATCCCGCCCTGCGGGACGAAGTCGGCACCGAGGCGCTGAATACGGACAATCTGGTGTGTCGTGCCGTCCGGGCCATCAAGGCGGCCGTGCCCGAGATCGGGATTCTCTGCGACGTGGCGCTGGACCCCTATACCAGCCACGGCCATGACGGCCTGATGCACGGCGACACCATCCTGAACGACGAGAGCGTGGACGTGCTGGTGCGTCAGGCTCTCGTCCAGGCCGAAGCCGGCGCGGACATCATCGCGCCTTCGGACATGATGGACGGGCGCGTCGGCGCGATCCGCGCCGCGCTGGACCATGCCGGCCATCAGGACGTTTCGATCATGGCCTATGCGGCGAAATACGCATCGGCCTTTTACGGCCCGTTCCGCGATGCCGTGGGTTCGTCCGGAACGCTGAAGGGCGACAAGCGCACCTACCAGATCGACCCGGCCAATTCCGACGAGGCCCTGCGCGAAGTCGAACTCGACATCGCCGAAGGCGCGGACATGGTCATGGTGAAGCCCGGCATGCCGTATCTCGACATCGTCCGCCGCGTGAAGGACGCCTTCGCCATGCCGACTTTCGCGTATCAGGTGTCCGGCGAATACGCGATGATCCAGGCGGCGGTGCAGAACGGCTGGCTCGACGGCGACAGGGCCATGATGGAAAGCCTGATGGCCTTCAAGCGCGCGGGCGCGGATGGCGTGCTGACTTATTTCGCGCCGCGCGTGGCCGAACGGCTGCGCGCCGGAACGGCCTGAAGCGCTGGTCGCTACTCCATGCTCATGACGCTTTCGATGCGCTGCGGCTCGTAGCCCTCCCGCGCCAGCGCGGCGCTGATATTCTCGATATGGCTTGCGTCCCGCGCCTCCACCGTGATGTCGAGACGCGCGCCCTTGGCCGGAACATCGAGGAACAGGCGCCGGTGGTCGACATCCAGAATGTTGGCATCCAGTTCGCCCAGCCGCGTTGCGATGACGCCGAGAACGCCCGGCCGGTCCGGAATGGTGAGCCGGAACGACACGATGCGGCCATCCCGCTCCAGTTCGCGCACCATCACCGACGCGAGAATCCGTGAATCGATATTGCCGCCGCTCAGGATGAGGCCGACCCTGCGCCCGCGGAACCGCGCCGGTTCGGACAGCATCGCGGCGAGCCCCGCCGCGCCGGCGCCTTCCGCGACGGTCTTCTGGAGCGTCAGATAGCAGTTCACCGCCCGTTCGAGATGATCCTCGCCGACCAGAAGGATGTCGGATACGAGGTCGCGGACGATCGGCAGGGTCAGTTGGCCGACCGTCTTCACGGCAATACCTTCCGCAAGCGTCGGCCCGCCGCAGGGCCGCTCCATCCCATGCAGGGCGTTCCAGACCGACGGATAGAGCGCGGCCTCCGCCCCCAGGATCTCGATTTCCGGACGCAGCGCCTTTGCGGCCACGGCATTGCCGGCGATGAGCCCGCCGCCCCCGACGGGAACGACCAGCATGTCGAGCGCCGGCACGTCCTCCAGCATTTCCAGCGCGACGGTGCCCTGCCCCGCGATCACGGCCGGATCGTCATAGGGATGGACCAGCACGAGGCCATCCCGCCCGGCCAGCTCCTCCGCCTTCGCCTGGGATTCCGAGAGGCTCTCGCCATGCAGCAGCACCTGCGCACCATAGGCCCGGGTCGCGTCCACCTTCACGAAAGGCGTGGTCACCGGCATGACGATGGTGACAGGTATGCCGAGGCGATGACCGTGGGTGGCCACGGCCTGGGCATGGTTGCCGGCGGACATGGCGACGACGCCGCGCTGACGCTCGGCTTGCGTGAGCGCCAGCAGGCGGTTCAGCGCGCCGCGCTCCTTGAACGATGCCGTGGACTGGACATTCTCGTATTTGATGAAAACGTCGGCGTCCGTCAGCGCACTCAGCCGGGGCGAGCGCAGCATCGGGGTCCGGATCACGGCGCCCGAAATGGCCTCCGCGGCGGCTTCGATATCCGCAAGGGTAACGGCAGGGGGGAACTTTGTCATAAGGCAATTCCGCGCCATGATCGCATCGACACCCTGCCCTGCGGCCGGCCGGCTGTCACGCGCCGCGCGGCAGCACCCTGCCCCGCTCCCCAGGCGAACGGCTCCCTCCGCACCGGACCTGACGATGAATCGGGGACGCCACCGTTTCGCCGGTTTGACGGACGGGCGGCATCGCGCGATCCTCGGCGCGAATCCATTCCGGCCGGAAGGGGGTGTCGCGCCTGCGGCATCGTCCAGTGACCCAGCATTCCCGCAATACGCCCCAGTTCTATCTCACGGCGCCCTCGCCCTGCCCCTATCTGCCAGGCCGCGAGGAACGCAAGGTGTTCACCCATCTGGTCGGAGATAAAGCGGGGGAACTCAACGATCTGCTCACCCATGGCGGTTTTCGCCGCAGCCAGTCCATCGCCTACAGGCCCGCCTGCGAAGCCTGCCGCGCATGCATCTCCACCCGCGTCGTGGTCGACGGCTTCAAGCCGAGCCGCAACATGCGCAAGGTGATGGAGCACAACGCAGACCTGATGGGCGAGATGCGTGTCGCGGTGCCGACATCGGAACAGTATTCCGTCTTCCGCTCCTATCTCGATGCGCGCCATCACGAAGGCGGCATGGTGGACATGACCGTTCTCGACTATGCGATGATGGTGGAGGACAGCCACGTTCCCACGCGCCTGATCGAGTATCGCGAGAGCGGCCCGGATTCCCGGATCAACAATCGCGGCCAGGGGACGTTGCTGGCCGTGGCGCTGACGGACCTGCTCAGCGACGGCCTCTCGATGGTTTATTCCTTTTTCGAAGCCGATCAGAGGCGGCGCTCGCTCGGCACCTTCATGATCCTCGATCATATCGCCCGTGCGCGCCGCATGGGCCTGCCGTATGTCTATCTCGGCTACTGGGTAAGCGGCTCCCGCAAGATGGACTACAAGGCGCGCTTCCTGCCGCAGGAGCGTCTGGCGCCCGAGGGCTGGGTCCGGATCGACAGCGACGCCTGATCCGCAAGCGACGCCTGATCCGCTCTTGCCGGCCCGGCTGTTTCGCTATCCGGCGGGGACTTCGCGAACCAAGACCTGTGAAACCAAAAAAAACGCGACCCCTCAGGGCCGCGCCAGCGCTTCGGCAGTGGCCGCCATCAGCCTAGTGGCGGCGATCAGCCTTGCGGTTCGATCTTCGCGATCTTGACCCACTCCGGCCAGTTCTTCAGATCCCGCGCGAGAATGTCGCGCAGCACCTGAGGATTGCCGGGAAAAGGATCGCTGCCGGTCGGAGAGATGAAGTTCTTGTGTTCGTCGCTCTTGACGATCTCGTTGAATTCCTTCTCCAGCCGATCGACGATTTCCTTCGGCGTTCCCTTGGGAACATGGACCGACCACCAGGCGATCACGTCGGAATTGGCGATACCGACTTCGGCCGCGCTCGGAATATCCGGAAGCGCGACAAAACGATCCTTGGAGGAAGTCGCCAGCGCCCGCAGCTTGCCCGTCTTGAAATGGGGCGTGGCGCCGATGGGGTCCCAGTGAACGAAATCGACGTTGCCGCCCCAGAGGTCATTCAACATCCCGCCGGAGTCCTTGTATTTCACCTCGACGGTCTGAAGCCCGAAGCTGGCCTTGAACAGCTCGCTGCTGACGAGCCCAGTGTTGGCCACCGACGCATAGGAACCCTTGTCACCCTTCTTCTTCAGATGCTCGACCAGTTCCGGCACGCTCTTGTGCGGGCTGTCGCCGGAGACGATCAGCACGAAGGGCAGCTTGGACAGCGTCGTGACATGCTCGAAGTCGTTCATGGGATCGAAATTGATCTTTTTGAACAGGCTCGGCGCGGCGGCAAGGAACGAACTGCCGGGCGCGATGAAGACCGTGTAGCCGTCCGGTTTGGAGCGCGCGACGAATTCCGTGGCGATGTTGCCGAACGCGCCGGGGCGGTTCTCGACCACGACGGTGCGGCCAATCCTGTCCTGCAACATCTTGCTGTACCAGCGCACGAAGACGTCCGCGCCGGTGCCGGGAGGAAAGCCGCAGATCGTATGGATATCCCGCGAAGGATAGCTGGCCTGTGCGAACAGGCCGGAGTTCATCGTCGGCAGGGCCACCGCCGCGCCCGCGGCACCCAGCATCACGTCACGGCGTGTCAGCATCGCATTCCTCCCTGAAATCCGGGCATGTGGTCCGGACCCGTTATTTTTGACTCGCAGAGGTCCGGGGAGCAAGACGAATCCGAGCCGCCGTCACCGCGCGCCGAAGGTGTTTGAGCGCGGGAAGCCCTTGGGCGGCAGGCGGCCGGCGTCGCCCCGGCTGCCGCGCCAGTCCGCCAGTTCCTTCAGCGTCAGCGTGAAGGTCCGGCCGGCGGCGTCGAGCCAGGTCATGCCGTCCTTGCCGGCAAATGTGGTGACATCCGAGAGTCCGCCATCCTTGTAACGCTGGAGCCGGACGCCCACGCCGCGAGTCATCTCCGGCACCTGATCTAGCGGGAAGACCAGCAGCTTGCGATTGTCGCCGATCACCGCGACCTGATCGCCGGTGACGGTGCACAGCGCCCTCGCTTCGTCCGGCAGGGTGACGTTGAGCACCTGCTTGCCCTTGCGGGTGTTGGCGACGCAGTCGTCCTCGCCGATCACGAAGCCGCGCCCATGCAGGCTCGCCACCAGGAAGCTGCGGCCGCCCTCGTGGCGGAACACGGTGACGATATCCGCCTCCTGCTCCATGTCGATGAACAGGCGCAGCGGCTCGCCATGGCCGCGCCCGCCGGGCAGCTTGCTCACGTCCAGCGTATAGAAGCGGCCGTTGGTGGCGAAGATCATGATCCGGGATGTCGTCTCGGCATGAACCGCGAATTTGAGCTTGTCATCGCTCTTGAAGGCGACGCCGGACAGGTCCGCGATATGCCCCTTGAGCGTGCGGATCCAGCCCTTCTCGGACACCACCACCGTGGTCGGCTCGCGCTCGATCAAAGCCTCGTCCATGGCCGCTTCGGCATGAACGGGCGCGGCGCCGAAACCGGTGCGCCGCTTGCCCAGTGCGGTCTTGGGACCATAGGTCGTCCGCACCGCCCTGATCTGGTCCGAGACGGCCTTCCACTGCTCCTTCTCCGATGCAAGCAGGTCCTCCAGCCCCTTCCGCTCCGCGCGAAGCTCCTTGTCCTCGTTGCGGATTTCCATTTCCTCAAGCTTGCGCAGGTTGCGCAGGCGCATGTTGAGAATCGCGTCGGCCTGCGTGTCCGTGAGCTTGAACGTGCTGATCAGCGCCGGCTTCGGCTCGTCCTCGGTGCGGATGATATGAATCACCTTGTCGAGGTTGAGATAAGCGACGAGATAGCCGCCCAGCACGTCCAGCCGGGTGTCGATCTGGCGCAGGCGATGCCGGGAGCGGCGCAGCAGCACGTCGCGCCGGTGCTTCAGCCACTCGGTCAGCGCCTCGGCGAGGCCGAGCACCTTCGGCACCTTGCCCTGCACCAGCACATTCATGTTCAGCGGAATGCGGCTTTCAAGGTCCGTCAGCCGGAACAGGGATTCCATCAGCACTTCCGGATCGACCGTGCGGGCGCGCGGCTCGATCACGATGCGGACGTCCTCCGCCGACTCGTCGTTGATGTCCGCCACCAGCGGCAGCTTCTTCTCGTTGAGAAGATCGGCCATCTTCTCGATCAGCCGGCTTTTCTGCACCAGCCACGGAATCTGCGTGATGACGACGGCATAGCCGCCGCGGCCGGTGTCCTCCTTGTGCCATCTGGCGCGGACGCGGAACGACCCGCGGCCGGTGGCGTAAGCCTCCGCGATGGCCTCTCGGCTGTCCACGACGATGCCGCCGGTCGGGAAATCCGGTCCCTGCACGTATTGCATCAGCGTGGCGCTGCGCGCGCCCGGGCTGGTGATGAGATGCAGGGCCGCATCGCACAGTTCAGCGACATTGTGCGGCGGGATCGACGTCGCCATGCCGACGGCGATGCCCTGCGCGCCATTCGCCAGCAGGTTCGGAAAGGCCGCCGGCAGCACCACCGGCTCCTCGGACTGGCCATCGTAGTTGGGTCGGAAATCGATGGAGTCATCCTCGATGCCGTCGAGGATGAGCCGCGACACCTCGGTCATGCGCGCTTCGGTGTAGCGATAGGCCGCCGCCGCATCGCCGTCGATGCTGCCGAAATTGCCCTGCCCGTCGACCAGCGGATAACGCGACGCGAAATCCTGCGCGAGCCGCACCAGCGCGTCATAGATCGCCTGATCGCCGTGAGGATGGAAATTGCCCATCACGTCGCCGACGATTTTCGCCGATTTCTTGAACGTGGCGCCCGGATCGAGCCGAAGCTGCCGCATGCCATACAGGATGCGCCGGTGAACGGGCTTCAGGCCGTCACGGGCGTCGGGCAGCGCCCGATGCATGATCGTGGACAGCGCATAGGCCAGATAACGCTCCTCCAGCGCGGAGCGCAGCGGAACGTCCTCGACGTGGCCCGGATCGGGCGGCGGAATCACTTGTTTACCCATGGCAGCCGTATAGCCCGATGCGGAAATGAACGACAGATGAATGTGTTAGCCACGTGTTGTTGTCGTTTTCGTGCTAGGCAGGGGTCAGGGCGAAATTCGCTCCCGCCGGCTCCGGCGGGATGATATGAAATCGGAGGTATTCATGCGCAAGATTTTCCTGATCGCCGCAGCCGCCATCGGCCTCGCGCTCGGCGCCGTCGCCACAACTCCCCGCGCAGAAGCCATGCCCGCCCCGGCCGGCCTGGCGGCCATCGCCGGCGCCGGCAGCCTCGTCGAGGATGCCCGCGTGGTTTGCAGGCGGGTGTGGAACGGTTACCGCTGGCGCAATCATTGCGTGCAGACCCGGCCGGTTTACCGGCCCCGGCCGCGCTATCATGCGCCGCGGTACTACGCACCGCCGCGTGTTCATCGGCCGCATCGCTATCACCGGCCGCATCGCCGCTGACATAATTCCGATAACCCTGAAAGCCGGCTCCTTGCGAGCCGGCTTTTTCATTCGGCGCTGCCAGTGGCGTCCGGCCACAGGCGCGACAGCGCGGCGATGAAATGGGCGCGGGCATCCGAATGGGCGAGCCCGCGCGGCTCCAGCACATGGCGGTCCAGAAAGAAGCCCGTCATCGCAAAGCCCGCCGCCAGTTCCGCGCTGGACGGATTGCCCGGCCCCTCGTCGTCCAGCAGGAAATCCGGCAGGCGCAGCAGCCGGTCCGCCCATGGCGCGCCGGCCGTCTCCGAGACCGCGCGCCCCGTTCTGGGCGAGACATAGATCAGGTTTTCCATCGAACCGGTGGCTGCGCATCTGTCGAGTTCAAGCCCGAACCCCAGCTCGGTCAGCATCTGAAGCTCGAAACGCGCAATCTGCGGGCCGACGAAACGCGGCTCTCCGAAACGGAGAATGATGGCTTCGAGGTTCTCGGCGACGGCGCCGTGGGGATCGCGCTCCGGCAGCAGCCGACACAGCGCCGCCAGATAGGTCATGCCGTACAGCGCACAGGCTTCCGTGAGGAAGCGTCCCGCATGCAGCGCGAGCCCTTCCACCGTATAGACGCCGAGATGTTCGTCGAGGCGCGCGCGCCATGTCACGCCGACGCGGTTGCCCGGCTGGAGGATCGGCCGCAGACGCGCGCCGCCGCCGCCGCGCACGAGGCCGAGGTGCCGGCCATGGTCCCGCGTCATCACTTCGAGAATGGCATTGGCCTCGCCATGCCGGCGCGTGCCAAGCACGATGCCTTCGTCAACCCATTCCATCGGACCGCAGCTCCCGGTCGCTGCCCCTTCGCGGGAGCGTGTCGGCAAGCCCTTCCTGCCTGAACATATCCCGAGAGGCGTCGCCGCTCTCCGGGGGCCTACCCTACTCCCTGGGGAATTCGAGACCCATCTCGCGATAACGTTCGGGGTCATCGCCCCACCCCTCGCGCACCTTCACGAACAGGAACAGGTGAACGGGCTTTTCAAGAATCCCGGTCAATTCCCGCCGCGCTTCCGCGCCGATCGCCTTGATGGTCTGGCCGCCCTTGCCGAGCACGATCTTCCGCTGGCTTTCGCGCTCCACGAAAATGGTCTGCTCGATCCGCACGGAGTCCTTCTTCTCCGTCCAGATGTCGGTCTCCACCGTGGACTGATACGGCAGTTCCTGATGCAAGCGGTGATACAGCTTCTCGCGGGTGATCTCCGCCGCGAGGCTGCGCATGGGCGCATCGGAAATCTGGTCCTCGGGATAATGCCATGGTCCGGCCGGCGCCTTGCCGGCAAGCCAGTTCCGCACATCCGCGACGCCGTAACCGGTGAGCGCCGCAACCATGAAGGTGGCTTCGAACCGCCCCTTCTCGTTGACCCGTTCGGCCAGCCCCAAAAGCGTCGACTTGTCGACCAGGTCGACCTTGTTGAGGATCACGAATTTCGGGTGCCGCACATCCGCGAGCCGTGCGAGCACGGTCTCGGCTTCCTCGTCGATCCCGCGCTTGGCGTCGATGATGAGGCCCACCATGTCGGCATCATGGGCGCCGCTCCAGGCCGTCGTGACCATGGCACGGTCGAGCCGGCGGCGCGGCGCGAAGATGCCGGGCGTATCGATAAAGACGATCTGCGCCGCGTCCACTGTCGCAATGCCGCGCACCAGCGTCCGCGTCGTCTGCACCTTGTGCGAGACGATCGTCACCTTCGCGCCGACCAGCGCGTTGATGAGCGTCGATTTGCCGACATTGGGCGCGCCGATCAGCGCGACAAAGCCGCAGCGCGTGGTGTCCTGGGGTGCTTCAGCCATCGCTGCGATCCATCTGCACGCCTTCACGCTCAAGCATGGCGGCGGCGGCGGCCTGTTCGGCCGCGCGTTTGGAGCTTCCGCGCCCTTCCGCGGCGGGCCGCAGGGGAAGTTCGACGGAAACGAGAAATTCGGGATTGTGGTCCGGCCCCTTGCGCTCGATCTCGCGGTAGGTCGGCGTCGGCAGGCTGCGCGCCTGGGCCCATTCCTGCAATACGGTCTTGGGGTCGCGGAGCGCCTTTGCCGGCGCGCGCATCCGCGCTTCCCACAGGGAATGGATCAGCGCCGAAGCGGCAGGAAAGCCGCCATCG
>DATMEW010000063.1:0-12453 GCA_035556495.1 Xanthobacteraceae bacterium | reverse complement strand
TAGTTCGCATAGGTGGCGTCGCCGGGAATGCCGAGCAGCATCGGCGGCACGCCGAAGGCGAGCGCGATCTCCCGCGCCGCGCTATGTTTCGCTTCGAGGAAGTCCATGTCCTTGGGCGAGAGCGACATCGCCTTCCAGTCGAGCCCGCCTTCCAGCAGCATCGGCCGCCCCGCATTGGCCGCGCCCTGATAGGTGTCTTCCAGTTCGCGCTTGAGCCGTTCGAACTGCCCGTCGGAGAGCGTCGTGCCGTCCGGCCCGTCGAACACCAGGGCGCCGGATGGCCGCGCCGCATTGTCGAGCAGCGCCTTGTTCCAGCGGCTCGCGGCATTGTGGGTGTCCACCGCCGTCGCGGCGGCTTCGAGCGGCGCGAGGCCGTAGTGATCGTCGAGCGGATGGAACAGCGACAGATGCAGCACCGGCGGCAGCGGCCCGTCCTGTGAAAAACGGATGCTGCGCCCGCCGACCGTGTAGTCGTATGCCTCCGCCCAGCCGTCCAGGCCGGGCACGACGCGCATGCGGTCCGGCCGCAAGGCGTGCAGTTCGCGCACATCGCCGTCCAGCATCACCGCTTCGAGATAGGCGTTGCCGGCGAGCAGCAGATGGGCATAGACCGCCTCCAGCAGCCGCGCGCCATCCTGGCGCGGATTCGGCCGCGCCAGCAGCGCGCCGAGCGGATGCTCGTTCAGCTCGTTCGCGCCGTCATAGATCAGCAGCGGACAGGCCGCCGCATTCTCCGCGACCAGCCGCACGGCGCGATGCACCACCGCATTGCCGGCATAGCCTTCACGCGCCAGCGCGGCATAGTCCCGCGGCGTCCAGCGCGCGCGGCCGCCGCGCTCGAAAGAGACGAAACGCGCGGTGCGCGAGGCTTTCGTCTCCGGCGGGCGAACGAGATTGAACAGGCGATCCAGCATCTGCGCTCCGTGCGATTTGAGATGAAAACTAATCAGTTTATAAGTTTCGCACGCGCGGCTGTCCCCGCGCGCCGTGCGTCAATGCCGTCACGGCCCAGACCAGCGCGTCGAGCCGGTCCGGCGAGCGGCCCGAGGCGAGCCCGTCGAGGCCGAAGGCGCACATCTCGTCCTCCAGCGCCGGAAAGGCGCCGGCGTGTTTCACGCGGCCCTGTTCGTAAAGCGCGGCGACGGGCTCGGCCCGCAGCCACTTGCCGCGATGGGCGCGCACGGCCTGCACCGGCACCTCGCCATCGACATCGGCGATGACGGTGCGGACCATATCACCGCCCTGGTTGACCTCGACGACCAGCGCATCGGCCTCAAAACGCCGCCACAGCGCCACGGCCTTGGTCGCCCAGCCATGGGGCGAAAGGCCGGACACGGTCGCGTCCGCCAGCACATGAATGGTGCCGTCCTCCGCTCTGCCCGCCGCGACCAGGCCGCAGGCGGCGGAGCGCGCAGTGGCGGAAGCCGGCGGGTCCACTGCGACGACGATGCGCGTCAGCGGCGGCGCTTCGTTCACGCGGGCCGCCGCGAGCATGTCGCGGGACCACAGCGCGTCCGGCCGCTCGTCGATCATCTCGCCGTCGATCTCCTGCCGGCCGAGCCGCGTGCCTTCATAGCGGTTCAGAACGGTCGCGAGGAAAGACGGCGCGAGGTTGTAGGCATTCTCCTTCGTCGCCGCCCGCGTCACCGCCGTCATCGGCTCGTCCAGCAGCCGGCGCAGCAGCGGCATCGGCCGCGGCGTGGTCGTGATCATCTGGCGTGGCCGGTCTCCCAGCCGCAAGCCGAATTGCAGCATGTCGAAAGCCGCTTCCGCCTGCCGCCACTTGGCGAGTTCGTCGCACCATGCGGCGGCGAATTGCGGGCCGCGCAGGCTGTCCGGGTCCTCCGCCGAGAAGGCATGGGCCACCGCGCCGTTCGGCCATTCCAGCCGCCGGCGCGAGGGCTGCCACACCGGCCGCGCATCGCGCGGGCCGAGAGACATGAGCCCCGACACCCCTTCGATCATCACCTCGCGCACTTCGTGCTCGCTCTCGCCGACCAGCGCGATGTTGCTCACCGGCCGTGCGGCGAACGGCATGCGGCCGAGCGCGAGGCCGCGCACCCATTCGGCGCCTGCGCGGGTCTTGCCCGCGCCGCGACCGCCGATCAGCAGCCAGGTCGTCCAGTCGCCGGGCGGCGGCGTTTGATGGGGATGCGCGAAACAGGCCCAGTCGTCATGCAGCGTCCGGATCCACGCCTCCGGCTGGCTCGTCAGAAACGCCGCCGTGCGGCTCCTCTCCGACAAACGCCTCAATGCGCCGTGCAAGTTCGCGACGGAATTCATCGATGCCTCTCGGAATGGGATCGGGATCGTCGGTTGCCGCCGGCGGCGGCGTATCGGTCGCGGCCTCGCCATTGGCGAGTTCGCGCAACGTCCGCGCCAGCACCGCCAGCGTGCGGGCGTCGCGCTCGCGCTCGGTGCGCTCGCCGTCACTCGTTTCGAGGCTCGCGGCGGCGCGGCTCTCGATCTCGCGCACCTGGAGGTCCGCCGCCCGCCACAGCCGCCGCAGGATCGCCGCGCGAGATGGCGGCAGGCGTGCCAGCTTTGCGGATTTTGGCCCGGCGGGTCTGCGCGGCGGCGTATCCTGCGTCCGCGTCGCGGCAGCGGGTTCGATCGGCTCGGTCAAGCGCTTGCGGCGCGCCGTCGCGCGGCGCGGGAGCGGCGGCAGCGGCCGCGCGCCGTCCGGCGCAGGCGGGCCGCCGTCGATCCATTCCAGCAGCATGGGCAGGCTCAGCTTCGAGCCGCGCAGCACCTCGTTCATCGGCAGGCCGGCGGCATATCGCTCGCGGGCCGCGTGAATCGCTTGGGGGATCGTCATCGCGCCTCCGGAACTGAAGGAAAGGCGCTCAAGAAGCGGACCGGGAACGGCACGATCACGGCGAATGCGGCGATTCACGAACCGCGCATCTCCTGACAGAACCTCCGGCCGGCATACATCCAGCCCGGCGCCGGGGGGCCGCCGTCACCTCCACTCCTCCGGCCACACGCATCCCAGGTCCGCGGGCGCCCGGATGTCGCAGGCGCGACGGGCGGCGGTTCTCGGGGAGCATGCAGTCGATGCGGGGAGGAAGCGCAACAGCGCCGGTGTCAGGAGCGGCGGATCATGTCGCCCGCCGGTCACACTTCTTGAGCATGTCCGGACACTACCCGATCAGCGTCACGCTGTCAAGGACTATTTTCATATTATCGGATTTTATTCTTTATATGCCGTCCCCGGCCGCAGCGCCCGGCCGCGTGTCGCGCCCGGCCAGCGGCCGCTCCTCCACTTGCAGCCAGATCGCAAGGGCGACCAGCAGGAAGACCAGCCCGGTGCCGAACACCCAGCGGAAGATGTCCGCCGGCGCGCCGCCCTCGGCGTTCATCGCCACCAGCGCGCCCTGCCCGCGCCCCACGCTGGTGCCCAGCCCGGCAAGCAGGATCGCGCCCATGATCGCGATGGAGAGCGCGGAGATGAGCTGGCGGAAGAAATTGATCGTGCCGGTCGCGAGCCCGACCTGCGCATGGGGCACCGCATTCTGCACCGACACCGTCGCGATCGGGAACATCATGCCGACGCCGAAGGCGAGCATGCAGGCGATACAGATCACGGCGGGCAGCGGCAGATGCGGCCAGATGGTCAGGGTCGCCATCGCGCAGATCGCCATCGAGACGCCGAACGTCCCCGCCCATTTGTAGCGGGTCATGTGCATCATGATGCGTCCCGCCAGCACGCCGCCCGGCGTCGTCAGCGCGACCGAGGGGATCAGCGCAAGGCCGGATTCGCTGGGCGAGAGCTGATGCACGAGCTGGTAATAGATCGGCAGATAGACGCCGACGCCGAGATGCGCGCCGAAGGCGCTGCCTGTCGCCAGCGTGCCGAGGCGCATCACCGGATTGGCCAGCAGCGACGGCGGCAGGAAGGGTTCGCGCGCGCGCGTCAGCCAGAATGCGAATGCCGCCGCCAGCACGCCCGAGCCGAGGATGAGGCCGATGACCTGCGGCGAGACCCAGGCAAAACGCACGCCGCCCCAGCTCAGCCCCAGCAGCATCGCGATGGCGGACGCCATCATCAGCGCCGCCCCGACGAGATCGAGCCGGTGGCGGCGGCCCGGCCGGGGCAGCAGCCGCAACTGCCGATAGGTCAGCGCGGCGGCCACGATGCCGATCGGCAGGTTGAACCAGAAGATGGCGGACCAGCTCATATAGTCCGACAGGAAGCCGCCGAGCGGCGGCCCCGCGACGCCCGCGACGACCCATACGGCCGCCGTATAGGCCTGATAGCGCCCGCGCTCGCGCGGCACGACGATATCCGCCACCACGGTCTGCACCATCGGCAGCAGGCCGCCGCCGCCGAGCCCCTGCAAGCCGCGCCCGACGATGAGCATGGTCATGTTCTGCGCGGTCGCGGCGATCACCGAGCCGACGAGGAAGATCGCGATGGCGAACAGGATCACCGTGCGCCGGCCATACATGTCCGACAGCTTGCCGTAGAGCGGCGAGACGGCCGTGGCCGCGAGCAGATAGGCCGTGATGATCCAGGACAGGTTTGCGATGTCGCCGAAATGCAGGCCGATGGAGGGCAGCGCCGTCGCCACGATGGTCTGGTTGATCGCCCCGAGGAACATCACCAGCACGAGGCCGACATAGATCGAGAGGATCTGCCGATGGGTGAGATGCGCGCCCGGATGCGCCGGCGCCTCAGCCGTGGCAGTCAATTTGTCGGTGGGTTCGGGACGGTTCATCGGACACTCGGGCAGCGCCGGGCCTGCCGCCGGCCGGCAGCCCCGAGTCGCCATTTCTACTGACTTTATCAGGGATTAACGGTATTGGTCTCGCGAAGCCATGATATTCGTGAACGGCTGGCCGGCAAACCGGAAGCAGTTACCCGAAGCGGCCGGACCAACCCTGCCGCTGCGCCAACCCCAGTATTGCAGCCCCCGTCTGGACGGCCGCCCCGAAAATCCGCCGCGACAACGACCTGCGCGACCACGCCTGCTGCTGCGGGCGCCGGCCATCTCACGCAAAAAGAAGCGGCGCCCGAAAGGCGCCGCGACCGTTGCTGAAAGATATCCGCAACGGCGGATGGATGTCACTGCTTCTCGATCTGGGCGATCTCGACATACTTCTCCCACAACTTCACGTCCCTGACATAGTAGTCGCTCGCTTCCTTCCGGGTCAGCGGGAACGGCTCGTTGGCGATGCCGGTCAGGAACTTGCGCACATCGTCGGTCTGCACCACCTCGGTGAACCAGCCATGGAGCTTGTCCTTGATGGCGTCCGGCGTGCCCTTCGGCGCGTAGACACACCACCAGCCGGGAAGATCGACATCGACGCCCTGCGACTTCAGCGTGGGATATTCCGGCATCGCGGCCGAGCGTTCCGCAGTGCCGACCGCCACGATCCGGAAACGGCCGTTCTTGGCATGAGTGGCGCCCGACGCAGCGTCAATGATGCCGAAGTCGATATGGCCGGCATTGAGATCGTTGATCCAGTCCGCGGAAGTTCGATACTGAACTTCGACAGCCGGCGCGCCGATGGTGTCGGTATAGATCTTGCCGAGGACGCGGGCGGTCGGGAAGGCGGTGCCGTAGCTCGCCTTGGCGCCCTTGTCCTTCAGGCCCTTGGTCAGGCCCGCGATATCCTTATACGGCGCGTTCTGGCCGACCACCATCAGGGTCGGCTGCCGGGAGAGCGTCGCGACCATCTCGAAATCGTCGATGACGTCGAAGGGCAGCTTCTTGAACAGCGAGCCGCTGGCCGCAAGCGCGCTGCCGCCGGTGAGATACAGCGTATAGCCATCCGGCTTCGCACGCGCGATATATTCGCTGGCGATGTTGCCGCCCGCCCCCGGCTTGTTCTCGATGACGACCGACTTCAGATGCGGGCGCATCTTCTCCATCACGAAGCGGGCGATCACGTCCGGCCCGCTGCCGGGTGCGAAGCCGACGATCACATGCACATCCTGCGCAGGATAGGCGGCCTGCGCCGAAGCGCCGCCGCTTGCTCCCGCCAGCGCCAGCGTGGCGGCGCCGATGTTGAAATGCCGACGCGAAATCTCAGTCATCGATAGTCCTCCCGGGTGATGTTGTTATGAGGTGTGGTCGGTGTGGTCGGTGCGGGCGGCGCACCGCCCGCGTCAGTGTCACGGCTGTGGCGTCCTCCGCGCAGCGGATTCAGCCCTGTTTCTCGATCTTCGCGATCCGGACGTAATCGCCCCAGGCGTCGATCTCCTTGAGATAGGTCGCCTTCGCCTCCGCCGGCGGCAGCAGCCAGGATTCGCCGCCGATGCTGGCGAAGAACTCCGCGGTCGCCGGGTCCGCGCCGGCCTTGCCGATCCATTCCCGCAACTGATCCAGCGCCGGCTTCGGCGTGGCGGCAGGCACGAAGGTGGCCCACCAGCCGGCGATGTCCATGGGATAACCAAGCTCCGTGAGCGTCGGCGTATCCTTCATCGCCGAGATGCGGTCCGCCGTCGAGGCGGCCAGCACCTTCATGCGGCCCTGTTTCGCCTGCGCGAGGCCGAACACCGTATCGACCACCGCGAAGTCGATCGCGCCGCTGTTGAGGTCGTTCACCCAGTCGGCCGAGGTCTTGTAGGCGACATCCACGGTCTGGAGCCCGGCGCGCTCCTTGTAGAGCGCGGCGGCGACGCGCGCGGTGGGGAAGGCCGTGCCATAGGTTCCCTTGTCGCCCTTCTTCTTCATCTCGGCGGTCAGCTCCGCCACAGATTTGAGCGGCGAATCCCCGCGCACGACGAGCAGCACCGGCTGGCGCATCAGCGTGCCGACGATCTCGAACGCCTTGCCGGCATCGACCGGCGGGTTCTTGAACAGGTGCATGTTCGCCGCCAGCGAACTGCCGCCGTGGACCAGCACGGTCAGCCCGTCAGGCTTGGCCCGCGCGACATATTCCGTCGCGATATTGCCGATGGCGCCGGGCTTGTTCTCGACCACGATCGAGCGGCCGGAAACCGCGCGGACCTTTTCCGCCATGAAGCGCACGATGACATCCGCGCCGCTGCCGGCCGCGAAAGCACAGATGAAATGAATGTCGCCCGCCGGCACCTGCGCGCGAGCGGCGCCCGGAACGGCGAGGCCCGTAGCCGCCGCGGACATGCCGAGGGTGAAAATGCGACGCGACAGCAGGCTCATGGCGGTCCTCCCCAACGATTGTTCTACTCTATAACAAATGGTGGGCAGGTGCGCCAGTATCCCCTTGCGGCTTGCGGTGGGTGCGACAGTTCATCGCCGCATCCACCGCGTCCAGATCAAGCCAAGGTCAGACCAGGTTCAGGCCAGGTTCAGGCCGAGCGCCTGCTCAGGTCCGCCGGAGGTCAGCCCTGCGGCTCGATCTTGGCGATCTTCACATATTCGGCCCAGTCCTTGGTCTCCTGGAGGAACAGGGCCTGAACCTCGTCCGGCGTCGCCACCCAGGGATCGCTCGCGGCATCGTTCAGGAACTTCTTGCCCTCGGGCGATCCCGTGACCTGATTGAAGATCTTGTTGATCTGCTCGACCACGGGACGCGGTGTCGCAGCAGGCACCATCGCCGAGAAGAAGGCGGTCATGCGGATCGGCACGCCCTGCTCCGCGAAGGTCGGAATCTCCGGCATCGCTTCGAGCCGCTCCGGCAGGCTCTGGGCGATGATGCGCACGCGGCCGGCGCGCTGCTGGGAGACGGCGAAGATATTGTCGAAAGCGCCGAAGTCGATCGCGCCGCTGGCAAGATCGTTCAGCGAATCCGGCGCGGTGCGATACACCACCTCGACGGCGTTCAGCTTCTCATGCGCCATGTAGAGCGCGCCCGCCACCTTGCCATAAGGATTCGAGGTGCCATAGGTGCCCTTCTCGCCGCGCTGCTTCATATGGGCCGTCAGATCCGCCATGGACTTGATCGGGCTCGACGCCGCGACCACGAACATCACCGGCTGCTTGTTGATCGCCGCCGCCACCTGAACCGATTTGGCGGCGTCGAAGCCCTGGTTTTTCAGCAGATGGCCGTTCGCGGCGACGCCGCCCGCGCCATGCACGAAGATCGTGTGACCGTCCGGCGCGGAGCGCACCATATGCACCGCCGCCGTATTGCCCAGCGCACCGACCCTATTCTCGACGATGACATTGCGCCCGCCCAGCATCGGGCGAATCCGCTCGCCATACCAGCGCACGATCAGGTCCGCACCCGATCCCGGCGGAAAGGCGCAGATGAGATGCACGTCCTGAGTCGGATAGGTTTGCGCGAAGGCGCTCGCGGGCAACAGGCCCGCCATGGCGGCGGCTCCCGCCCCGATACCGAATCCGCGGCGCGTCAACATGGTCATGTGTTTCCCCCCGATCATGTCTGCTTGCATGTCTGGTCAGCGTGGCTGGTTTGCGCATTTTTCAGCGCGGGCCGCTGCATCGCATCCGATGCGGCGGCCATGATTTGTGCCAAACGCGGCCCCGGCTGACAATAGACCGCCGCATCCGCGCCGGGCCGCGCTCACGACGAAGCACAGCACCTCGCGGCGGACGCTCAGCCCATCTTCTCGATCTTCGCGACGCGCACGTATTCGCCCCACGCCTCGATCTGCTGGAGGAAGAACGCCTGCGCCTCGTCTGGCGTCGTCACCCAGGGGTCGCTCGCGAAGCTGTTGAGGAACTTCTTCGCGTCCTCGGACGCGACGATCTCGCTGAACCACTTGTTGAGCTGCGCGACCACCGGCTTCGGCGTCGCGGACGGCACCATGGCGGCCCACCAGCCCGTGATATCCATGTCGATGCCCTGCTCCGCCATGGTCGGAATGTCGCCGGTGGCGCCAAGCCGCTCCTTCGAGGAAATGCCGAGCACGCGCAGGCGGCCGGCGCGCTGCTGGGCCATGCCGGCGACATTGTCGATCATGATATAGTCGATCGCGCCGCTGGACAGGTCGTTCAGCGCATCCTGGGAGGTGCGATAGGTCACCTCGACGGCATCGAGTCCCGCCTTCTGCTTGTAAAGCTCGCCCATCACCTTGGCGACGGGATTGGAGCTGGCATAGCTCGCCTTGTCGCCCTTCTGCTTCATCGCGGCGGTCAGTTCCTTCACGCTCTTGTGCGGCGAGGTCGCGACCACGGCGATCAGGGTCGGCTGCTTGTTGATGGTCGCGGCGATCTGGATCGCCTTGCCGGCATCGACGGAAGGATTTTTAAACAGGTGCATGTTCGCGGCCAGCGCGCTGGCACCATGGATATAAACCGTGTGGCCGTCCGGCTTCGAGCGCGCGGTATATTCGGTCGCGACGTTGCTCAGCGCGCCGGGCTTGTTCTCGACGATGACGGAGCGCCCGCCGATATACGGCTTTATCTTCTCCGCAAAGTAGCGCACCAGCACATCCGCGCCGCTGCCGGGCGGGAAGGCGCAGACGAAATGCAGGTCGCCGCTCGGAAAGGCTTGCGCCCGCGCTGATGCAGGGGCGAGGCCGGCGAGCGCCACCGCGCCGAGGCCGAAATTGAGGTGTCGCCGCGACAACTGAGTCATGTCCGTTCCTCCGAAAGTTTCGTTATCAATCCGTCGTTATCGACGTGTCATTATCAACCGCTTATCGTCAGCGAGCAGTCATCGAGCCGCTGCCTCCAGCCACCGGTCTTCAAACTGCTGGCCTTCAAACTGCTGTTTTCGTTCCCGCCCGGCGCGGAGGCATGCCCCGCGCCGGCCTGATTGTCGTTCCGTCGTCAGAGGGCGCGGCGGCCCGTGAGGAAACGCGAGAGGCGCAGGACTGAAGGCCCGGACGGGACCTCCGACATGCCGCCGCCCATCCCGTCCCGTTTCCACGCGCTCATCGTTCACCCCGCTTGCCGCTTGCCCCTTTGCCCCCTCGCCGTTTCGCTCAGCCCTGCGGTTCGATCTTGGCGAGACGCACATATTCACCGTAAGCCTTCACCTCCTCGATGAAGCCGGCCTGTGCTTTCGGCTGGGTCGTGACCCAGGGATCGCTGGCGATGGTGTTGAGGAAGGTCTTGGCCTCCGGCGTGCGGGTGACCTGCTCGAACATCGCGAAGATACGGTCCACGATCGGCTGCGGCGTGGCGGACGGCACCATCGCGGCAAAGCCGCCGATCACGGACATCGGCACGCCCTGCTCGCTCATGGTCGGAATGTCCGCCATCGCCTGAAGCCGCTCCGGCATGCTGATACCGAGCAGACGCACGCGGCCGGCGCGGGCCTGCGCCGCGCCGAAGATGTTGTCGAACATGCCGTAGTCGATCGCGCCGCTGGCGAGGTCGTTCAGCGCATCGCTGGCGGTGCGATAGGTCACCTCCACAGCTTCGAGCTTCTCGTGATTCTTGTAGAGCGCGCCCATCACCTTTCCGACTGGATTGGAGATGCCATAGGTCGCCTTGTCGCCCTTGGCGCGGACGGCCTTGGTGACATCCGCCACCGTTTTCCACGGCGAGTCATGCTTGACCATCATCATCATCGGCTGGCGGTTGATCGCGCCGGCAATGACGATGTCCTTGGTCACATCGACCGTGGAATTCTTGATCACATACTGGTTGATGGCGAGCGAGGCCGGCCCGTGAACATAGATCGTATAGCCGTCCGGCTTGGCGCGAACGGTGTATTCAGTCGCGAGATGGGCCAGCGCCCCGACCTTGTTCTCGACCACGATATTCACGCCCATGATCGGGCGCAGCTTCTCGGCATACCAGCGCACGATCACATCCGCGCCGCTGCCGGGCGGAAAGGCGCAGATGAAATGCACATCCCGCGACGGATACTTGTCCTGCGCCCGGAGGATGCCCGGCATGGCCAGACCGGCCGCGAGCGCGCCGGCGCCGATCGTGAATCCGCGACGTGAAATATCCTGCATCGCCCTCTGTCTCCATCCGTTTGTCGGTTGTTATGAGGCACCGCCCGCCGGAGCGGAGCGCCACCCGGTTCCGGAGCCTATCCTGCGAGTCGCTGCGCACAGGATATGCCCCGATCTCGTGACTGTCGCATATCCGGGCGGCGAACGGCTATCCGCTTCGCCCGCACCTGCCCAGCTTCTTTGTTTTCCGCATGTCCGGACGGCGAAGCGGTGCCCGCTCCGCCCGGTCATGCGATGACGCCGCTATTGCGGCGCGATGCCGGCGACCTTCATGTGGCCTTCCCAGTCCACGATCTCCTTGCGCAGATAATCCTGCGCGAAATCCGGGTCGGTCGCCCATGGGTCGGTGCCGATGCCGGCGAAGAACCTGCGGCATTCCTCGCTGGTCACGACCTTGTTGAACCAGCCGGAGAGCTGCTGCACAACCGGCTTCGGCGTCGCCGCCGGCACCGTCGCGCCCCACCAGGTGCGGATGTCGATGGGATAGCCGAACTCGGCGAAGGTCGGAATATCCGGCGTCACCTTCAGCCGCTCGGACGAGCCGACCGCAAGCAGCCGCATCCGCCCCGCGCGGGCAAGGCCGGTCGCCTGCACATGGTCGGCGATGGCATAGTCCACGTTGCCGCTGGCCAGATCGTTCACGAAATCGGCGCCGGACTTGTAGGCGACCTCGACGGCCTTGAGGCCGGCCTTCTCGCGATACAGCGCGCCGATCACCTGGGCGATGGACGTGGCATAGGCATAGGTCGCCTTGTCGCCCTTCTCCTTCATCGCCGCAGTCAATTCCTTCACGTCCTTCCACGGCGCATCCGCGCGCACGGCGAGCATCATGGTCGAGCGGCTGAGCGTCGCGACCATCTGGAGATCGCGTGCGGTGTCGAACGGCGGCTTGCGGAACAGCTTCATGTTCGCGGCCAGCGTGCTTCCGCTGTTGATGAGCACCGTGTGCCCGTCCGGCTTCGAGCGCACGGTGTGTTCGATGGCGATGTTGCTCATCGCCCCGACCTTGTTGTCCACCACGACGGTGCGCCCCATCAGCGGGCGCATCTGCTCGGCGAAGAAGCGCACGATCACGTCGCCACCGGAACCGGCGACCGAGCCCGAGACGAAATGAACATCCTCGGACGGATAGCCGGCCTGACCCCGAACCACCGCCGGCAGCGCCAGCGTCCCCGCCACGGCACCGGCTCCCACGGCAAAGCCGCGACGCGAAAGCATCCTCATGGACTCAATCCTCAAACATCTTATCGATGGAACGTTAGCACAGCCTGCCGGGAAGGCGACAGGTTCCGGAGCCGGCACGCACAGGCTTGACGAGACGCCTGACGGCGGAGCCGGCTCAGACGCCCGCACCCATGGCGAGGGGAGAAGGGAGAAGACCGGCCGTCCCGCAGCGGCCGGCGCAATGGTCGTCAGCGTCGCGCGGGTCGCATCGGACACCAGAGGAAGATGGAAGTAGCTGCCGCTCAAAAGCGTTTCTGTCGCTGCGGGGAGCGGGCCACGGCGTCAGGCGGCGGACGCGCGGCTCCCGATGCAGCGTCCATATGCGGTCCTCCCAAATGCAAAAGGCCGCGCGGCGGGCGCGGCCTTCATCACGACGGCGGAAGCAGCAACCTTTGCATAAGCGCTTTGCAGGTGCCCTTCTG
>DATMEW010000062.1:0-16347 GCA_035556495.1 Xanthobacteraceae bacterium | reverse complement strand
TCGATCTCGATGTCCTCGAACAGCTTGCCGCCGACATCGGTGGCGATCGCCGCGTTGTTCACGAGGCCGTGGATCGCGCCTTCGTTCGCCGCGATGTCGCGGGCGACGGCGTCGATGGATTGAGGATCGCCGATATCGATGGCGAGGAAGCGCGCGGCGGCGCCCTGCGCGACGAGCGCCTGCGCCGTCGCGCGGCCCTCGTCTTCCAGAATGTCCGCCAGCACCAGCCGCGCGCCTTTCGCCGCGCAGCGCTCAGCGATGGCCCGGCCGACGCCGCGCGCCGCGCCGGTGACGACGATGGTCCGTCCCGACAGCATTGTCACGATCTCCTCACACCGCGACCCGTGCGGGCGCGGAAGCTTCGGCGGCAAGCTGGCTGCGCGCCTGCTGCACCAGCATGCGGCGCATCCGCGAGACGCCGATGTCGTGCTGATAGAGCATCTCGCGCTTCTGCGCGTCGGCGGGGATATGCGCGAGCATGTGGTGGTCTTGTTCGAGCACCGCCCAGTGGCGCGCTTCGAGCCTGGCGCGATACATGAAGCGCCAGGAATCCCGCGCGAGGCCCTTCACGCGGCGGCATCGCCAGAAGAAGCTCATGCAGGTGTCTTCATCGATCGGTGTCGAATAGCCGATGATCTGGAACGGGCCGCCGGGGCCGGCGCCCGGCGGATAGGGGATATCGAGACGGCAATAGAGCTGATTGCCGTCGATCACCATATGGGTCCAGTCGAGGTTGACGTCCTGCTGGCCGACCTTGGCGATGTGAAAGCCGTCGGCGCGCTCTTCCACTTTCATCACGTCCTGCTTGGCGCCATAAGCCAGCGTGAAGCTGTCCGAATGCAGATAGCAGGCGTGCATGGGGTCGGCGAAGTTGTCGTAGACGAACAGATAGCTGGTGTCCCATTTCGTCATGCAGAGGAAGGTGGACCAGTCCGGATTGTTGAATTCCTCCGGCAGGGCGAGCGGCGTCGGCTCCGGCTTTTCGGCACTGGGGAAATAGACGAAGACGCCGTCGTTCGCTTCCGCCACGGCGTAGCTGTCGAGCGCCTTGCGGCCCTCCAGCGCGCAGCCCGGCATCGCCGGCACGCGGGTCACGGTGCCGGTGCCGTCCAGCATCACGCCATGATAGCGGCAGGCGATCTGCCCTTCATGGACCTCGCCGCGCGAGAGCCGCGCGCCGCGATGGGGGCAGAAATCCTCCACGCATTGCAGCTTGCCGGCCTCGTCGCGCCACAGCACGAGATGCCGGCCGAGCGCCTTCACGCCGTGAGGCAGGCCGGGCCGGACCTGCGCGGATTTCGCGACGGCATACCACTGGCCGAGGAGGCCCTCCGCCAGCCGGTCCTGTACGGCGTCCCTGCCTGCTTCATTCGCGCGAATGGTCATCCGGCTCTCCCGTGACGCATGGCCGCGACGGCCCGCGCCCGTTGCTCAGCCCGCGGCGGCGGCTTTGTTGCGCTTGATCGAGGACAGCGGATGGTCCGGCGGATAGGTCGGCGTCACCGGCTTGTTGTTGCCGATGATGACGCACATCAGCGCCTCCTCGATGCCCTCGTTGACAAGGCCGCGGTAGAGGCCCGGCGGCACCGAGATGAGGTCGCGCTCCTTCAGGACGGTCTCGACGCGCTTGCCTTCATGCTCGATGATGAAGCGCAGCTTGTTGCCGCGCAGCACGAAGAAGATCTCCTCGGCATCGGTATGCAGGTGCGGAGGGCCTTCGCAGCCGGCCGGCAGCACCATGGTGGAGAAGGTGAAGTGCTCGGCCGGCACGACATTCTCGTCGCTGTCGACGCCGGTGGCGCCGGTGCCAATGTAGCGCATCTGGGCGCGGCGATATTTCGGATCGTGATCCGCCTGAAATTTCAGGGCGTTCCAGTCGAGCTGGCGCGTGTCGTAGCGGGCGATGCGGCTTTCGATCCACGATTCGAAGGTCTTGCCTTCGGGGATCACGACATCGGACGGCTTGATCTCGGGGACGATTTTGGTGTGTTCCATGACGGACCTCTTCTTTCTCCCGGTTAGCGCTGGGCGCGCGGAATATAGTGCAGGACGCGCGCTTCCAGCGCGGCGACTGCGGCATAAAGAATGATACCGACGAGGGTGAGCAGAATGATGGCGTTGAACACCATCGCGGTGTTGGCCTGCCCTTCGCCGAAGGTGATGAGATAGCCGAGGCCGGTGTTGCCGCCGACCAGTTCGCCGACGGTGACGCCGATCACGGCGAGCGTCGCGCCGATGCGCAGCCCTGCCATCAGCGCCGGCATGGAGGCGGGCACCTCGATCTTCCAGAAGATCTGCCAGCGGCTCATGCTGTAGGCGCGGGCGAGGTTGATCATGTCCCGGTCCACGGTCTTCATGGATTGCAGCACGTTGACGAGGATCGGGAAGAATACGACCAGAATGGTCACGACCAGCTTGGGCCAGGCATTGTAGCCGAACCACATGATGAACAGCGGCGCGAAAGCGACCTTCGGGGCGATCTGAAGCCCGAGCAGATAGGGCGACAGCACCTTCTCCAGCAGCGTGGACATGCCGAGCGCATAGCCGATGGCCGCGCCGAGCAGGCTGCCGATGATGAAGCCGATGGTGCCGATGAAGAAGGTGGAGCTGGTGTGGAAGATCAGCCGTTCGCGTTCGGCCATGCGGCCGAACTCGGTTACAAGGTCCGTCACCGTCGGAATGATATAGGGCGGCACGCCGAGCGCCGGCGGCAGGAACTGCCAGGCGAGCAGGAAGACGACGCCGAAGGCGAGGCTGCCCAGAATGGCCATGTGGTTGCCGCTCAGCGTCGGCGCGACGAAGACGCGGTTGCGTTCCGGCGGGCTGGTGGGCCGGGCGGTGGCCTGCGCATCAATGATGTCGGGTGCGCTCACGCGGCTTTCTCCTCGAGATGGAGGGTGGCCATCAGATGATCGACATATTGCTTGGTCTTCGGCGAACCCATCCGGTGCATGGGATTGTCGCGCTCGGGCAGGTCCACGACGATCTCGTCGATGATCCGCCCCGGCCGCTCGCTCATGACCAGGATGCGGTCGGACATCGTCACCGCTTCCAGCAGGTCGTGGGTGATGAGCAGCGTGGTGATCCCGGAGGTGGCGATGGTGTTGGCGAAGCTGCGCTGGAGGATCAGCTTGGTCTGGGCGTCGAGCGCGGAGAATGGCTCGTCCAGCAATACGATCGCCGGTTCGATGGCCAGCGTCCGCGCCAGCGCCGCGCGCTGCCGCATGCCGCCGGAGAGCTGATAGGGGTAGCTGGCGGCGAAGTCTTCGAGCCGGCAGCGCTTGAGTTCGCGCAAGGCGCGCTCGCGCCGCTCGCCCCGGCTCAGGCCGCGCGCCTCCAGGCCGAATTCCACGTTGTGGACGATGCTGCGCCAGGGCAGCAGCAGGTCCTTCTGCAACATGAAGCCGACGCTGGGGTTGGGACCCTCCACCGGCTGGCCGTTGAGCACGATTCCCCCCTCGCTCGGCCGGTCGAGGCCGGAGACGAGGTTCAGGATGGTGCTCTTGCCGCAGCCGGACGGGCCGACCACCGCGACGAACTCGCCGGGCCGCACGGAGAGGCTGACCTGCTCGATGGCGGTCAGCTCGCCCGCGCCGTTGGGCGCCCGGAAGCGCCGGGTGACCTCGACGAGATCAAGGACCGAAGCCGTGTTCTGCATAGGCGGCATCCAGCGAGGCGTTGATGGATTTCAGTTCGTCTTCCAGGACGGCCGTGGTCCAGCCGCCTGAAGCGCCGGACGGGCGCGGCACCCCGTCCCGCTGCAGCGCCTCGGCTACTTTGTCGAAATCGTGCTGGCCGGTCGCGAAGATGCGCTCCAGCGCCGTGGCCAGGCCCTGTTCCAGCTCGGTGAGCGGGCGGCCCCGGCTTTGATGGACCAGATCGTCATGATGAGCGGCGCGGGTGGGCGACGGGGTGGCTGAGGCAGATGCCATGGGCGTCCTTCCTGTCCGAGACGCCGCTTCTGGAGCCGCGTCCATTTTGAACCTTGCGTTCGCTTATGAACACGTTAACATCGTTCCAGTGAGAGTCAATCTGGCGACGGAAATGTCCCGTGACTGAGCCTGTCGAAGACACAATGTTGCTGACGATCGTGCTGAAACACGATCAAGGCCAGAATCTCGAGGGTCTCCAGGGCCGCCTGTCCGATGCGGGGTGGTGGGAGCGGTTTCCGCCCCAAGGCGTGGAAATCGTGAGCTGGACCGTGGCCATGGGCCTCGGGCAGATCGTCACGCTCCGTCTGCCCGTCCGCCTGCTCAATGTCGTGAATGTCGAGATCGAGCGGTCCGCCTGGGGCGTTTTCACCACGGATTTCTACCCGACCTACGATTTCGTGCCCGTCCGGCAGAGGCTGGCGCGGGAATGGCGCGAGGCGAAAGCCGCGCCCAAGGACAAGAAGAACAAGAAAAGGGTCTCAACCTCGAAAGACCGATGAAGGGGGCCTTCCGGCCGATCTTTCCACGAAGGGAGCTTTGGTAATGAGCGTCACGTTTTCGAAACTGAAATCCGGTGCGGCCGCACTCGGGGCTGTCGCGCTGATGGCCGGCACGCTGTCCGGCCACGCGCAGGCGCAAAACAAGAAAGACGAGAAGAAGCTGGAGAAGATCACCTATCTGCTGCCCGCCCCGCCCAGCCTGCCGGCCTTCGCGCCATGGGTGCTGGCCCAGCATCTCGGCTACTACAAGGATGCCGGCTATGACGTCGAATTCGTCGTCGCGCGCGGCGGCGTCGATGTCGCCAAGCAGGTCGGCGTCGGCAATGCGGCGATCGGCGGCGCGATCGGCGACACGCCGATCATCGTGCGCGGCAACGGCGTGCCGGTGAAGGTCGTCGGCCTGATGGGCGGCGGCGCCATGACCACCGTGGTCGGCCGCAAGGATAGGGGCATCGGCAAGCTCGAGGACCTCAAAGGCAAGAAGGTCTCGGTGATGGCCTTCCAGGACACCACCTATTTCGCCATGCTGGGCGCGCTCGCCTCCAAGGGCATCACCAAGAACGACGTGGACGCACAGGCTGTCGGTCCCGCAGCCGTGACCAAGCTGCTGATCGCCGGCACCGTGGACGCCTGCGCCTGCACGCCGGACTGGGAAGTCGATGTGAAGGAAGCGCTCGGCGACGGCGTGGTGGCGATCCCCACCGGCGACGCCTTCCAGTCCATGGCGCAGGCGATCCTCGCCTCCGACGAGAGCATCGCCAAGCGGCCCGAGATGGTGAGGGCCATCGTTCAGGCGACGCTCAAGGGCATGAAGTATGTGATGGACGATCCGGCCAAGGCCGCAAAGGCTTATGTGGAGGCGTCGCCGTCCTTCAAGGGCCAGGAAGACCTGATGACCAAGGTTCTGACCAACTATACCGAGCGGACCTACAAGGGCCAGAAGGTGCTTGGCGCGGTGGACCCGGCGCGGATGGATGCGGTGCAGAAATTCTATGTCAAGGAACGCTTCATCCCGTCCGCCCAGCCGCTGGACGATCTCTACACCAACCAGTTCGTGCAGTAGCGCGGACGCGAGCGCGCCGGAGGCGTCGATGCTTGAACGGATCACCACCGCGCAGGTGCCGGAGCCTCCGGGCAACCTGTTCTCCAACTGCCTGCGGGCGGGGAACACGCTTTATATCTCCGGCCAGCATGCCGGCGCGCCGGGCGGCGGTCTGCTGGGCGACGGCACCATGGCGGACCAGACCCGCCAGGCGCTGATGAAGATCGCGGTGCTGGTCGATGCCGCGGGCGGGACCATGGCGGATGTCGTGAAGCTCACGATCTTCGCCACGGACCTCTCCCAGCGGCCGGCCATCTCCGCCGTGCGGCGCGAATTCTTCACGGCGGAGCCGGCGCCATGTTCGACGATGGTGCAGGTGTCCGGTTTCGTCGACCCGGCGTTGAAGATCGAGATCGAAGCCATCGCGGTGCTGGCATCGCGCGACAGGTGAATATCCCCAACGATTCTGATGTCTCATGGAGGCGTTGATGACGACCATGGAAACAATCGCGGACCGGATCGAAACGCGAATCAATCAGGGGCTTCTCGGCCAGTGGTATGCGGTCGCCAAGTCCGTTCAGGTGCGCGGCGCGCCCCATGCCGTGCGGCTGATGGGCCGCGATCTCGTGCTGTGGCGCGACGAGGGCGGCAAGCTGCAATGCGTGGAGGACTTCTGCCCTCATCGCGGGGCGCGGCTGTCGCGCGGCGAGGTCCATGAAGGGCAGATCGCCTGCCGCTATCACGGCGTGATGCTGGACGGCACCGGCCTCGTCACCCGCGTGCCGGCGATGCCGGACTGCGCGCTGGAAGGCCGCCGGCCCATCGCGGCCTATGAGGTGTCGGAAGCGCGGGATGCCGTTTTCGTATACGTACCCAGCGCCGACCAGCCGAAGGCGCCGCCGCTGGACCTGCCGGCGGAGTTTCTGTCCGACGAATGGGAGGGCTTTCTCTGCGTGTCGGACTGGTCGTGCAACTATCGTTATGCGCTCGACAATCTCGCCGACCCGATGCACGGCTGCTACCTTCACGCCAATTCCTTCACGCTGGCCTTCGGCGCCAAGCAGGACCTGATGAAGCTGGAGGAAACCGGCAACGGTTTCATCGTGTCCCGCGTCGCTCAGTCTGGCGAGAATTTCGACTGGACCGAACTCGTGACCGAGACCGCCGCGCCCTATTGCCGGCTGGATATTCCCTATCCGGCGGCCGGCGGTCCCGGCGGGGTGTTCCGCATCATCGGCTTCACGACGCCGGTGGACGAGCACAACTGTCTCGTCTTCTTCTGGCGGATGCGCCGCGTGCAGGGCCTTGCCCGCGAGGCATGGCGGCTGCTGTATCGCGCGGCGTTCGAGGCGCGGCACTGGCATGTGCTGGAGCAGGATCGCGACGCGCTGACCCACATGCCCGACGATGCCCGCCGCCGCGAGATGCTCTATCAGCACGACATCGGCGTCACGCGCCTGCGGCGCATCCTTCAGACCAAGGCCAAGGCGCAGGTCACGATGGAAGATGCCTCGTCCGTCCGCTCGGCCGGCTGAGCGATAACACGACAGGAGCGGATCAATGGCCCTGAACGGCATCGATGCAGTGACCTTCGGCGTTGCCGACATGAACGAGGCCAAACGCTTCCTCGACGACTGGGGCGTGGCGCTGAAGGAGGCGAGCGAGACGCTGCTGCGCTATGAGACCCGCGACGGCAGCGAGGTGATCGTGCGGCCGGCCGACACGCCCGGCCTGCCGGCGGGCATCGAGGCCGGCAATACGCTGCGCGAGGTCGTCTGGGGCGCGGAAACCCAGGCTGGGCTGGACGCCACCCTCGCCACGCTCAAGGCGAAATATCCGGTCGAGACCGGCGCGGACGGCATCGTCCGCCTGCGCGATCCGAACGGGCTGACGCTCGGCTTTCGTGTCAGCAAGCGCCGGCATGTCGATGTCGCCGGCACGCCGGTGAACGCGCCGGGCAATCCCCGGCGCATCGACACGCCGTCGCCGATCCACACCCAGGCCCATCCCATCGGCATCGGCCATATCGTGGTCTTCGCCAATGACCTTGCGGCGATGCGCGCCTTCTACATGGACGGCCTCGGCTTTGCGCTGAGCGACGAATATCCCGGCCACGGCGTGTTTTTGCGGGCGCAGACGGTCGGCGAGCATCACAACATCTTCATGCTCAACCGCCCCGGCAAGCCCGGCATCAACCATGTCGCCTTCACGCTCACCGACATTCATGAAGTGATCGGCGGCGGCATCGCCATGAGCAAGAAAGGCTGGAAGACCGAGATCGGCCCCGGCCGCCATCCGATCTCGTCGGCCTATTTCTGGTATTTCGAAAACCCGCTGTGCGCGCCGCTGGAATATTACGCGGACGAGGACCACTGCACGGAGAACTGGAAGCCGCGCCAGCACGAACGCAAGCCGGAGAATTTCGCCGAATGGGCAGTCGCCGGCGGTATCGACGGCACCACGCGACGGCAGAAGATCGCGACCGACGATTCCCGGCGCGGTCACGCCTGAGATGCGATGAGCGCCCCATCGCACCCGGCCGCGCGGCCCGTTCCTCCGCCCGTGTGGCGGCCGATGGCCGCGGCGGATCTTCCCGCCGTGATGGAGATCGCAGGCAAGGTGCATCCCGGCTATCCCGAGGACGAAGCGGTGTTCGCGGAGCGCTTGCGGCTGTGTCCGCGCGGTTGCCTTGTGGCCGAAAGCGCCGGCGCGGCCGTGGCCTATGCCGTTTCCCATCCCTGGCATGCCCACCACCCGCCGAAGCTGAACACCCTGCTCGGCGCGCTGCCGGCCGCGCCGCAAACGTTCTACATCCACGATATCGCCCTGTTGCCTGCGGCGCGCGGGACGGGACTTGGCCGGGCCATCGTCGCGCAACTGGCGGATGTGGCCCGCGGCGGCGGACTGCCCAACCTGTCGTTGGTGGCCGTCAATGGCTCCGTGCCGTTCTGGCGGCGGCAGGGTTTTGTCATCGACGATGCCCCCGCGTTGCGGGAGAGCCTGCGCAGTTATGGTGGCGATGCCGCCTTCATGACGCGGAATCTTCAGGGCTGACGCGGGGTGCGGAACCGAGGCCGGCGGAGATCTGCGCCCGGGCTTTGCAATGCGCGGACAAAGGCGTCAGAATCCAGCGGACCAATGCGGCGGCGCGACAAGCCGCGACTGTGAGGGACGGGAACCGCCGATGACGACGCTGGATATCCGCACGCAGGCCGAAAGGCCGCTGGCGCGCAACATGCGCCTGCTGGCCCATCATGAACTCAATGGCTTCGGCGCCATGGGCGAGGGCATGTCGGTCCAGATCGCAAAGGACGGCCGGCGCATCCTCTGGCTGGCGCACGAAGCCGCGCCGAAAAATTTCACCGCCGTCGATGTCAGCGATCCGCGCAAACCCTCCGTGGTGATCCAGACCGATCTGCCCTCGGCGCGGATGCGCTCCAACTCCCTCGATGTCGTCGGCGACGTGATGGCGGTGGCCTATCAGACCGAGGATTATGGCGCGCCCGAGGGCGGCATGGAGCTGTTCGATGTCTCCGAGCCCGAACGCCCGCGCTCGATCTCGTTCTTCTCCGCCGCGGGGAAGCATTCGCGCGGTGTGCATCAGCTCTGGTTCGCGGATGGCGAATTCGTCCATATGAGCGCCGGCGCGGAGGACTTCCATCCGCACCGGCCGATGGACGACCAGATTTACCGCATCGTCGATATCCGCAACCCGTCCAAGCCCGTGGAGGCCGGCCGCTGGTGGCTGCCGGGCGTTGCGGTGGGAGACAGCGAGCCGCTGCCGCCGCTCGATTATCCCTCGTTCCGCGGCGGCGGCTTCCGCGCCCACAACACCAACGTTTATCCGCAGCGGCCGGACCGGGCCTATCTGGGCTATCTCGACGGCGGCGCGCTGGTGCTCGACATTTCCGACAAGTCGCAGCCGAAGCTCATCTGCCGCTGGGACAACTCGCCGCCCTATCTCGGCTTCACCCATACGACGCTGCCCTTGTTCTCCCGCGACCTGCTCGTCGTCACCGACGAGAGCATCCGCAACAATGCCGAGGACTGGCCCAAGCTCGCCTGGGTGCTGGATCATCGCAACGAGGCCGCGCCGTTGCCGATCAGCACCCTGCCGCTGCCGCCGAAGGAAGTGTTCGCCAAGCGCGGCGGCCGTTTCGGCGCCCATAACCTGCACGAGAACCAGCCGATCCCCACGGCCTTCAAGTCGGATACTTTCGTGATCGGCACCTTCTTCAACGGCGGCGTGCGGGTCTATGACCTGACCGATCCGTTCCGTCCTGAGGAAGTCGCCTATTATGTTCCGCCCGCGCCGAAGCTGTCGCCGACCGGCGCGGTGCAGCTCAACGACGTGTTCGTGGACGAGCGCGGCATCGTCTACACCGTGGACCGCCACACCGGCGGGCTCTATGTGCTCGACATGAATATCTGACATGACGGCAACGCCGGTCATCCTGATTGCGGGCGAACGCGGCAGCGGCAAGACGACGCTGCTCCGCGAACTGCTGCGCCATGACGATGCGGCGGCGAGCCTCGTCATCACCACCGAGCAGGGCGATGGGACGCTGGATCATGCGCCGCAGATCGTGTGTTCCGCCGCCGCCGAGCCGCTGGGCGGCTGCATCTGCTGCACGCGCCGCACCGACATCCAGCATGCGCTGGCGGATGCCTTGCGCCGGCGCCGCGCCGGCGCGATGGCGGCGTTCGACCGCGTCATCGTCGAACTTGGCGGCGATGCCGATCTCGCCGCGCCGATCCAGACGCTGGCGGTCGATGCCGACCTCGCGCGCCATTACCGCATCGCTCATGTCTGCGCCGTGATCGACGCCCGCACCGCGCTCGATGCGGCGGCGGCGATGCGCGTCGTGCTGGCCGACACCGTGCTGCTGACCCATGCGGACCGGACAGCGGCAGCGAGTCTCGATGCCTTGCGTGCGGCCGTGCGCCGGCTCAATCCCGGCGCGGCGGTTCATGCCGTTGCCCATGGCCGCATCGCGCCGGAGCTGCTGCTGGAAGCCGTGGGAGACGCCATCGCCGCGGACTGGCATGACAGCCCCGCCGCCGATGAGCGCGACCTGCACGGCATCCGGGTTTTCACGCTGAGCCCCGACGCGCCGTTTCCGCCCGGCGCGGCCGAAAGCTTCCTCGACACGCTGACGCGCCTGCGCGGCGCGGACCTGCTGCGTTTCAAGGGGCTCATGGCCGTGGCGGGCGACGACGCGCCGCTCGCGGTGCAGGGCGTGCATCATGTGTTCGTGCCGCCGCGCCGGCTCGCGCGCTGGCCCGGCAACGACCGCCGCTCGCGCCTCACCTTCGCGGTGCGCAACCTGCCGCGCGAGAGCGTCGGCCGGTTGCTCGCGCCATTCCTCGATCCGCATCTGTTTGTTGAGAGATCCACGTCATGACCGACCCCCGCCGCGACGGCGTGAAACCGCCACCGAACATCGTCTTCATCATCACCGATCAGCATCGCGCCGACCATCTCGGCTGCTACGGCAACAAGATCGTGAAGACGCCGCATATCGACGCGCTGGCGGCGCGCGGCATGCGCGGCACCAACTGCACGGTGACGTCGCCGATCTGCATGCCGAGCCGGGCGTCGTTCATGACCGGCCGCATGCCCTCGGTCCATGGCGTGCGCCACAACGGCATCGAGCTGTCCCATGCCGAGATGACCATCACCGACGCGCTGATGATGGCGGGTTACGAGACCGCGCTGGCCGGCAAGTCCCACCTGCAATGCATGCTGGACGCACCGCCGCAGATTCCCGTCGATCCGCGCGAACGGCTGGCGCGGGAAGCGCGGCCGCGCGCGCCGGGCGTCTACAATCAGGAGGTCGGCGCGCGCTGGGAGAATGACCCCGCCCACGACATCACGTTGCCCTACTATGGCTTCAACAACGTCCATCTCACCATCGAGCATGGCGACGACGAGCTTGGCCACTGGCGGCGCTGGCTGCGCCAGACGGTGAAAGAGGCCGACAAGCTGATCGGTGTCGAGAATGCAATTCCGACGCCGGAAATCGCGCTGGTCGCGGCGAAGCAGGCGTGGCGCACGCGCGTGCCCGAGGAGCTTTATCCGACATCCTGGATCACCGACCGCACCATCGACCTGATGCGGGATTTCACGGCGTCGCAAAAGCCGTTCTTCATCCAGGTGTCCTATCCGGACCCGCATCATCCCTTCACGCCGCCGGGCAAATACTGGTCGATGTACCGCCCGGAGGATGTCGAACTGCCGCCGTCCTTCCATGCGGAGCATCGCGACCTGCCGCCCCATGTCGCCTCCGCCTGGGCGGCGCGCGACGCCGGCAAGGCCGTGAAGCACACGCCGATGCTGTTCGCCTGCACGGAGCGCGAGGCGAGAGAGGCCATCGCGCTGAACTACGGTTCGATCAGCATGATCGACGACAATGTCGGCCGTATCGTCGCGGAGCTTGAGCGGCTCGGCATCGCCGACAACACCATCATCGTCTTCACCGCCGATCATGCGGACTATATGGGCGACCATCAGTTGCTGCTGAAAGGCCCGCTGCATTTCCGCGACCTGATCCGCGTGCCTTTCATCTGGGTCGATCCCGCGATGAAGAACGGCGGCCGCGTCACCGATGCGATGATCCAGAATATCGACTTCGCGCCGACCATTCTGGAACGCACCGGCGCGGAGCCGTGGTACGGGATTCAGGGGCGCTCGCTGGCGCCGCTGCTCGCGGGCGAGACCGACAGCTTTTATGACGACGTGCTGATCGAGGAGGAGAGCCAGCGCCGCTATCTCTGCTTCACGGACCGCGTGAAGATGCGCTCGCTGGTGACGCCGACGCATCGCCTCTCGGTCTTCTCGGGCCAGTCCTGGGGCGAACTCTACGATCTGCGCGACGATCCGCTGGAGACCGTCAACCTGTTCGACGATCCCGTCGCGCGGGCCATGAAGGGCGAGCTGATGGAGCGGCTGAACCGGCGGATGCTGGATTATATCGAGACGTCGCCCTATCCCGATTACGTCGCCTGATGCGTGGCGGCCGGCGCGTCCGGCCGCCGCCAAAAGTCTCTCAGGTCGGCGTCACCGTGCCGTTGATGAACTTCACGAGATTCTCCGCGACGCGGCCGGCGATCCGCTCGATGCTGCGTGGGCTCTGTCCGCCGCCCACATGCGGCGAGACGATGAGGTTCGGCGCGGACCACAATGAATGCCCCGGCGGCAGCGGCTCGGGCTCGGTCACGTCGATGCCGGCGCCGGCGATCCTGCCGGTGCGCAGCGCGTCTTCCAGCGCGGCGGGTTCGATGGCGCTGCCGCGCGCGACGTTGACGAGATAGGCGTTCGGCTTGCAGACGGCGAGTTCCGCCGCGCCGATCAGATGCGCGGTGTCGGCCGAGGCGGCGATGGTCACGACGATGAAGTCGCAGGCCGCCAGCATCTCCTTCAGCTCACTGAGCGGATAGACCTTGTCCACCAGCGGGTCGCTCTTGGGCGTGCGGTTGGCGGCGATGATCTTCATCTCGAAAGGTTTGGCGCGTTTCGCGACGCCGAGGCCGGCGTGGCCGAGGCCGACGATGCCCAGCGTGCGGCCTTCCAGCGACGACATTTTCGCCACCGGCTTGCGGTCCCATTCGCCGCGCGCGGTGCCGTCCGCGAAGGCCGGGATCTGCCGCGTCCAGGCCAGCAGGAATGCCATGGCGTGCTCCGCCAGCGCTGGCGAATGCGCGCCGGCCGGTCCCGTCACGGTGATGCGCTCGGGCAGCTTCGCCTGCTCGTAGCCTTCGCGGCCCGCGGTGACGACATGGAGCCAGCGTACCTTGCAGTCCGGCTGGCGCAGCAGCGCGCCGACCTTTTCGGCATATTGCTCCGGCACGTCCGGGGAAATCATGCCGTCCGCGCCGGGCAGCGCGGCGGCGAGTTCGTCCAGGGTCTTCACCCGGATGATTTCCGCGCCGTCCACCTTGGCAAGCTTCTCGTTCACCACGGCTTCGGCCAGCGGCATGTGGTTCCAGTAAACGATCTTCATCGGGTGCGCCTTATGAACTAGGGTCTGCTTGAACAAGGTCTGCGCGGTTCCGGACAGCGATCCGGCGCGGCCGCCTCAGAAATCGCGGATGCGGCTGCGCGCGTCAAACGCCGCGCGTAGCCGCGGGTCGGGTCAGGCGGCGAGCACGATCTCGGTGAGATGACGCTCGATGCGGGCGGCGACATCGGCCAGCGCCTCATAAGCCACCATATGCGCCGCGCCGGGCACGGTCATCCGCATCGCGCCGGAGATGCCGGCCACGAGGTCCTCCATAGAGCTGGCCGGCACCAGCACGTCGTCCGCGCCGCGGATCACCAGCGTCTTCGCCGTGATCCGGTGCAGCCGCCGGCGCAGCCCCCTGTCCGGCAGCGGCCACAGGAACTTGGCCACGGCCGTCAGCGCCTGCGCCGCGGCGACGGCTTTCTCCACCGGGTCGGCGGGCTCGTCGGCCGGGTTCATCATCGCCGCGGAAGCCGCGCCGTCCTTCCAGAGAATCTGGTCCATCGCCGCGGCGGGCCGCGCGAACATATCCGGCGCGGGATCGTCGTCGCGCCACATCCCGAGCGGCGAGATCAGCGTCAGCGAGCGCACCCGCTTCGGCACATGGGCGGCGACTTCCGCCGCCACCATCGCGCCGAAGGAATGGCCGACGAGATCGATGCCGTCGAGGTCCAGCGCCTCGAACAGGTCGTCGTAATGCAGCGCGAGGTCGCGCTCGTCGCGGATGTCGTCCAGTTCGTCGGCGTCGGCGAAGCCCGGCGCGAGCGGCGCGATCACCTCGCGGTTCTGTCCCAGCGCGGCGATGACGGGGTCGCTGGCGCGGATGCCGGGCAACCCGTGCAGCCAGACCAGCGGCGCGCCTGTGTTCGTGCCGGCATGGGTGCCGGCGTTTTTGCCGCTGCGGTAGACCCGAACGCTTCGGTCCCCCGCAAGCATGATGGTTTCAACCTTCATGATGCTCACTCCGCCGCCATCGAAGGCCGCCCGCCGGGCATGGAGGGCTGGCGGATGTTCGGCAGCGTGTCCTTCGGCCACCATTTGTCCTCGTAGTCGCTGAAGCGGTGGCGCAGCTTGGGCATCACGTCGCGAGCGAAACGCTCGGTGTTGTAGAGCGTGGTCTCGTGGGACATATTGCCGAAGTGGCAGAGCAGCAGCACATGGCCGACGCGCATCTGGTCGGCCATGTCGTTGAGGCGGTCGATCACGGTCTGCGGGCTGCCGGCGACGATGCAGCCCTTGTCGACGATCTCCTTCCAGGTGAGCGCCTGGCCCTTCAGCTCCGACGCCGCCTTGCCGACCGCGCTCAGCACGCCCTTGCGAACGGTCGCGATGCTGGAATAGCCCGGCGCGGTGCCATAGCCGGGCGAGACATGGAAGCAGCGATTATAGAAATACTGCGCCGGTTCCGAATACAGCCGCTCGGCCTCCGCGTCGCTGTCGGCGACGCCGACGAATTGCAGGAAGCCGGCGCGATACGGGTTCATCTCCGCGCCGAGCCGCTCGACGGTTTCCCAGAAGCCCTTGATGACCGGCAGGCCGGACTGATAGCCGAAATAGGTGAGATAGGCGTAGAGGAAGTCGTTCTTCACGCACCATTCCCACGTCTCCACGCTGCCGCCGCCGGGAATCCACACCGGCGGGCGCGGCGTCTGGATCGGCGTCGGCCACGGGTTGACGTAGCGGAGCTGGGTGTATTTGCCGTTGAAGGAAAACGGCCGGCGCTCTTTCCAGGCCCGCACGATCAGCTCGACGCCCTCGCGGTATTTGTCGCGCAGCGTCGCCGGGTTGGCGCCGTAACTGTAAGCGGTGTCCATCGCCGTGCCGACCGGGAAGCCGGCGACCAGCCGCCCGCCGGAGAGGACGTCCAGCATCGCCATTTCCTCGGCCACGCGGGTCGGCGGATCGTACAGCGCCACGGAATTGCCGAGCACGACGATCTTGGATTTGGAGGTGCGCCGCGCCAGCGTCGCCGCCATCAGGTTGGGCGAGGGCATCAGGCCATAGCCGTTCTGGTGATGCTCGTTCACGCAGATGCCGTCGTAGCCGCACTGCTCTGCGAATTCGAGCTGGTCGAGATAGTCGTGATAGAGGTCGTGGCCCTTGACCGGATCGTAAAGCTCGTTCGCCGGCGGATCGACCCAGACGGACGGATATCGCTCCTTGAAGTCCTCCGGCAGGTAGGGATAGGGCATCAGATGAAACCAGTGGAATTTCATCCCGTTTCCTCCATCTCGCCGGTCTCGCCGACGCCTCTTTTTGTTGTCCGTTGCGATGCGGTTTGCGCGGCCCAGTCTATCCGCGGCGGCGTCTCATGAACAGCATGCGGCCGTCATGCGCCGCATCCCCGCCGCGCATGGAGGCATTCAGTCCGGCGGATCGCGGCCCATCGCGGCCAGCCGCGCGGCGGCGTCGTCGAAATTGTGCAGCAGCGTCGCGAATTTCGAAGCCACTTCCGGTTTCCGGCCGGGCTCGGTGAAGATGTAAAGCTCGTTGTTCTCGATTGCCCTCATCACCAGCGCGGCGAGATCGAGCGGATCGAGCCCCTTCGCCGCCTGGTCGAGATAGAACTTGTTGCGCGCGGCCAGCGCCGGGTCGCTCATGACGTCGAAGGCGCCGCCGAAGCGCGCGGGGCGGTTGCGGCCGTTGTCCGGCATGTTGGTGCGGGTGAAGCCGGGGCACAGCACGCTGACGCCGATGGCGGTGTCCTTCAGTTCGTCCTCCAGCACCTCCGAGATGCCGGCGATGGCGTATTTGGTGGCGGCATAGACGCCGCCCAGAGCCTTGGGCGTCAGCGCCGCCATCGAGGATGTATTGACGATATGCCCAGCCTCGCCATGGGCCTTCATATGCGGCACGAAGATGCGCAGGCC
>DATMEW010000061.1:0-59977 GCA_035556495.1 Xanthobacteraceae bacterium | reverse complement strand
CGCGATCGGGGTATTCACCGCGACGTCGGCGGTGCCTTCAGGCACCAGGATCTTGCCGAGCGTGCCCTCGTCGGCGGCTTCCACTTCCATGGTCGCCTTGTCGGTCTCGATCTCGGCGATGACGTCGCCGGACTTGACCGTATCGCCCTCTTTCTTGAGCCACTTGGAAAGGTTGCCCTTCTCCATCGTGGGCGACAGCGCGGGCATAAGCACTTCGGTCGGCATGGGCGCTACGGTTTCCTACCCGGGCAAGTTTCTTTGTTATACGCGGTAGACGTCGGTGTAGAGCTCGGACACGTCCGGCTCCGGATCGTGGGTCGCAAACTCCGCCGCTTCGTTGATCAGGGTGCGCACGTCGGCGTCGATCTTCTTGAGCGCCTCTTCGCTGGAAAACTTCTTCTCCAGGATGCGCGAGCGCGCCATGTCGATCGGGTCGTGCGTGGTGCGCACCTTTTCCACTTCCTCGCGCGTGCGATACTTCGCGGGGTCGGACATCGAATGCCCGCGATAGCGGTAGGTGAGCATTTCGAGGATGAACGGGCCCTTGCCGTCGCGGCACCAGGCGGCCGCCTTTTCGCCGGCCGCCTTGACCGCGCGCACGTCCATGCCGTCGACCTGCTCGCCCGGAATGTTGAACGACAAACCGCGGCGCGACAGGTTCACTTCCGCCGAGGCGCGCGCGATCGAGGTGCCCATGGCATAGCGGTTATTCTCGATGACGTAGATGACCGGCAGCTTCCAGAGCTCGGCCATGTTGAAGCTCTCGTAGACCTGCCCCTGGTTGGCCGCGCCGTCGCCGAAATAGGTCAGGCTGACGTTGTCGGTGCCACGGTAGCGGTTCGAGAAGGCAAGGCCGGTCCCGAGCGGCACCTGGGCCGCGACGATGCCGTGTCCGCCGTAGAAATGCTTCTCCACGGAGAACATATGCATGGAGCCGCCCTTCCCCTTGGAATAGCCACCCCGCCGGCCGGTCAGTTCGGCCATCACGCCCTTGGCGTCCATGCCGCAGGCCAGCATATGGCCATGGTCACGGTAGCCGGTGATGACCTGATCGCCATCCTTGAGGACCATCTGCATGCCGACGACGACGGCTTCCTGCCCGATATAGAGATGGCAGAAGCCGCCGATCAGGCCCATGCCGTAAAGCTGGCCGGCCTTCTCCTCAAAACGGCGGATCAGCAGCATCTGGCGCAGCGCCGCCAGTTCCTGCTCTTTCGTGAACTCCGCTACCGGCGAACCGCTGAGCGCATTCTCGCCGGAGGAAGATTTCGCGGACGATGCCGCTTGCTTGTTCGAGGCGACGGCCATGGTTCTCCTTCGGCTGCACAGCGCAGAAGACAATGTTCCCCCTCCACTTAGCCGAAATCGACAGCCGGCGGAAGCGTGGCAAACAGGCCATTCAAGTGTCTGTGGATGCGACAGAAAATGAGGATTCAGGGGTGCCGCAACGCAACATGCTGTCGGTCAGGGCACGGGAAACTTTAACACCGCTTCGTTCGGGTGAACGTAGTCGAGCAAGGCTCGCGCCCGCTCGTCCAGCAGATCCGGGTCGATCCGGTCCGGACGCAGCAGAGCGATCCGCCGTTCCCAGCCCTTGCGCTCGCTCCGCAGGGCGTTGAGTTCGGTCGTCAGTTCGGCGATCTGCTGGTTGATATCCTGCCGGGCGACCAGGCCACGGTTGCCGGTATAGGCATTGATGCCGAAATAGCTGACCGAAATCGCCGCGAAAGCATACAGCCCGAGAGCCGTCAGAATCGAACGGAGGCGCTTGCGTGTGACCATGAGCGCAGCAAAGCACGCCACCTGTTAAAGCGCTTTTAACGATGTCACGGCCGGCGTGTCAGCGCGTGCGGTAGCGCCATTCGTTCAGCAGGAAATTGCCCAGCCGCTTGCCCCGGTTGCGCATGAGCCGCAGCGCGCCCTGATCCACGAAATAAGTCAGCAGGATGCTGTCGCGGGACTTGTTGCCGATATCGACCGGCTCGGCCGAATGCCAGGTGTCGTCACCGACGGCGAAGGCATAGCCGGTGTTCGGCGAAAACTTCATGCGTGTGTGATGCGCGAAGCTGCCATCGGCATTGCGGACATCGAAAATGGTGCCGACCTGCGCAATCGATTCGTCCGGCGGCAGGTAGAGCTGGACCGTGATGCCCTTCCAGTGCGTATCCGTATGGGGCGGGATGAGATAGCCCGAGGTGTCGCGGGTCAGCACCGGGATCGGATACATGCCGACCCGGGCGGCATTCTCGCCGTGCCGGGCGGCGAGGCCCGGCGCGAGCTTGCGCATGAAGGCGCGCCGGACCTCGTCCGAGCACAGCGCCTGTCCCACCACCGTCCAGAGCTGCCGCTTTGGCTCGGGCAGATGGCGAATATATTCCGGAAACAGATCGATTTTGACCCGCGTGTGGGTGCCGTCCGCCAGATCGTGGCCCTTGCTACGGCCGGACATCGGCCGGTAGTCCGCCGCGACCGGCATCAGCGCGACCATCTGCCGATAGACCTCCGGCGGAAAGACCCGGTCCATCTCCAGATGGAAGAACGGCTCGGAAACCTCGCGGGCCGCTTCGATGGCCGCACAGACGTCGCGCACCAGCGCGGTCACCGCTGCCCGGGTGTTCCCCGGGCTGAAAAACGCCATTTCATCCATGCGACACTCCTCCGGATGCCGCGGGAATGCGCCTAGAGGCGGCGCAAGGCATCCCGACCGGCATAGCGCGCCTGTTCGCCGAGTTCTTCCTCGATGCGCAGCAACTGATTGTATTTCGCGGTGCGGTCCGAACGGGCGAGCGATCCCGTCTTGATTTGGCCGCAGTTGGTGGCGACCGCAAGATCGGCAATCGTGGAATCTTCCGTCTCGCCGGAGCGGTGGGACATGACGGCAGTGTAGGCCGCCTTGTGGGCCATTTCCACGGCGGCCAGCGTCTCGGTCAGCGAACCGATCTGGTTGACCTTCACCAGGATGGAGTTGCCAAGCCCGCGGGCAATGCCGTCCGCCAGCCGCTCAACGTTGGTGACGAACAGATCGTCGCCGACGAGCTGGCATTTCTTCCCGATCAGGTCGGTCAGCGCTTTCCAGCCGTCGAAATCGTCTTCCGCCATGCCGTCCTCGATGGAGACGATGGGATAGCGGCCGACGAGGTCGGCAAGGTATTTCGCCTGCTCGTCGATGCTGCGGGTTTTGCCTTCGCCCTCATAGGCATAGGCGCCGTTCTTGAAGAATTCGGTTGCCGCGCAATCGAGCCCGAGCACGACGTCGTTGCCGGGTTTGAAGCCGGCCTTTTCGACCGCCTGCATGACGAAGTCCAGCGCCGCGTCGGCGCTCGGCAGGTTGGGCGCGAAGCCGCCCTCGTCGCCCACGTTGGTGTTGTGGCCGGCGGCCTTCAGCGCCGCCTTGAGGGTGTGGAAGATTTCCGCGCCCATACGCAGGCTTTCGGCAAAGCTCTCGCCGCCGACCGGCAGGATCATGAACTCCTGGAAGTCGATGGGGTTGTCGGCATGGGCGCCGCCGTTGATGATGTTCATCATCGGCACCGGCAGCAGCCGCGCCGAGGTGCCGCCGACATAGCGGTAGAGCGGCAGGCCGCTGGCATCCGCCGCCGCCTTGGCGACCGCCAGCGAGACGCCGAGGATGGCGTTGGCGCCGAGCCGGGCCTTGTTGGGCGTGCCGTCCAGCTCGATCATGGTCTGGTCGATGGCGACCTGCTCCTCGGCATCCATGCCGCCGAGGGCGTCGAAAATCTCGCCGTTGACGGCGTCCACCGCCTTCTGGACGCCCTTGCCGAGATAGCGGGACGTGTCCCCGTCGCGCAGTTCCACGGCTTCGTGGGCGCCGGTGGAGGCCCCGGACGGCACCGCCGCGCGGCCCTTGGTGCCGTCCTCCAGCAACACATCGACCTCGACGGTCGGGTTGCCGCGGCTGTCGAGGATTTCGCGTCCGATGATGTCAACGATGGCGGTCATGGTCGGCAGGCCCTTTTTCGAAATCTGAGCCGGGTCATATACGGCTGCGTGCGCTGCGGAAAGAGCGCATCGGCGCTTTTGGCGGGCAAACGCGCAGGCGGCATTTGAAGCGCGGGCGGCGGGACGCTAAAGCAGCGCCATGCGCAAGACCAGATCCCCCCGTCCCGCCCCTCTGCTCGGCCGCCCGGCAGAACAGCCGGACGCGCCCGAACAGGCCCAGCTCGACCGGGTGCCGAACCCGCATCCCGACACGAATTACGTGGCCCGCTTCACCGTGCCCGAGTTCACTTCGCTCTGCCCGGTGACGGGACAGCCGGATTTCGCCCATCTGGTCATCGACTATGTTCCGGACCGCTGGCTGGTGGAGTCGAAGTCGCTGAAGCTTTATCTCGCCAGTTTCCGCAATCACGGCGCATTCCACGAGGACTGCACGGTGAGCATCGGCAAGACGCTGGCGGACCTGCTGAAACCGCGCTGGCTGCGGATCGGTGGCTACTGGTTCCCGCGCGGCGGCATTCCCATCGACGTATTCTGGCAGACGGGCAAGGCTCCCGCCGGCCTCTGGGTGCCGGATCAGGGCGTCGCGCCCTATCGCGGGCGCGGCTGAGCCTCACAGCGCCGGCTGCTCGTCGCGCCGGAACTTCAGCGCGCACCATACCGCAATGGCGAACAGCGACGCGGCCGCGATCAGCAGCGTCGGTTGGACGCCGAAATGGGAGAATCCGAAGCCATAGCCCACGGGGCCGCAGGCCTGCCCCGCGAAGAAGAAAAACGAATGCATCGAGAGGGCCGATGCACGCGCCTCCGGCGCCAGCTCGGTGACATAGAGCTGGATGAAAGCGTGGAGCAGATAGAAGCTGAGGCCGAGCAGGATGAACACCGCCAGCGCCACCTGCCAGGGCGGGCCGAAGCTCATCGTGATATAGACGCCTGCTGAAACCGCCCCTCCGATGATCATCAGCATACGCTCGGAAACGTGCCGCAGCAGCCGCGCGATCACGATTGAATAGAAGAAGCCGCCGATGCCCCAGCCGGCCAGCACCAGTCCGGCGATCGAGGCGCGCGGTTCGCCCTGCTGCTGGAGCAGGATGGAGACATAGGGAAAAAAGCCCTGCACCATGAAGCCTTCCACCATCACCGCGCCGAAGCAGACGACGGCGAGCGGGTGGCGGAACAGCGTCTTGTAGCTTCCGAGCGTCTCCTTCAGGCTGCGGCGCGGTCCCGGCGGAATCGGCCGCGCCCTGAATTCGAACAGCGCGATGGTCAGTGCGATGCCGCAGAGAACGCCGTTCAGAAGGAACACCATTCGCCATCCGAAATAATCTCCGACGATGCCGGCGCCCACCGCGCCCAGCACGATGGCGGACATCGAGGCGCCGAGCACGCGGGCGATCGCGACCTGCCGCTGGTTCACGGGCACGGAATCCCCGACCATCGCCAGCACGATCGGGAAGGTGCCGCCGGCTCCGCAACCGAACAGGATGCGGCCGACGATCAGGATTTCGAAGCTCGGCGCGACGGCGCACAGGGCCGCCGCCGAAACCAGCACGCCGAGGCAGATGACCAGCAGCCGGGCCTTGCCGAACATATCGGCCAGCACGCCCAGCACGGGCTGAACCACGGCGTACGGAATGGCGAAAGTGGTTGCCACCAGCGTGGCCGTGCGCAGGCTGACGTCCATGTCGCCGGCGATCTGCGGCAGCACGGGGTCCGCCGCGCGCGAGGTCAGCGCACTGGCAAAACTGATGATCGCCAGGATGTTGAGGAGGCGGCTGTCAGCTTTTGGCGAGATGGTCGAACTCCATCAGCCGTTTCAGCAGCGGCTCAAGCTCGCGCAGCGGCACCATGTTGGGCCCGTCCGAGGGGGCGTTGTCCGGGTCCTGATGGGTTTCGATGAACACGCCCGCGACGCCCACGGCGACCGCCGCCCGCGCCAGCACCGCGACGAATTCGCGCTCTCCGCCGGAGGAATCGCCCTTTCCGCCCGGCTGCTGGACCGAATGGGTCGCGTCGAAAATCACCGGAGCGCCCGTGGTGCGGGCGAGGATCGGCAGCGCCCGCATGTCGGACACCAGGGTATTGTAGCCGAAGGAGGCGCCCCGTTCCGTCACCAGCACGTTGGGATTGCCGGCTCCGGTGATCTTGCCGACCACATTGGCCATGTCCCATGGCGCGAGGAACTGGCCTTTCTTGACGTTCACCACCCGCCCCGTCTTGGCCGCGGCCACCAGCAGGTCGGTCTGGCGGCAGAGGAAGGCCGGGATCTGGAGCACATCCACCGCCTCGGCCGCCGCCGCGCAATGTTCGATCTCGTGAACATCCGTCAGCACCGGCAGGCCGAGTTCGCTGCGGATATCCGCGAAGATCGGCAGAGACTGTTTCAGGCCGAGACCCCGGGCGCTGCGCGCGCTGGTGCGGTTGGCCTTGTCGAAGGAGGTTTTGTAGACGAGCCCGATGCCCAGCCGGCCGGCGATCTCCTTCAGGGCCGTGGCCATTTCGAAGGCATGGGCGCGGCTTTCGAGCTGGCACGGCCCGGCAATCAGCGCGAGCGGGAGCCGGTTACCGAAACGGGCGGCTCCGGCAGCGACGACGGCGGAAGGCTTGGAATCTGTCACGGGGATCAATCCTCGCGCGGACCATGGCGACGGCCCGGCGGACGGTCAATCGGGAAAGTGCCGATCACGCCGGGGAGAAGACCAGGGTTGCGCCCAGCGCCTGCGCCGCGGGAACCACCGTCAGCGCCATCTGGGACAGAAAGTCCACTTCCCCCGCCTCAAGCGCGGCGACCAGCGCCTCCCCGTTCCGGACCGTGAAGCGAACCGCTGCAAGACGCAGGCCCTCGCCGATGTCAGGCGCCTCGATGCCGAATTGGCTGCGGAAGGCGGCCGGGTCGAGAATCTGGATGTCGCCGCGCGGCGTCGCAACCGAAACCCCGAGGGAGGTGGCGTGCAGTTCGCGCTCCCCGGCGAAAGCGGACAGGAAGATGTGATGGTCGGTCGGGTTGTCGGCGACCATGATGACGCTGGCGACGCCATCCGCCGTGTTGGGGTGCTGCTGGAGAGCCTCGCTCCAGAACAGATCCGGCTGGCGCTGGCGGCAGACGGCAAAGCCGGCCCGGGCGGGGGTCGGATCACGCGCAAAGCCGAGCGAAAAGCCAAGAGTCGCCTCGCTGCCGTCCGCCAGCCGGCCCTGCCGCTCGAAGTTCAGCACGTCCGAAGCTGCGATGCCGTCCGCCCGGAAGGCTGCGACATCGTGCTCCACATCCTCGCTTTCGAGGATCAGCATGGACAGTCCTTCATCCCTTGCGAGAAAATCGCGGTTGAAAGCACCGAAATGGGTCGAGAAGCCATCGGCGCCGAGCTTGTCCGGCTGCGCGACGGTCAGCAGTTCGAGAAAGAATCCGGGGAACTGGATGATCCGGTTATGGGTGCCCCATGGATGGATGTTGCGCGGCCCGACATGAAAGCCCAGTCGCGCATAGAGATCCGCCGCCGCGTCGAGATCGCGAACGGCATGAACGGCGTGGTCGAGTCCGCGGGCCATGGGCATCCTTGTTTTTCTGGCGTTCTTATTCACTGGGGAGAGCGATCGGGCGAAAGACACCGTGCTGACAACCTCCCCGATGGAGCGGGTGCGGTCGCGTCGTCCCGCACGGCGATCCGACGTTCGCGGATCGCGTCATCCCGTTTGTGGGCTGCTTCCGCACTGTAGCAGGTCGGCGGGAAGCTAGACCAGTCGGCTCTGCTCGACGGCGGCGGCGATGAAGGACGCAAAGAGCGGATGCGGCGCAAAGGGGCGCGATTTCAGTTCGGGATGGAACTGGACGCCGATGAACCACGGATGATCGTCATATTCGACGATCTCCGGCAGCAGCCCGTCCGGCGACATGCCGCTGAAGCGCAGGCCATGCTGTTCGAGTTGCTGGCGATAGCCCGCATTGACCTCGTAGCGATGGCGGTGGCGCTCGGAAATGTCCGTTGTGCCGTAAATCTCCGCGACCCGGCTGCCGGGCTGGAGTATCGCGGGATAGGCGCCGAGACGCATCGTCCCGCCGAGGTCGCCGTGGATGCCGCGTTTTTCCAGCTCGTTGCCTTTCGCCCATTCGGTCATGAGGCCGACGACGGGCTCGGGCGTGGGACCGAATTCGGTCGAGTTGGCGTCCGCGATGCCGCACAGGCTCCGCGCGGCTTCGATCACCGCCATCTGCATCCCGAAGCAGATGCCGAAGTAAGGCACATTGCGCTCCCGGGCGAACCCGGCCGCCTTGATCTTGCCTTCCGCGCCGCGCTGCCCGAAACCGCCGGGCACCAGGATGCCGTTGACGTGTTCGAGGAACGGCGCCGGGTCTCCGCCCTCGAACACCTCGGCCTCGATCCAGTCCAGCTTGACGCGCACCTTGTTGGCGATGCCGCCATGGGACAGCGACTCGATCAGCGACTTATAGGCGTCCTTCATCCCGGTATATTTGCCGACGATGGCGATGGTCACCTCGCCTTCCGGATTGTGGATGCGCTCGTTGATTTCGTGCCAGCGGGTGATGCTCGGCGCGCCGGTGGTGGCGATCCCGAAGGCGGCCAGCACCTCGCGGTCCAGCCCCTCCGCGCTGTAGGCTTCCGGCACGGCATAGATGTTGTCGACGTCCCGCGCCTCGATCACGGCGGTCTCGCGCACATTGCAGAACAGCGAGAGCTTGCGCTTTTCCTCCTGCGGGATCGCGCGGTCGGTGCGGCAGAGCAGGATGTCCGGCTGAATGCCGATGGAAAGCAGTTCCTTGACGGAATGCTGGGTCGGCTTGGTCTTCAGTTCGCCCGCGGTGGGAATGTAGGGCAGCAGCGTGAGGTGGACATAGATGGCGTGCTGGCGCGGCAGTTCGTTGCCGAACTGGCGAATGCCTTCGAGAAACGGCAGGCTTTCGATATCGCCGACGGTCCCGCCGATTTCGACCAGAACGAAGTCGATGCCTTCGTTGCCATCGCGGATGAAATCCTTGATGGCGTTGGTGACATGGGGGACGACCTGAATGGTGGCGCCGAGATAGTCGCCGCGCCGCTCCTTGGCGAGAATGTCCTGATAGATGCGTCCGGTGGTGATGTTGTCCTGCCGCGTGGCGGGCCGGCCGGTGAAGCGCTCGTAATGGCCGAGGTCGAGGTCGGTTTCCGCGCCGTCGTCGGTCACGAAGACCTCGCCGTGCTGATAGGGCGACATCGTGCCGGGATCGACGTTGAGATAAGGGTCGAGCTTGCGCAGGCGCACCGTATAGCCGCGCGCCTGGAGCAGCGCGCCAAGCGCCGCCGAAGCGAGACCCTTGCCAAGTGAGGAGACCACGCCGCCTGTGATGAAGATATACCGCGTCATGGGACTCACTGTTTAGTCTGCCGATCCGCTCTTGGCGAGCCTGTCGGCGGGCTATCCCGCACAAACTGTCGCAAAGGGCGATTTCGGCCCGGCCGGTGGCCAAATGTCATGCCAACGCCGGCCGGAATGCCCGGCCGGCGATCAACGGCTGTGGATGAACGGGCTTATTGCGACTGCGGAACCTGCGGACCGGACGGCTGGGCCGGAGCCGCGGGCGCGGCCGGGCCGCCGCCCAGTGCATCGAGCACGCCGCCCGAACCGCCGCCCAATGCCGGCGCGGAGCCCGGAGCCTGCTGGGTCGGCGCGACGGGAATGCCGGTGCCGAGCACGGAACTCGGCTGCCGGCCCCAGCCCGCGAGAATCGACAGAACCAGGCTGGTGGCGAAAAAGCCCGCAGCGAGAATGGCCGTGGTCCGCGTCAGCGCGTTGCCGGCGCCGCGGTTCGACATGAAGCCGCCCCCACCCCCGCCGATGCCGAGCCCACCGCCTTCGGAGCGTTGCAGCAGGACGACTGCGATCAAGGCCAGAACCAGGATCAGGTGGATGACGATCGTGACAGTCTGCATCTGTGAATCCGGCTCGGGCCGCTGTCCACGGGAATCTCTCTCGCGGATTTAGGGGGGTACTGGGCGGCGTCTCTACACGATCCCTGCCGGCTTTTCCACCCTTGGGGCGCCGGGCGGGAACCCCGCCGTTGCAGATAGGTTATTTGCACGCAAATGCCAGAGGGGCAGCCGGGGAGACCGGCTTAGGTGGCTGCAGGTGTCGCAGGAGGTGCAGGAGGTGCAGGAGGTTCAGGAGGTTCAGGTCCGATGCGGCATGCTTTCCCTTCCCACCATGCCCCGCCCGCCATCGCCGGTTTCGTCGCCGCCTTTGCCGGGGCCTTGATCTGGTCGGCAATGTCCGGACATCCGGCCCCTGAAGCTGCCATTCCAAAGCAACGGCCCGCGGCCGGCGTGGCACCGTCCGCATGCGATGGCCAGACCTGGCCCTATGTGTCGCCCGAATGCGTCTCCGGGCCGCACGGGACCCGGACCGTCCGGATAATCTCCACCGGTCGTGCCCCCATCGAGGATATCGCCGCTTCGCAGCCGGCGGCTTCCGCGAATCCGGCAATAGCGGCGCACGAGCCGGCGCCGGCGGATTTTTCGGGCCGCTGGTTTGACGGAAGTTCCACTGTTCTGTCCGTCGCCCTGGAGACGTGGCGCGCCGCGAGCGCGTCGCGATAGGGCGCGGTCAGTTAGCGGCAGGCCGCGGCGATGCCGAGGAAATCCGCCGCCTTGAGGCTCGCGCCGCCGACCAGTGCGCCATCGACATCCGGCACCGCCATCAGTTCGCTGGCATTGCCGGGCTTCACGGAGCCCCCATAGAGCAGCCGCACGGCGTGCCCATCGGAGAATCTGTCCGCCAGATGGCGGCGCATTGCCCCGTGGACCTCGGCAATGTCCCCGGTTGTGGGGGTGAGGCCGGTCCCGATTGCCCATACCGGCTCATAGGCTACCACCAGCGCGGCGGCCGTCATCCCATCCGGGATCGATTCGCGAATCTGGGTACCGATGATGCCGAGCGTCTCGCCGGCGCGGCGCTGGGCCTCGGTTTCGCCGACACAGACGATCGCGGTCAGCCCCGCCCGAACTGCCGCCGCGGCCTTGCGTGCGACGAGTTCGCTGGTTTCGCCATGAAGGGTCCGCCGCTCGGAATGGCCCACGATGACGAAAGATGCCCCGGCATCCGCCAGCATCTCGGCGGAAAGATCGCCGGTGAAGGCCCCGGACGCCTCGGCATGGCAGTCCTGCCCGCCGGTGCGGACCGGGCTTCCCGCTGCGCGCGCAGAAAACGAAGCCAGCAGCGTCGCCGGCGGACACACGAGCAAATCCACCTGCGGTGCGATCTCGGCCGCGCCGCGCAGGATGCCGTCGAACTCACCGGCCGATGCGGTGAGGCCGTTCATCTTCCAGTTTCCCGCCACCAGCGGCCGCCGCGCCTGCGCCATGCTATCCTCCGCAATTCCGCGAGGCTCGGTAGCAGAGCCCCCCGCCCCGCGCCAGTTGGATCAGGCCCCGGCCAAATGCCGCGCGGCCGCGAGTTGCGGCTGGAAGGCCGCCTCCCTATGATGCGCGCCCTTCGGCCATCCGCCGAATCCTACCCTCCAGAGACAAGTCGGTTTCATGCTCCGCGGTATTCGAAAAGCCTCGTCAAACTGGGTCGGCAAGTCCATCCTCTCGGTGGTTGTCGCGTTTCTCGTCGTCAGTTTCGCGGTCTGGGGAATCGGCGATATTTTCCGCGGATTCGGCCAGTCCACCGTCGCGAAGATCGGCGGCACCGAAGTCACCATCGAGCAGTTCCGGCAGATCTATAATGATCGCCTCCAGCAGATCAGCCGCCAGGTCGGGCGTCCGATCACGCCCGATCAGGCGAACGCGCTCGGCATCGACCGGCAGATCCTCAGCCAGTATATTTCGGAGAATCTGCTGGACGAACAGTCCCGTCGCATGGGCCTCGGCATCACGGACGAGGAGATCGCGCGGACGATCCATAACGATCCGACCTTCTGGGGCATCAACGGCCAGTTCGACAAGGCGCGGTTCGACGCGCTCATCCGCCAGGCAGGCTATACGGAAGGCCGCTTCCTCGGCGAACAGCGCCGGCAGATCGTGCGGCGGCAGCTTGCCATGACCCTCGGCGGCGATCTGCCGGTGACGACGACCCTTCTCGAAGCCTTCAACCGCTTCACCGGCGAACGCCGGGCCGCCGAATTCCTCCATCTCACCGCAGCAGATGCCGGCGACATCGCCGCGCCCTCGGAGGATGCGCTGAAAGCCTATTTCGAGGAAAGGCGATCCAGCTTCCGCGCGCCGGAATACCGCAAACTCGCCATCGTCTCGCTGCTCCCCGGCGAGCAGGCGCAATGGATCCAGATCAGCGATGCGGACGCCCGCAAGGCGTATGATGAGCGCCGTGCGCAGTTCGTCACGCCCGAGCGCCGCCATCTCCAGCAGATGGTGTTCCCGAATGCGGAACAGGCCCAGGCCGCGGCCGAGCAGCTCAAAGGCGGTCTCGGCTTTGCCGATCTCGCCAAGGAGCGGGGCCTGAGCGAAAAGGATATCGACCTCGGCACGGTGGCGAAGTCCGCCATGGTGGACAGCGCCATCGCCGAGGCCGCCTTTGCCGCCGCGCCCGACACCGTTGCCGGGCCAGTGCAGGGCCGCTTCGGCCATGCGCTCGTTCGCGTGCTGAAAGTGGAGCCCGAGCAGGTCCAGACCTTCGAGCAGGTTGCCCCCGAACTGAAAAAGCAACTGGCTCTCGGACAGGCGCGCGGCGCCATGGCCGAAACCTACAACAAACTGGAGGACGAGCGGGCCGGCGGCGCAACGCTGACGGAGGCGGCCGAGCGCCTGAAGCTGTCCATCCGCACCGTCGAGGCCGTGGACCGCTCCGGCCGCGGACCGGACGGCGAACCCGTCGCCAACTTGCCGGACGCCCAGCGCATCGTGTCGTCCGCCTTCAATGCCGATATCGGCGTGGAGAACGATCCGCTTCAGTTCGACGGAGGCTATATCTGGTACGACGTGCTCGACGTCACGCCGGCACGGGACCGCGACTTCGCCGAAGCCAAACCCCAGATCGAAGCCCGCTGGCGCGAGGACGAGATCGCCAGCCGTCTGAAAGCCAAGGCGGCGGAGGCGCTCGACAAGCTCAAGGCTGGCGCCTCCATGGCCGATGTCGCTTCGGCCATGGGCAAGACGGTTGAAACGGCGTCCGGCCTTCAGCGTGGCCAGCCGTCCGGTGTGCTCTCCGCAAGCACCGTGGATGGCGTCTTCCGCCTGCCGGAAAACGGCTTCGACGTCGCGCAGGGCAGCAGCCCAAGCGACCAGTTCGTCCTGCGGGTGAGCGGCATCACCGTGCCGCCGTTCGACGCCAAGTCCGAAACCGCCGCGCAGACGCGCCAGGTTCTCGACAATGCGGTCGCGGATTCCGTCATCACGCAATATGTCGGCAAGCTGCAATCCGATCTGGGCGTCACGATCAACCAGACCGCCCTGCGGCAGGCCACCGGCCTCAGCGCGCCAACGACGAACTGACGATGCAGACCGAACCGCAAGCCGACCGCTTCGCCGCCACTTACGACCGGGGCGAAGCCCAGGTGGTATGGACCACGCTGGTCGCCGATCTGGAAACGCCCGTGTCGGCCTACCTCAAGGTTTCGGCCGGCCGGCCCATGAGTTTCCTGCTGGAATCCGTGGAAGGCGGGGCCGTGCGCGGCCGCTATTCCATCATCGGGCTCGATCCGGACCTGATCTGGCGCGCGCAGGACGGCCGCGTCGAGATCAACCGCGCGGCCCGCACCCGGCCGGACGTCTTTGTCGCCGTGGACGACAGGCCGCTGCATGCGTTGCGCGCGCTGCTGGCCGAAAGCCGGATCGCCCTGCCGGAAGCCCTGCCGCCAATGGCGGCCGGGGTGTTCGGCTATCTCGGCTACGACATGGTGCGGGAGATGGAGGAACTGCCCTCCCCCAACCCGGATGTCATCGGCACGCCCGACGCGATCCTGATTCGGCCGACTGTTATCGTCGTGTTCGACGCCGTCAACGACACCATGACGGTGGTGACGCCAGTGCGCCCCGACCCCGCCGTAACGGCCGCGGCGGCCATGAGCCGCGCGGCCGAGCGCCTCGCCGCCATCGTCGATGCGCTGGAACGGCCGCTGGATCATGAGGCCGCGGCCATGCCGGACGGGCCGCTCACCGTTACCCCGGCATCGAACACGGCGCCGGAGGAATTCGCCGCCATGGTGGCGCGCGCCAAGGACTATATCGCCGCCGGTGATATCTTTCAGGTGGTGCTGGCCCAGCGGTTCGAGGCCCCGTTCGAACTGCCGCCTTTCTCGCTCTATCGCGCGCTGCGCCGGGTCAATCCCTCACCGTTCCTCTACTATCTCGACTTCGGCGACCATGCCGTGGCGGGATCGAGCCCGGAAATCCTGGTGCGGGTCCGCGACAATGTCGTGACCATCCGCCCCCTCGCCGGCACCCGGCCGCGCGCCGCCAATGCGGTGGAGGACAAGGCGCTGGAGGCTGATCTTCTTGCCGACCCCAAGGAACTGGCCGAACACCTGATGCTGCTGGACCTTGGCCGCAACGATGTCGGCCGCGTTGCGCAGATAGGCACGGTGAATGTCACCGAGCAGTTCCAGATCGAGCGCTTCAGCCAGGTCATGCACATTGTCTCCAATGTCGAAGGCCAGCTCGATCCGAAATACGACGCACTGGATGCGCTGGCCGGCGGCTTCCCGGCGGGCACCGTCTCCGGTGCGCCGAAGGTGCGGGCGATGGAGATCATCGACGAATTGGAGAAGGAAAAGCGCGGGCTCTATGCCGGCTGCGTTGGCTATTTCTCCGCCGCCGGCGAGATGGACACCTGCATCGTGCTGCGCACCGCGCTGGTGAAGGACGGCAAGATGTATGTCCAGGCGGGAGCCGGCATCGTTGCGGATTCCGACCCGAAGGCCGAGCAGCAGGAATGCGTCAACAAGGCCAAGGCGCTGTTCCGCGCCGCCGAGGAAGCGCGCCGATTTGCGAGCGCGGCCCGGCGCGGGCAATAATCCCGGTCGAACGGAATACGGGAGGACGTCATGGGCTCGGAGCATCATCCGCCGCACGATCATGGACATGATCACGGTCATCATGATCACGACCATGCCGATGCGCCGCGCTGGAAGCACGACGGCGTCCGGGTGATCCCGGCCGGCTCGCTGGACGGCAACACGGCCCAAACCACCGGCATGGATCGCAAGGCCGCCATCGACTATGCCCGCGTCGGCGCGCAGAAGATCTGGGCCGGCACCGTCACCATTCAGGCCAATGCCAAAACCGGCGCGCATCATCACGGGCCGCTGGAAAGCGTCATCTATGTGCTGCGCGGCAAGGCGCGGATGCGCTGGGGCGAGAATCTCGAATTCGTGGCGGAGGCGGGTCCCGGCGATTTCATCTATGTGCCGCCCTACGTGCCGCATCAGGAAATCAACGCCAGCCCCGACGAGCCGCTGGAATGCGTGCTGGTGCGCAGCGACAACGAAGCGGTGGTCGTGAATCTCGATATCGAGCCAGCCGAAAAGCCCGAAGAAGTGCCGTGGATCGATCCGATTCATCGCGGCTGAACCCTCGCCTGAGGCATGGGGCGGGGGCCTTACCCGCCGCCCGCCCTGCCGCGGCGTCGGCATGACCCTGTCCTTGCCTTGACCCGGTCCTTGCCTTGACCCTTCCGGACCCCCCGTCTAAATCCATTTCCGGGTCCTCAACCGCCGGCAGTGCGCGGCCCCGGCCGCGCCCGGCGTTTCTGGCCGGAGGCCGGTCCGTCCGCCCGGCAACGGCGCAGTCATGATCGTCCTGATCGACAACTACGACAGCTTCACCTTCAACCTCTTCCACTATCTCGGAAGCCTGGGGGCGGATGTCGCCGTCCATCGCAACGACAAGATCACGACGAGCGACGTCATCGCCGCGGACCCGGACGCCATCGTGCTGTCGCCCGGCCCCTGCACGCCGAACGAAGCCGGCATCTGTCTCGATGTGATCGACAAGGCGGCGGAGCGGATTCCGATCCTCGGCGTCTGCCTCGGCCATCAGGCCATCGGTCAGGCTTTCGGCGGCGCGGTCGTGCGCGCGCCCGAGCAGGTCCATGGCAAGCTTTCGTCCATCAATCATCACGGCGGCAGCGTCTTCCGCGGCATCAACGGCCCGTTCCGGGCGACGCGCTATCATTCGCTGATCGTGGACCGCGCGACCTTCCCCAAGGACCTGACCGTCACGGCCGAAACCGATGACCGGCTGGTGATGGGCCTTGCCCATGAAAGCCTGCCCGTTCACGGCGTACAGTTTCACCCCGAGAGCATCGCGTCCGAGCACGGCCATCTGATGTTGCGGAATTTCCTCGACATCGCCGCGGCATGGAATGCCAGGACGGGCCGCCGCGCGTCTTGATCCGACCCGTCAATCCAAGGAGTTCGCGTGAGCGACGATTTCCGCAGTCTCATCGCCAAGGTTGCGTCCGGTGCTTCCCTGACGCGCGATGAATCCGCCCTCGCCTTCGAGCGGATGATGTCCGGCGAGGCAACGCCCTCGCAGATGGGCGGCATGCTCATGGCCCTGCGCGTGCGCGGCGAGACCGTGGACGAGATCACCGGCGCGGTCTCCGTCATGCGAGAAAAGATGCTGCGCGTGTCGGCGCCGGCGGGCGCGGTCGATATCGTCGGCACCGGCGGCGATGCCTCCGGCTCCTACAACATCTCCACCTGCGCCGCCTTCATCGTCGCCGGCGCGGGCGTGCCGGTCGCCAAGCATGGCAACCGCGCCCTGTCCTCCAAATCCGGCTCTGCGGATGTGCTCGCGGCCCTCGGCGTGAATATCGAACTCACGCCCGAACAGGTCGGCGCCTGCGTCACTGAGGCCGGCATCGGCTTCATGTTTGCCCCGGCGCATCATCCGGCCATGAAGAATGTCGGCCCCACCCGTGTCGAACTCGCGACCCGTACGATCTTCAATCTGCTCGGGCCCCTCTCCAATCCCGCCGGCGTGAAGCACCAGATGGTCGGCGTGTTCTCGCGGCAGTGGGTGGAGCCGCTCGCCCATGTGCTGAAGAATCTCGGCTCCGAGAAAGCCTGGGTGGTCCATGGCTCCGATGGCCTCGACGAGATCACCACCACCGGCACGACGGCCGTGGCCGCCCTGGAGAACGGCGCGATCCGCACTTTCGAGATCGCGCCGGAGGATGTCGGATTTGCGCGGAGCAAGCCGGAGGACCTGCTGGGCGGCGATGCCGCCGCCAATGCCGAGGCACTGTTGGCGGTGCTGCGCGGCGCGAAGAATGCCTATCGCGACGTGGCGCTGCTCAACGCCGCCGCCGGGCTCATGGTCGGGGGACAGGCCAAGGATATCAAGGAAGGCGTCGCCATCGGCCAGCGCTCCATCGAATCCGGCGAGGCCGAAGGGCGGCTGGAACGCCTGATCGCCGTCTCGAACCGCTGAGGACACCAAGCCCGCCATGGCCGACATTCTCACCCGCATCGAAGCCTACAAGCGCGAGGAGATCGCGGCCGCGAAGCAGGCCCGTTCCTTCGCCGCGCTGGATGGCGATGCGAAAGCGGCGCCGCCGCCGCGCGGTTTTGTCGAGGCGATCCGCCGCAAGCATGCGGCCGGCGATTATGCGCTGATCGCCGAGGTGAAGAAGGCGAGCCCGTCCAAGGGGCTGATCCGCGCGGATTTCGATCCGCCGGCGCTGGCGCAGGCGTATCAGGCCGGCGGCGCGGCATGTCTCTCCGTGCTCACGGATGCGCCGTCCTTTCAGGGCCGGCCCGAATTCCTCACCGCGGCGCGCGACGCTACCGATCTGCCGGCGCTGCGCAAGGATTTCATGTTCGACACCTACCAGGTCGCGGAAGCCCGCGCCTGGGGCGCGGACTGCATCCTCATCATCATGGCCTCCGTGGACGACACCCTCGCGCGCGACCTTGAGGATGCAGCCACCGCCTATGGCATGGCCTCGCTCATCGAGGTCCATGACGCCGCCGAACTCGATCGCGCCCTGCGGCTGCGCTCGAAGCTGATCGGCATCAACAACCGCAACCTCAAGACCTTCGAGACCTCGCTGACGGTCAGCGAGACGCTGGCGCCGCATGTGCCGCAGGATCGCATCTGCGTCGGCGAAAGCGGAATCTTCACGCCGGCGGACCTCGCCCGGCTGGAGGCCGTCGGGATCGCGACCTTCCTCATCGGCGAGAGCCTGATGCGCGCGAGCGATGTCGCTACTGCCACCCGCAGCCTGCTGGATCGCCGCAACGCCGGGCGCGCCTGACATGGCGAAACCTCCGGCACCTCCGCAGGACCGCCTCACCCATCTCGCCGCCAGCGGCGAGGCGCAGATGGTGGATGTCGCGGACAAGGCGGTGACGAGCCGCAGCGCGACCGCCGAGGGCCGCGTCGTGATGCGGGCGGAGACGCTCGACCTCGTGCTCTCCGGCAATGCGAAGAAGGGCGACGTGCTGGGGGCTGCGCGTATCGCCGGCATCATGGCGGCAAAGAAGACCCATGAGCTGATCCCGCTCTGCCACCCGCTGCTGATCTCGAAAGTGGCCGTGGATATCGAGCCGGACCTGACCCTGCCGGGTCTCGTCGTGCGCGCCACGGTCAGCCTCGCCGGGCAGACCGGCGTTGAGATGGAGGCACTCACCGCCGTGTCGGTCGCCTGCCTCACGATCTATGACATGGTGAAAGCGGTGGAGCGCGGCATGCGGATCGAAGGTATCCGCGTGCTGGAAAAGAGCGGCGGGCGGTCCGGCCTCTACCAGGCGGAGGATTGATCATGGCGCTGCTTTCCGTCGCCGATGCGCTGGCCCGCGTGCTCGAACATGCAAGACCTCTGCCTGCCGAGAGCGTGCCGCTCCTCGACGCGATGGGCCGGCTGCTGACGGACGGCATCGCCGCCCGGCGCAGCCAACCTCCGGCGGATGTGTCCGCCATGGACGGCTATGCGGTTCGCGCGGCCGATGTCGCCACCGTTCCGGCCAGCCTGAAGGTCATTGGTGAGGTCCCGGCCGGCCATCCTTTCGCCCGGCCTATCAAGCCCGGCGAAGCCGCCCGCATCTTCACCGGCGGCTTTCTGCCTGATGGAGCCGACACCGTCGTCATTCAGGAAAACACGACCCGCGACGGCAATGTGGTGGTCATCAATGCCTCCGCTCCGCCGGCCAAGAATGTCCGCCGCGCCGGCCTCGACTTCCGCACCGGCGACGTGCTGCTGCCGGCCAGCCATCGTCTGACGGCCCGCGACCTCGCGCTGGCCGCCGCCATGAACCATCCCACGCTGCCGGTGCATCGTCGCCCGAAGGTCGCCATGCTCGCAACCGGCGATGAACTTGTCGCGCCGGGCACCGAGCCCCGACCCGGCCAGATCGTCTATTCCAACGGCTTCGCCATTCTCGGCCTCGCCCGCAGCGAGGGCGCGGACACGCTCGACCTTGGCGTTGCGCCGGACCGCGTGCCGGAAACCGTCGCCGCCATCCGCCGCGCGCGTGAGGCCGGCACGGACGTTCTCGTCACGTCCGGCGGCGCGTCCGTTGGCGATTATGACCTCGTGCAGGACGCCCTGAAGGAAGAAGGCATCGCCCTCTCCTTCTGGAAGATCGCGATGCGGCCCGGCCGGCCGATGATGCATGGCCGGATCGGCGACATGCATGTGCTGGGCCTGCCCGGGAACCCGGTCTCGGCCTATGTCTGTGCCGTGCTGTTTCTGATTCCGCTGCTGCGCCGGCTGTCGGGACGGACCGACCTGACGCTGCCGGAGGAGCAGGCCCGGCTCGGCTGCGACCTGCCGGGGAATGACGAGCGTGAGGATTATCTCCGCGCCCGTCTGGAACAGGATGAGGCGGGCCGCTGGATCGCAACGCCATTCCAGACCCAGGACAGTTCCATGCTGGCCCCGCTCGCTCAAGGGGGCGCGCTGGTGATTCGCGGGCCGCTCGCGCAGCCGGCCAGGGCGGGCGAGCCCTGCCGGATGCTGCGCCTGGCGGTTTGAAGCCACTTCGGGCGCTTTGACGATCCATTAAGAGGTTGCGGAACATCTATCGAACAGATAGTGTTCGTTCATGATTTGTTTCGGACGGATTCGTTCGTGACCGTGACCTTGAGGATTGCGACATGCTCACGCGCAAGCAGGCCGAACTTCTGCGCTTCATCCACGAGCGGCTGAAAGAGGCCGGCGTTCCGCCCTCGTTCGACGAGATGAAGGACGCGCTGGACCTGCGTTCCAAATCCGGCATCCACCGGCTCATCACGGCGCTGGAAGAGCGCGGCTTCATCCGCCGCCTGCCGAACCGCGCCCGTGCCATCGAGGTTATCAAGCTTCCGGAATCCGCAACCCCGGCGCGCGCGCGGGGCTTCACGCCCAGCGTGATCGAAGGCAATCTCGGCCGCAACCGGGCCGCCGCTGCCGTCGAGGCGGCGGTGGAGGATGTCGCCGCGAGCCGCGCCGTCTCAATCCCCGTCATGGGACGGATCGCCGCCGGCACGCCCATCGAGGCGATCCAGAACCGCAATTCCATGATCAGCATGCCGCCGGACATGATCGGCTCCGGCGACCATTACGCGCTGGAAGTCCGCGGCGATTCCATGATCGAGGCCGGCATTCTCGACGGCGACATGGCGGTCATCAAGAAATCCGACGCTGCCGACACCGGCGATATCGTCGTCGCCCTGATCGACGACGAGGAAGCCACGCTCAAGCGTTTCCGCCGGCGCGGCGCCTCCATCGCGCTGGAGCCGGCCAATGCCTCCTATGAGGTGCGGATTCTTCCGCCCAACCGGGTGCGGATTCAGGGCAAGCTGATCGGCCTGTTCCGCCGCTACTGACGGACTGTGGGAGCCCTCCGGTGCGGGGAGCCCTGTGAGGTGGTCGTGCTGCCTCTGCGCCCTCGACGGCTGCTATGCAGCCCCCTGCACCGCAGAGGCCCTGTGGGGCGCTCGTGTTTTTCGCCATACGATGCCGCCCCGCGCGGCATACCAAACCAATCGTCAGGGCGGCGTAACGCATCAATCGTCGGGATCGAGATCTTCCGCTCTCGGCGTTGCGTCCTGCGGGGTGCCTTCAGCGCTTCCGGCCCGGCTAGCCGATGCGGCCGCGCCTTCACTGGCCTCGCTGCGCGCCGGCCGCCACGGCCGATCGATCCCTTTTGGCCTGATGCGGCTCTCGACCAGCCCGGAGTCGGTCAGCCGGATTTCCCGTCCGCCGCTGTCCAGGCTGCTTTGCCGATCGATCACCAGGGCTGCCTCGCAGTTGCGCCGAACGTCGAAGGCGGCAACGACCAGCGCCGCATGAGCGCAGTCGTCGTCCAGCGCGGCGGGATGCCTGGCCGCCGCCAGCAGCCTGCCATCGGCAAGGCGCGCGACACATCCCAGGTCATCGCAGGTGAAAGCCGCCGCCAATGCCTTGTCGCTGGCGTCCCGGCTGTCGCCATCCGCGGCCAGCCAGTTCCGCACCACGAACGCATCGGAGCCGCCGCGCAGAATGGCCAGTCGCCCCTCGGCGGTGCGGACCGCGACGCTCGCGCCCCCCGGTGCGATCAGGATATCGGGGGGCGGGGTCCGCATCGCCCAGCCGCCGGCCGCGATCATCACGATGAGCCCGGCCGAGCGCAGCGGCGATCGCATCAGGCAGAAGACGACGAGGCCGCCGGTCGCCAGCAGCAGCGGACCGACGCCGAAAGCCCGGAGATGCACCAGCGCGCCGGGCAGGTCCGACACCCATTGGGCGATGGCGACCATCCAGTCGATGCCTTCGCCCATGATCCGCCACCATATTCCGTCGAAGCCGAACGGGATGGAGACGACCCCGAGAATGCCGGCCGGCATGACCCAGGCCGAGACGACGGGCATCGCAAGGAGGTTCGACAGAACGCCGTAAGACGAGAACCGGTGAAAGTGATAGGCCGCGAACAGCGCGGTCGCGAGGCCCGCCAGCAGCGAGGCGATCACCAGCATCGCGACCTCGCGTATGCCCCACAGAGCCATTCTCGCCGCGAATGAATTTTCGGCGGAAGCGCGCGTCCAGTCGAGACCGGCGCGATAGCCGGCAATCAGGATCAGCGTGGCGGCGAAGGACATCTGAAAGCTGGGATGCACCACCGCTTCCGGCATCACCGCGAGCACCGCGAAAGCGGCGATCGCGAGTGTGCGCAGCGTCAGCGCCGGCCGGTCCAGCATGACGCCGCACAGCACGATCGCCACCATGATGAAGGAGCGTTGTGTCGCCACTTCGGCGCCCGAGAGCAGCAGATAGAAAGCCGCGACAAGAAACGCACCGAAGGCAGACCACTTCTTGATCGGATAGTTGCTGGCCAGCGTCGGCGACAGCGCCAGGATCGCACGCAGCACGAAGAACGCCAGTCCCGCGACCACCGCCATGTGATAGCCGGAGATCGACAAGACATGCGCCAGGCTTGAAACATACATCGCTTCGTTGGCGCTGGCGGAGATGGCGTCGCGCTTGCCGGTGATCAGCGCCGATGCGATGGCCGCATGGTCTCCCTCGAGCACGGCGCGGATACGGGCGTCGATCGCCTCGCGCAGCCCCTGAACATAGGCGGTCACGGCGAGATTCAGGCCGGGCTGCACAAGCGGCGGCGGCTCCCTGATGCGGATTGCACCGAGAACGAAGCCCGACGCACCGATGCCCTTGAAATAGAGATCCCGCGCATAATCGTAGCCGCCGGCGCGCAGCGGTTCGAGCGGCGGCGTCAGCCGGGCGCGGAACTCGACGAAAGCGCCGACAGGCGGCGCCGTCCCCTTCTTCAGTGAAACCCGGACCCGCGCCGGCTTCTCGCGCAGGCGGAGGCCATCGACGGAGACCACTTTCACGACGATCCGGTCGGTCCGTTCGCGCTGCTCGCGCGCTTCGACAAAGCCGGAAACGGCAGCGTTCCACACGGCGGACCGCAGCATCTCGTGTTCGATCACGACGCGCTTCACGCAGGCGACCGCAAAGCCTGCGGCGATGGCCAGAGCGACCATGGAAAGAATCAGCGCCGGCGGCCGGTTGCGCATCGCGACCGCGAACACGGCGCAGACCGCGACCAGCCCGAGAGCCGCTGCCGGCGCGGGCTCCGTCCCGGCGGCGAAATAGAGCACGATGCCGAAGCCGAATCCGATCGCCAGCCAGGGCAGGAACTGGAAGGAGGTTCGTTCAGCTTCGAGCCAGCCAGAGCCCCGTGCAAGCAGGAGTTCCGCCGCGACTCGCCCGGGGCGCAGCCAGTCGCCGGCGACCGGCGGCCATGCGACACCCCGCGGCCGCAGGACATCGACACGCTCTTCCGCCCGTTCCTGCCCCCTGCCCCGTTTCGGCATGGCCCCACCGCCGCAGGCTCTTGGCGGCCTGCCGGGACAGCCTACAGGCGGGTGCAACCGGACGCACGGACTTCGTTCAACAGCCGCGCATATGTGGCGGACACCCGGCTCAGTTCGACTTCACCTTGGCCCAGGTGTCCCGCAGGCCGACCGTGCGGTTGAACACGGGCCTGCCGGGCGCGGAGTCCGGATCACGGGAGAAATAGCCCTGCCGCTCGAACTGCAAGGGCGCAGCGCTGTTGCTCTCGACGACGGCCGGCTCGACCAGCGCGCCGCTCAGCACCTCCATCGAATGGGGATTGAGTGCGCCGGCGAAGTCGGCAGGGTCCGGCACCGGGTCCTTGAACAACTGCTCGTAGAGCCGCAACTCCACGGGCACGGCATCCGCCGCCGAAACCCAGTGGATCGTTGCCTTCACCTTGCGCCCGTCCGGCGCGTTGCCGCCGCGCGTAGCCGGATCGTAAGTGCAGCGCAATTCGATGACTTCGCCGGCGGCATTCTTCACGACCTCGCGGCAGGTGATGAAATAGGCGTAGCGCAGGCGCACCTCGCTGCCGGGAGAGAGCCGGAAGAATTTCTTCGGCGGATTCTCCATGAAGTCATCCTGCTCGATATAGATCTCGCGGCCGAAGCGGATGCGGCGCGTGCCGGCCGCCGGATCGTCCGGATGGTTCACTGCCTCCAGCTCTTCCGTCTGTCCTTCCGGATAGTTCTCGATGACAACCTTGAGCGGGCGGAGCACGGCCATGCGGCGCTGGGCGGTCCGGTTCAGCACTTCCCGGATCGCGTGATCCAGCATGGCGACATCGACCAGGCTGTTCGCCTTGGCGACGCCGATGCGCTTGACGAAATCCCGCAGCGCCTCGGGCGGCACGCCGCGCCGGCGCAGGCCCGCCAGCGTCGGCATGCGCGGATCGTCCCAGCCCGCGACATGCCCCTCGCGGACCAGTCCCGTCAGCACCCGCTTGGACAGCAAAGTGTAGCTGAGGTTCAGCCGCGCGAATTCATACTGCTTCGGCTGCGAAGGCACCGGCAGGCTCTGGATGAACCAATCATAGAGCGGCCGGTGATCGGCGAATTCCAGCGTGCAGATCGAATGGGTGATCTTCTCGATGGCATCGGACTGGCCATGGGCGAAATCGTAACTGGGGTAGATGCACCATGCCTCGCCCGTGCGCGGATGAGCCGCGTGCAGGATGCGATACATCACCGGATCACGCAGGTTGATGTTGCCGGAGGTCATGTCGATCTTCGCGCGCAGCACCCGCGCGCCGTTCGGAAACTCGCCGGCCCGCATCCGCGCGAACAGGTCGAGATTCTCGTCGATGCCGCGGTTGCGGAACGGGCTGTCCGTGCCGGGCTCGGTCAGCGTGCCGCGGGTCGCCCGGATATCCTCCTGGGACTGGTCGTCCACATAAGCCTTGCCGGCCCGGATCAGGTATTGCGCCCAGGCGTAGAGCTGCTCGAAATAATCGGAGGCGTAATGCAGATGCTCGCCCCAGTCGAAACCGAGCCAGCGGACATCCTGCTGGATCGCATCGATGAATTCCTGCTCCTCGCGGGTCGGGTTGGTGTCGTCGAAGCGCAGGTGGCAGCGGCCGCCGAATTCCTCCGCCACGCCGAAATTCAGGCAGATGGACTTCGCATGGCCGAGATGGAGATAGCCGTTCGGCTCCGGGGGAAAGCGGGTCACCACGCTTTCGTGCCGCCCGGCCGCCAGATCGTCGTGGACGACGTCGCGAATGAAATCGCGCCCCGCCTCCGCCGTCATCGTTTCGCCATCTGTCATCCGTTCAGGTCCATTCCAGAAACAGGGGTCGTCAAGCCCGGTCGGTATTGCTAAAGACCTATCCGCCAAATCCGGACCCGAGCGCAAGCCGTCTGCGCAGAATGCCGGCGACCGGCCTCAAGCCATCCGCTTCCTGATTCCGGCCGCCGCGAACACGGCAAGATCCCGCGCAACCGAGTTCCCAGAGATGACCGACTCCGTCGTCACCCGCTTTGCTCCATCCCCCACCGGCTTCCTGCATATCGGTGGCGCGCGCACCGCCCTGTTCAACTGGCTCTATGCCCGGGGCCGTGGCGGCAAAATGCTTCTGCGGATCGAGGATACCGACCGCCAGCGCTCGACGGACCCCGCCATTGCCGCGATTCTGGACGGGCTGCGCTGGCTCGGCGTGGACTGGGACGAGGAGCCTGTCTACCAGTTCGCCCGCGCCGCCCGCCATCGCGAGGTCGCGGAGCAGCTTCTGACCTCGGGCCATGCCTACCGCTGCTATGCGACGCCGGAGGAACTGGAGATCATGCGTGCGGCGGCACGGCAGGAAGGCCGTGGCCGCCTCTATGACGGGCGCTGGCGCGACCGCGAACCGGCCGACGCGCCCGCCGGCGTGAAACCGGTCATCCGCTTCAGGGCGCCCCTCGATGGCGAGACGATCATCGACGATCAGGTTCAAGGTCGCGTGACCTGGCGCAACGATCAGCTCGACGATCTCGTGCTGCTGCGCTCGGACGGCACGCCGACCTACATGCTGGCGGTTGTGGTGGACGACCATGACATGGGCATCACCCATATCATCCGCGGCGACGACCACCTGACCAACGCGGCCCGCCAGCGGCAGATCTACGATGCGATGGGCTGGGCCGTTCCGGTCATGGCGCATATCCCGCTGATCCACGGCCCGGACGGCTCCAAGCTGTCCAAGCGCCATGGCGCGCTGGGCGTCGATGCCTATCGGTCAATGGGCTATCTGCCCGCCGCCTTGCGGAACTATCTGGTGCGGCTCGGCTGGAGCCACGGCGACCAGGAGGTGTTCAGCACCGAGGAGATGATCCGCGCCTTCGACATGCCGCAGATCGGCCGTTCGCCCGCCCGGTTCGACTTCGCCAAGCTGGAGCATCTCAACGGCCTCTACATCCGCCAGATGTCCGACGAGGATTTGATGGCCGAGATCGAGGCTTTGCTGCCCTACATTCCGGAGGGAGCCGACATCGCGAGGCGTCTCACTCCGGATGTCCGGCAACGCATCGTCACCGCGATGCCGGGACTGAAGGCCCGCGCCAAGACCCTGCTGGAACTGATCGACGGCGCCGCCTTCCTGCTGGAGCCGCGCCCGATTTCCGTCCAGGACAAGGCGGCGGCCCTGCTGACGCCCGAGGCCCGCGCAACGCTTGGCGATCTGTTGGAATCCTTCCAGACCGTGACCGAATGGAGCGCCGCTGCGACGGAAAATGCTGTCCGCCAGTTTGCGGAACAGCGCGGCGTCAAGCTCGGCACGGTCGCCCAGCCACTGCGCGCCGCCCTGACCGGCCGGATCACCTCCCCGCCGATTTTCGATGTTCTCGCGGTGCTGGGACGGGACGAAAGCATTGCCCGCCTGCGCGATCAGGCAGCAACGGCGACAGCCGCGGGATAAGCCGAGTTCCGGACATTGCGGCCGGAACTTTTCCCCCGATGGCCGGACTCCGTTTATCTTGCGGCGCACACTTGGATGGGTTACGCCACCAGTGAAAGTACGGCCCACCGGCTCTGCCGGTCGGCGGCCGTAGTGTGTTTCAGGAACCAGCGAGGGCCCCGCCATGGATGCCAAGACAGGCGCGCAAACAAGAACTGCCCAGCTCACCGTCGGCGACAATACGTGGTCTCTGCCCATTCTGGATGGAAGCGTCGGGCCGTCGGTCATCGACATCGGCAAGCTCTATGCCCAGAGCGGCATGTTCACCTACGATCCGGGCTTCACCTCCACGGCGAGCTGCGAATCCGAGATCACCTATATCGACGGCGACGAAGGCATCCTGCTCTATCGCGGCTATCCCATCGAGCAGGTCGCGGAGCACGGCGACTTCCTCGAAACCTGCTATCTGCTGCTTTACGGCGAACTGCCGACCCCCACGCAGAAGTCCGATTTCGACTACCGCGTGACGCGCCACACGATGGTGCACGAGCAGATGAACCGGTTCTTCCAGGGCTTCCGCCGCGACGCGCATCCCATGGCGGTGATGACCGGCTGCGTCGGTGCGCTTGCCGCATTCTATCACGACTCGACCGACATCTCCGATCCGCATCAGCGCATGGTCGCCTCGATCCGCATGATCGCGAAGATGCCGACACTGGCGGCGATGGCCTATAAATACACCATCGGCCAGCCCTTCGTTTATCCGAAGAACGATCTCGACTACGCCTCCAACTTCCTGAACATGTGCTTCGCCGTGCCGGCGGAGGATTACAAGGTGAACCCGGTGCTGGCGCGCGCCATGGACCGCATCTTCATCCTCCATGCCGACCATGAGCAGAACGCCTCGACCTCCACGGTACGCCTCGCCGGCTCCTCCGGTGCGAATCCCTTCGCCTGCATCGCGGCCGGCATCGCCTGCCTCTGGGGCCCAGCCCATGGCGGCGCCAACGAAGCCGCACTGAAGATGCTGGAGGAGATCGGCTCGGTCGATCGCATTCCCGAATACATCAAGCGCGCGAAGGACCGGGACGATCCGTTCCGCCTCATGGGCTTCGGCCATCGCGTCTACAAGAATTACGATCCGCGCGCCCGGATCATGCAGCAGACCTGCCACGAGGTGCTGAAGGAAGTCGGCGTCAAGGACGATCCGCTGCTCGAGGTCGCCATGGAGCTGGAGCGCATCGCGCTGCACGACGAGTATTTCATCGAGAAGAAGCTCTACCCGAATGTGGACTTCTATTCGGGTATCACGCTCAAGGCGATGGGCTTCCCGACCACGATGTTCACTGTGCTGTTCGCGCTGGCCCGCACCGTCGGCTGGATCGCCCAGTGGAAGGAAATGATCGAGGACCCGAAGCAGAAGATCGGCCGTCCGCGCCAGCTCTTCATCGGCTCGCCCCAGCGCGACTATCAGCCGATCTCCCGCCGCAAGTAAGCCGGCCGGATATTCTTGGAATTGAAAGGGCGCGGTTTCCGCGCCCTTTTCGTTTGTCCTTCAGCGAAGCCATATGAGGGATGCTCTCGCGGCCGGAAACGTCCGCCACGCCCTCGCCGCCGAACCGGCTCACGCCGGAGTGACGGCCGTTCGTCTGCCGTTCCGGGCATAGGACAGCACGATCCGGGCAGCCTCATCGCTCGGCCGGAATTCCCCGATCTTCATGATGCCGTCCAGCCGCGCGAAGGCGGCGAGCTGCCGGGTGCGTTCCGGCGTATCGGCCAGCAGGGGCGCGAGCGCGGCGGCGAGACTGGCGGCGGTGCAGTCCTCCTGGAGGAATTCCGGCACGACATTCTCGCCGATGACGAGATTGGCGAGAATCACCGAGGGGCTCTTCACCAGCCGCCGGGCGACGAAGGCTTCAAGCGCGGACACCCGGTAGGCGGCGACGGTCGGGATGCCGGCCAGCGCCAGCTCCAGCGTAACGGTGCCCGACGCCGCCAGCGCGGCTCGCGCGACCCGGAAGGCGGCCCGCTTCTCATCCTCGCCGATGGCGATCCGCGGCCGCACCGGCCAGTTGGCGACGAGTGCCCCGATCCTGTCCGCGAGATGCGGCAGGGTCGGCAAAACGAAATCCGGTGAAGTTACCCCGCGCCCGGCGAGGCGCGCGACGGTCTCCCCGAACACTGGGCCGAGGGCGGCGATCTCGCTGGAGCGGCTTCCCGGCAGCAGGAGCACCACCGGCGGCTCGGCCTGCCGCCGCGCCTGCTCCGGAGCGGACGGCCGCAAGGTATCGACCTGCTCGCTCAGCGGATGGCCGACATAGCTGCATGGCGGCCCGCCGAGCCGCCGGTGCACATCGACCTCGAACGGCAGCAGCGCCAGCACATGATCGACATAGCTGCGCATGGCCTTCGCCCGCCAGGGCCGCCATGCCCAGACCGAAGGTGAAACATAATCTACAATGGGAATATCCGGAGAAAAATGCCTGACTTTCCTTGCAATTCTATGAGTGAATTCAGGACTGTCGATGATGACGAGCGCGTCAGGGCATTCTTGAGAAATAACTTGAGATACATAAGATATATGTCGAAGAATTTTCTTTAAACTTTTGAATATATTAGAAAATCCAACTATCGATACGTCTTCCATGGAGATCAGGCTGCGCACGCCCCGGGCCGCCATGGCGGCACCTCCGACGCCGCTGAACTGCACCTCATTCCCGGCATCGGCACGGATCGCATCGATCAGCGCGGCCCCCAGATGGTCGCCGGAGGCTTCGCCGGCCACGATGAAAATACGCAGCGGATGGCGCGGGGATTCCGATCCGGTCCCGGCGGTCATGGGTCTGGTCCGTTCTGCTCCGGACTCCACCCGGCGACGAAGATGCCAAGCCGGTCAGCGCTTTCCACGAGCGCTTCCATCTCCGCCACGAGGCTGGAGCCGGCGGCAACCGCAAGCCCGGCGAGGCCGGCCCGGGCGACGCCCTCCACGGTGTCAGGGCCGATGGTCGGCAGGTCGATCCTTCTGTCCTGATGGGGTTTGGGCGCCTTGACCAGCACGCCCTGCCCGGCCCGCGTGGGAACGCGCCGGTGACCCCGCAGGTCCGCAACCCGCTGCAACATGAGGTCCGTGCCCTCCGCCGCCTCGACGGCCAGCACATAGCCGCGGGCGACGACCACGGCCTGCCCGACATCATACGGCCCCATCGCCGCCAGCAGCCCGAGCCCGCGGCGGATATCCGCCGTGTCGTCTTCCGATGGCTGAACCCGCCCGAGCAGGCCCGCCGGCATCAGGATATCCGGCGCCACGTCATGAGAGGCGAGCAGCCGGAACCCGTCCTCTTCCATCACACGCGCCAGGGCGGAGAGCAGATGATCGTCGCCCCCTCGCAGGGCGGCGACAAACCGTGGGATCAGCGACACCGTGGCGAGATCGAAGCTGAGCTGGGACAGCGAGGGCCGCAGCACGGAGCCGATGAGCACTACCTCGCGGCAGCCCTGCGCGCGCGCAAAACGGCGGAATCTTCCATATTGCGTCACTGTTCCCCACAGATGGGGATGGCCCTCCACCAGCGCAGGGTCGGCAAAACCTTTGAGGGCGAAAATGGCGACTGCCCGTCCCCGGCGGGTGACGGCCTCGACCACGGCCCGGGGCAGGCTGCCGCCGCCGCAGATGACGGCCAGCGGTGTGTGTTCGACCAGGCCACCGGACGTGCCGTCCTGCGCGGTCCGGGTCATCTCACTCTGCCTTCGAGCCGTCGCGATGCGGCATACACAATGCACGGTCGCGGTCCTGGCCGATGAAATCGAGCACGCGCACGACCAGTTCATCCTGTCCGAAGCGCTCGCGCGCCAGATCCCTGCGGCGCGCAAAGGTGTCCTGTTCATGGTCGAACAGCAGCCGGTAGGCCCCGCGCAGGGCGTGGATGCTGTCACGGCTCACCTTCCGCCGCTTGAGGCCGACGAGATTCAATCCCGCCAGACTGGCGAGCGAACCAGCCGCCAGACCGAAGGGAATGACGTCCGAGCGCACGCCGGTGACGCCGGCGATCATCGCGCCCTCCCCGATATGGGTGAACTGATGCACGGCGGATAGCCCGCCGATGAAGGTCCGTGCACCGATCACGCAATGCCCGCCCAGCGTGGCGCAATTCGCGAAGATCACATCGTCGCCGACGATGCAGTCATGCGCGACATGGGCGTTGGCCATCAGAAAGCAGCGGTCGCCGACAACGGTTTCGCCGTGCCCATCCACCGTTCCGATATTCATCGTCACACCTTCGCGGATGTCGCAATCCGTGCCGATGGTCAGCCGCGTCGGCTCGCCATGATAATGCACCGACTGCGGCGGCGCGCCGAGCGAGGCAAAGGGCGCGACGACGGTGCGGGCACCGATGGCGGTGTGGCCCTGGATGCTCACATGAGACTTCAGCACGCAGCCATCGCCGATGGTGACATGCGGTCCGACTACGCAGAACGGGCCGATGCTGACATCCTGCCCGATCCGCGCGCCGTCCTCGATCCTCGCCGTGGGGTCAATCGCCATGGGTTCTCACATATCGGCGATCACGGCGCCGACTTCGGCCTCAGCCACTGTCTGGCCGTTGACCTTCGCCTCGCCGCGGAACCACCACATCATCTTGCGACGGTTCAGTTTGGTCATATGGTATTCGACCGTGTCGCCGGGCACGACCAGCTTGCGGAACTTGGCCTTGTCGATGGTGATGAAATACACCGCGCGCGGGCGGTCCGCATTCTTTTCAAGAGCCCGCAGGCAGAGAACGCCGGCCGTCTGCGCCATGCCCTCGATGAGCAGGACACCCGGAAACACCGGATTGCCCGGAAAATGGCCCTGAAACTGCGGCTCGTTGGCTGTCACATTCTTGATGCCGATGGCCTTCTCGTCGTCCTTCATGCCGACGATGCGATCCACCAGCAGGAACGGGTAGCGGTGAGGCAGCGCCTTCAGGATTTCCGCGATATCGGCGGACTGGAGAATTTCTCCGGTTTGCTCATCCATCGGAGTGTCCTTCTTCACCTGATCGTTTCTTGTCCTGATCCGCGGCGCCTGCGTTGTCGCCCCTGGCCAGCCGCTCCAGCGCGATGATCTCACGGAACCAGAGCTTGGCCGGCTTGGCCGGGCTTCCGCCCCAGCGCGCCCGGGGGGGCACGTCGTCCTTGATGGTGCTGGTCGCGGCGATCTGCGCGCCCTCGCCCACCGTGACGTGATTGTTGATGCCGACCCGGGCACCGAGCACGACAAAATCCTGCAACGTCACGCTGCCCGAAATACCGGTCTGAGCCACGATCACGCAGTGGCGGCCGATCGTGGCGTTGTGGCCGATCTGCACCAGGTTGTCGATCTTGCTGCCCTCGCCGATGATCGTGTCGCGGTTGGCGCCACGATCGATCGTCGTGCCCGCGCCGATCTCGACATCATTCTGGATGATGACGCGGCCGATCTGCGGCACCTTCAGATGCGCCGCGCCCATGACATAGCCGAAGCCGTCCTGGCCGATATGGACGCCGGGATGGATCACCACCTGGTCCCCGATCAGAGCATGACTGATGGTCGCATTCGCGCCGATGGCGCAATCCCGGCCAATGCGCACGCCCGGGCCCACCACGGCTCCCGCGGCGATCCGGCTGCCGGCGCCGATCTCCGCGTCGGCCCCGACGATTGCGCCGGGCTCGACCCAGACGTCGGCCTCCAGGCGGGCGGAGGGATGTATGCTGCCCGCCAGAGACGGCGCCGCGCCGGCTTCGTACATGGAGGACGGCCGCAGAGCGTCGGGAAACAGCGCCCGCGAGAGCGTGACGAAGGCGCGATAAGGGTCTCGCACCTCGACCGTGACAATACGTTCCGGAATCCGATCCACCAGCCGGGCGGACGCGAAACACAACCCCGCACGGCTGTGCGTCAGGTCGGCCGCATAGCGGACATTGTCGAAGAAAGTAGCGTCTCCCGGGCCCGCGCGGTCGAGCGCGGCGATGCCTGTGATAGGCCGGGCGGCCGCCTGTCCCGAAGCACCCGGGCGCAACTTGCCCTCGGTGAGCGAAGCGATCTCGCTCACCGTCAGGCCGTCCGCTGCTTTGAAGAACATCGAGTCGGTCATGCCATATGGCCGTGGACCGGCCCGCCATATGAATGGACCGTGAACCATGGCGATGGTTCACGGTCCTGAAAATCAGCCACGGGTCGCATCAGGCTCCCGCGACGCCGTCCTTGCCAAGCCTCAGAACTTGGTGCCGCCGCCGAACCGGAATTCCTGAACCCGGTCGTAGCTCTCCTTGGTCAGCGGAATCGCATAGTCGAACCGCAGCGGACCGAACGGCGAGTCCCACACCAGACCGGCACCGACCGAGGAGCGGATCTTGTTGGAGTCGGCGACGTTCAGCGTCTCGCCGGTCCGCGCCCAGGAGGTCGGACCGCGGTAATCATAGACCGAGCCGGCGTCGGCGAAGACGGCGAACTTGATGCCGAAGTCACGCGGCGCGAAGAACAGCGGCGTCTGGACCTCGACGCTCGCGCCCCAATAGGCCGTGCCGCCCAGCGCGTCGCCGGTCGTTCCCGGCGTCAGGTCGCGCGGGCCGATGCCGGACGGCGCGAAGCCGCGGACCAGCGACGGCCCCATCTGGAAGTGGTCGAGCATGCGGAGCTGCTGGTTACCCCAGGCGGCGATGTGACCGGCCTGAACCTTCGCGACGCCGACAAAGTCCGGCATGATCTCGTGATAGCGGCGGATCTCGCCCGTGGTGCGGATGAAATTCACGTCGCCACCGACGCCGGCGAAATCCTGACGCAGTTCGGCGGACCAGCCGGCGGTCGGGTTCCGGGTGTTGTCGAGGGTGTTGTAGGCGAGCGTATAGCCGACCAGCGAGGTAAAGATGGGACCGTTCGCGATCGCCATGCGGATCGGCAGCGAGGCTTCACCGTCGGCGTAGCAGGCCGGCGCCGGAAGGATCGGTCCCCAGGTCGGATCGATATTACAGTTGTTCAGAACCTCCGGCAGCTTGATTTCCTGCTGATAGCCCGAATAGCGCAGTTGCAGGCTCAGGTCCTCGCGCAGCGAGAAGCCGAGGCGGACGTTTCCGCCGATGGTGCGGCTGTCATAGGAGACGTAGTTGGACGCCAGATTCTGCTTCACGAACAGATCGAGCCCCAGCGCGACGCGATAGCCCAGCAGATACGGCTCGACGAAGGAGACGTCGAAACCGCGGGTCCGCTGGCCGAACTGCGCCGCGATCTTGGCATACTGGCCACGTCCCAGCAGGTTGCGTTCGGCGACGCTGACCTCGCCGATGATGCCGTCCGCCGTCGAATAGCCAGCCGAGATCGAGAACTCGCCGGTGGACATTTCCTCGACGTTGACGTTGACGATCACACGGTCCGGCGCGGAACCGGGCTCGTCCGTGATCTTCACATCCTTGAAGAAATTCAGGTTCTTCAGGCGGCGCTCGGCGCGGGCGATCAGGGCGCGGTTGTACGGGTCGCCTTCGGACACGTCGAACTCACGGCGGATCACATAGTCGCGGGTCCGGGAGTTGCCGCGGACATTGATCCGCTCGATGTAGACGCGCGCGCCCTCGTCGACCACATAGGTGAGGTCCACCGAGCGGGTGGCGTCATTCCGGTCGGCGCGCACGCGCACCGCCGCGAAGGAATAGCCCCGGCGCGCCGCCTCGATCGTCATATCCTCGACGCTCTTTTCGACGGCTTCGGAGTTGAACACGTCGCCGCGGGAGGTCCGGACCATGGAGCGCACCATGCCGGGCTCGACGCTGCGCACGTTGGACTGCACATCGACCGCGCCGACCTTGTACTGCTCGCCTTCCTCGATATGGAAGGTGACCACGAAGCCGCGCCGCTCGGGATCGAACTCTCCAAGGGCGGAAACGATGCGGACGTCGATATAGCCGCGCTTGAGATAGAAGCGACGCAGTAGATCGCGGTCGGCCTCGATGCGGTCGGCGTCATAGACGTCGGTCGAGCTGAGGAAGCTGAGCAGCCCGCTCTCCGAGGTCTTGATCGCGTCCTTCAGGCGATAGGACGAGAACGCCTTGTTGCCGACGAAGCGGATTTCCTTGATACCGACCTTGGCGCCTTCATTGATCTCGAAGACGAGATTGACCCGGCCGTTCGGCAGGTCGATTACCTTCGGCTCGACGGTCACCTCGTAGCGGCCGGTGCGGCGATACAGCTCGACGATACGCTGGGTGTCGGACTGGACGATGGCGCTGGACAGCGCGCCGCGCGGCTTGGACTGCACCTCGGTCGAAAGCTGCTCGGCCTTCAGGCGTCTGTTACCCTCGAAAACAACCTGATCGATGACGGCATTCTCGACCACGGTGACGACCAGGCGGCCGCCGGCGCGATTGATCCGCACATCCTGAAACAGGCCGGTGCCGTAAAGCGCCTTGAGGCCGGCATCAACCTCGATGTCGCCGAGGCGGCCGCCGGGACCCGGCCGGAAATACGAGCGGACGGTTTCCGCCTCCACGCGCCGATTGCCTTCGACGGCAATCGACTGGGCCTGCGCCGGTGCCGGCGCAACCATCACCCCGCCCATCATCACGGCAAGTCCGCCGAGCAGAACGCCGGCAAAACCCAACTTCCGGAGGAACCCCACACCAAACTGCATGCGCCGCACGCCCTTAGCTATCTTTTTTAGCTCTCAGACCGACGATAATCGTCAGAATCTCCAAGCGTTTCGGTTTTACAGGATTTCCGCTCCCGTGCAACCGATGCCCTGCTGCGCTTCACCGTTCAAAGCCCGATGTTGCGCTTTCGCCACCATCATGACGACCGTAGATGAAGAATGTCGTTAAAGGTCGCAAAAATCATCAACATCAAGACCAGCGCCAGCCCGATCCGGAAACCGTATTCCTGCGCCCGTTCCGACAGCGGCCGCCCGCGCGCGGCCTCGATTCCATAGAACAGAAGATGGCCGCCATCGAGCAGCGGAACCGGAAACAGGTTCAGCAACCCGATGGAGACGGACAGCACCGCGGCCAAATGCAGCAGCGCGGCGATCCCCACGGTCGCCACCTGCCCGGAGACCTGGGCGATGCGGATCGGCCCGCCAAGCTGGTCGGCGGATTCACGGCCGGCGAAGATGCCGCCGATGTAGGAGAAGGTCCGCTCGACCACGAACCAGGTCTCCTGAACCCCGAGCCCGACCGCCGCGACGGGGCCGACCGGCTCGGTCTGCTGATCCTCGGCGGACATCGAGCGGGTGATACCGAGCACGCCGAGACGGTGCGTGTTCCCGAAATTGTCCTTGATCTCGCGGAGCGCCGGCGTCGCCTGAAGCGTGCTGCGCGCGCCCCCCCGCTCCACCGTCACCTCCAGCGGGGTTCCGGCGTTGACGCTCACCACCCGCTGCATCTCGGAAAACGTGCCGATCGCGCGACCGTTGATGGCCACGACAACGTCTCCGGGCTGGAACCCGGCCACCGCAGCCGGGCTTTCGGCCTGAATGGTGTCCACCCGCGCGGAGGTGTTCGGCTTGCCGACCACCATGAACAGGCCGGCGAAGATCGCGATCGAAAGGATGAAATTGGCGAATGGCCCGGCCGCCACGATGGCGGCGCGCGGACCAACGGGCTGGGCCTGGAAGCTCACCTTGCGCTCACTGGCCGTCATTTTCGCCAGCGCGGCCTGATCCGGCGCGCTGGCCTCGTTCTCGTCGCCGAAGAATTTCACATAGCCGCCGAGGGGGATGGCCGAGACCTTCCAGCGTGTGCCGTGGCGGTCGTTGAAACCGAACAGCTCTGGCCCGAAACCGATCGAAAAGGTCAGAACCTTCACCCCGGCCCAGCGGGCGACGAGGAAATGGCCGAGTTCGTGAAAGAAAACGACGATGGTCAGGACGAACAGGAACGGGACGGCATAGCCGAGGAAGCCTCCGCTCAGCGCGTTCACTCCCGACAAGATGCTGGAATCCATGGCCAAACCATTCCCCGCCGCGACGCGCCCTGACCCGGGCGCAAACCCCTATCAAGACTTTACGGCATTTTCGCGCAAGGCATCCTGCGCCAGCGATCTTGCCATTTGGTCAATATCCACCGCCTCATCGGTGCTGGCCGGCGCTTTCCGGAGCCCTGCCCTAGCTGCGGCCTCCAGCGTGGCTTCCACCAGCGTCGGAATCCCCATGAAATCCAGCCGGCCCTCGATGAAGCCGGCGACGGCGATCTCGTTGGCGGCGTTCAGTACGGTCGGAGCGGCGCCGCCCTCCACCATCGCCGCCCGGGCCAGCGCCAGCGCCGGAAAGCGCCGGGTGTCCGGGGGCTCGAAAGTGAGGCTGGCGGCCGCCGCGAGGTCGAGCCGGGCGGCCGGTCCGTCGATCCGCTCCGGCCAGGCCAGACAGTGGGCGATGGGGATGCGCATGTCCGGCGCGCCGAGTTGGGCGACCTGTGAGCCGTCCCGGTATTCCACGAGACCATGAATGATGGATTGCGGATGAACCAGCACATCCAGCCGCTCCGGCGGCAGGCCGAACAGGTGATGAGCCTCGATCAGTTCGAGGCCTTTGTTCATCAGCGTGGCGGAGTCGATCGTGACCTTCGGCCCCATCGACCAGTTGGGATGCAGCAGGGCCTCCGCCAGCGTGGCGCGGGCCAGCGCCTCCCGGGTCCAGGTGCGGAACGGACCGCCCGAGGCCGTGAGGATCAGCCGCACGACATCCTCGCGCCGGCCGGCGGCCAGCGCCTGGAACAGGGCGTTGTGCTCCGAATCCACCGGCAGGATGGTGGCCCCGGCCTCCGCCGCGCGGCGCATGAACAGCGCTCCGGCGCAGACGAGACATTCCTTGTTGGCGAGAGCCACCATCGCGCCGCGGTCCACCGCCGCCAGCGTGGCGCGCAGGCCGGACGCGCCGGCGATCGCGGCCATCACCCAGCCGGCCGGCCGGCTCGCCGCCTCGACCAGCGCGGCCTCTCCCGCAGCCGCCTCGATGCCCGTTCCGGCCAGGGCGGCCTTGAGGTCCGCATAGGCGGCGGGATCGGCGACCGCCGCGAATTTCGCGCCCAGCTCCCGGGCCAGTTCCGCCAGTGCAGCCGCGCTGCGATGGGCCGTCAGGGCCTCGACGCGGTAACGGTCGCGATTGCGACGGACGAGATCAATCGTGCTCTGCCCGATGGAGCCGGTCGCGCCCAGGATCGTGACGCTGCGCTCCGCCACGGCCAGTCGGCCGGCCGCGGGATGGAGAAACGCGCGAGGCACACCGCCGCTCATCGGCTCACCAGACCACCAGACCCGCGCCGGGCGCCTCGAAATGCGACCGGAGCAGACCGATCAGGGCGGCGACGATGACCGCCGGCACGAAACCATCCAGCCGGTCCAGCAGTCCGCCATGGCCCGGAATGAGTTGACTTGCATCCTTGACATTGAACCGGCGCTTCAAAGCGGACTCGAAAAAGTCGCCGGCCTGGGAGACGACGGACAGCAGCACCGCCATCGCGAGCACGCCGCGCGGGTCCGGCAAGGCAAAAAAATAAACGACTGCCGCGGCGGCGCCGACTGCCGCCAGCAGCCCGCCGATGGCGCCCGACCAGGTTTTCTTGGGGCTCACGGCGGGCAGCACCTTCGGCCCGCCGATCAGCCGTCCGGCGAAATAGGCCGCGATATCCGTCGCCCATACCACGGCGAACAGCAGGATGATGGCCGCGAGGCCGTAATTCGCATCGCTGCGCAGAATGATGGTGGCGATGACCAGCGCCCCGGCATAAGCCATGCCGGTGATCATCCATCCGCGGCGGCCGGCCGGCGCGAAGACGGCGCCCGCCAGCGGGCCGATGAGAACGACGAGCACCCCGCCGACGAAACGGCCGCTGTCCGCCAGCCCCGCACCCAGGATGATGGCAAGAATACCGATGGCGAGGATCGAACGCCGCTCCCCCGGAGCGACCAGTTCCGTCCATTCCCTCAGGATGATGATCCCGGCGAGGCCCCAGAAGATCGCGAAGGGCCAGTCTCCGTAATAGGCCACAGCGACGGCGAGCGGCGCCATCACCAGCGCCGAGGCGACGCGCAGCAGCAATTCGCGGCTGAACAGCGATGGACGCGGCGCGGGTGCGGCGGGGTCGCTCACGTCACGACCCGGTCCGGGCGACGAGGCCGCCGAAGCGGCGTTCGCGGCCACGGAATTCCGTCAATGCGCCTTCCAGCGCAGCCCGGTTGAAATCCGGCCAGTTGATCGGCAGAAACACCAACTCCGCATAGGCCGCCTGCCACAGCAGGAAATTGGACAGCCGCTGTTCCCCGCTGGTGCGGATGACGAGATCGGGATCGGGGATGTCCGGTGCGTCGAGATTGCGGCCGATGAGGTCGGCCGTGATATCGGCGGCCGCCAGACGCCCCTCCGCAACCTCCCGACCCAGCCGCTGCACCGCGCGGGCGATCTCCTGCCGGCCGCCGTAGTTGAAAGCCACCACGAGGGTCAGGCCGGTGTTCGCCCGCGTGAGGTCCTCGGCCTCGTCGAGCAGCCGGCGGATGTCGTGGTCGAGATCGGCCCGCTCGCCGATCACCCGCACCCGCACGCCGGCGGCATGAAGCTCGGCGAGATCGTGGCGGATGAAGCGCCGCAGCAGACCCATCAGATCACGGATCTCGGACGGCGGCCGCGACCAGTTTTCCGAACTGAACGAAAAGATCGTGAGATAGCCGATGCCGAGTTCGCCCGCCGCGCGCACGGTCGTCCGCAACGCCTCGACCCCGCGGCGATGCCCCTCCACGCGCGGCAGCCCCCGCGCGGACGCCCAGCGGCCATTGCCGTCCATGATGACGGCCACATGGCGCGGCGGCGCGCCCTCTCCGGCGTCGCTCCGGGATATCTCGGCCTCGGCCATGGGGTGACCTCACACCGTGAGGATTTCCTTTTCCTTGTTGGCGACGATCTGGTCGATCTCCGTAATGATCGCGTCGGTGACCTTCTGCACCTCGCCATCGTGACGCTTCTGCTCATCCTCGCTCATCTGGTGATCCTTGACGAGCTTCTTGAGCGTGTCGAGACCGTCGCGGCGCACATGGCGGACGGCGACCTTCGCGGCTTCGGCATATTTGTGCGCGACCTTCACCAGTTCCTTGCGCCGTTCCTCGTTGAGTTCGGGAAGCCGCAGGCGGATCACCTGCCCCTCAGTCGCGGGGCTGAGGCCGAGATTCGAGTTTACGATGGCCTTCTCGACGGCATGCACCATGGCGCGATCCCACACCTGAACGGAAATCATCCGCGGCTCCGGCACGCTGACGGTCGCGAGCTGGCCGAGCGGCATATGCGAGCCATAGGCATCCACCTGCACGGGCTCCAGCAGGTTGCTGGAGGCGCGACCGGTCCGCAGGCCGCTCAGTTCGGTTTTGAGCGTCGACACCGCACCATTCATCCGCCGCCGGATATCTTCGATGTCGTGCGTGGGGGTCGCCATGGCTTCACTCCAGTAACGGCCCGACCCGGCGGGCACTCGAACAATGAAAGCGGGACCCGACCGCTCCCGCGGAATCACGCCCGTCGCCTATGCCTATCAGGACGCGATCCTGTCCGGAAACCGGTTCCTGCCGCCGCGCGTCAGATAGCGGTCGCGCCAACGAGGGTCGAGCGTCCCCCGCCCCCGAGCACGGCGGCGATCGCCTCCCGGTCCGCGACGGAAAATACGATGATAGGCATCCCGCTTTCGCGGGCAAGCGTGAAGGCGGTGGCGTCCATCACCTTGAGATCGCGCGACACGGCCTCCTCATGGGTGAGCCGGTCGAAACGGGTGGCGGACGGGTCCTTCTTCGGGTCGGCGGTATAGACGCCGTCCACATTGGTCGCCTTGAGAACCGCATCGGCGCCAAGCTCGGCGGCGCGCAGAACGGCGGTCGTATCGGTGGTGAAGAAGGGATTGCCGGTGCCGCCCGCCAGCAGGACGATGCGCCCTTCCGCAAGCAATTTCTGCGCGCGGGCGCGGGTGAACTGCTCGCAGACTTCCGGCATCGCCAGCGCGCACAGGGTCCGCGCCGGCTGGCCGTGGCGCTCCAGCGCCGCTTCCATGGCAAGGCAGTTCATCACCGTGGCGAGCATGCCCATGGTGTCGCCGGTCGGCCGGGAGACGCCTTGGGCGGAGACTTCCACGCCCCGGAAGATGTTGCCGCCGCCGATGACGACGGCGATCTCGACGCCCTGCCTGCGGGCGGCGACGAGATCGGCGGCGATACGATCCACGGTCGGCTGGTGAAGACCGAAATCCTCGGGGCCGGCCAGCGCCTCTCCGGAAACCTTCACCACAACCCGGCGGTAGACCGGCTGCCCCATGTTGTCCGCTCCTTCGCCCGCATATCACGACAGACCGTCACGGACAGACTGTCACGACAAGGCCGCCGTGAGGCGGCCCTGCCACGCTTTCCGCCGGCGGCTGCCGCCGGCTCGTTCCGCCGGCCAGAACGGCCGGTCAGGCGGGCGTCACGCCTTGCCGCTGGCGGCAGCGACCTCGGCGGCGAAATCACTTTCGGCCTTCTCGATGCCTTCGCCAAGCGCGTAGCGAACGAAGCCCTTCACCGTGATCGGGCCGCCGACCGCCGCCTCCTGCTCCTTCAGAGCCTGAGCGACGCTCTTGCTGGTGTCATGGATATAGACCTGATCCAGCAGGCAGACCTCCTTGTAATAGGTCTTCAGGCCGGAATCGACGATCTTCTCCACCACGTTGGCGGGCTTGCCCTGGTGCTTCTCGGCCAAAATCGCCTTTTCCCGCTCCAGAACAGCCGGGTCGAGACCGGCGCTGTCCACCGCCTGCGGGTTGGCGGCGGCAATATGCATCGCAACCATGCGGCCGAGACCCGCGAGCGCATCGGCCTGGCCGGACGACTCCAGCGCGACCAGCACGCCCATCTTGCCGAGACCATCCGCCACCGCGCCATGCACGTAGCTGGCGATCGCGCCCTGCCCGACCGTCAGCACGGCGGCGCGCCGCAGCGTCATGTTCTCGCCGATCTTGGCGACGGTTTCCGCGACGGTCTCGGCAATCGTGAGGCTGCCGGCCTTAGCGGCGTTGATCGCCTCGACATCGGCGCCGACCTTGAGCGCGGTGTGGGCCGCCATCTTCACGAGACCCTGGAACAGGTCGTTGCGGGCGACGAAATCGGTCTCGGAATTGACCTCGACCATCGCGCCCTTGGTGCCTTCGATCGAAACGCCGATCAGGCCCTCGGCGGCGACGCGGCCGGCCTTCTTGGCAGCCTTGGAAAGGCCCTTCTTGCGCAGCCAGTCGACTGCGGCTTCCATGTCGCCGTTGGTCTCCGTCAGGGCGGCCTTGCAGTCCATCATGCCCGCCGCGGTCAACTCGCGGAGTTCTTTCACCATCTGAGCGGTGATCGCCATTGCTTTAAATCCTTGTCCAACGGCAAGGCCGGGCATCACAGTCCCGGCCTCGCGCAATCCAGCCTGAGCGCGCGGGCCCCTCGCAGGGCGCCCGCGCCAAACGCTCCGGCCCTATTCGGCCGAAAATTCCTTCGCCTGGACGATCCAGCCCTCGACGCGGCCGGGAAGCCCGACTTCTTCGCCGATGCGACGGGCATCCTCGGCGCCCAGGTCGGCGAGCTGCCAGTAATGGAACACGCCGAGATCGTTCAGCTTCTTCTCGATCTCGGGAGAGCTGCCCTGGAGCTTGGCGAGGTCGTCCGCCACGCCGCGGGGGCCCGACAGCGACTGGAAGCCGCCGTTCGCCTCGGCTTCCGCCGGAAGCGCTTCCTCGATCGGAGCCGCCATTGCGCCGATGTCGATGCCGCGCTCACCGGAACTGCGAGCGATGCCGTCCAGCGCCGCCTTTGCGACGAGGTCGCAATAGAGCGAGATCGCACGGCTGGCGTCGTCGTTGCCCGGAACGGCGAAATTGATGCCGTTCGGATCGCAATTGGTGTCGATGATGGCCGCGACCGGCACGCCGAGACGCCGGGCTTCCTTGATCGCGATGTCTTCCTTGTTCGTGTCGATCACGAACAGCATGTCGGGCAGGCCGCCCATGTCCTTGATGCCGCCGAGCGAGCGGTCGAGCTTGTCGCGCTCGCGCTGGAGGTCGAGCCGCTCCTTCTTGGTGTAGCCCTGGGCCTCGTTGGAGGCGAGCATCTCTTCCAGCTTGCGCAGGCGGGAGATCGAGCCGGAAATCGTCTTCCAGTTCGTCAGCGTGCCGCCGAGCCAGCGCGAGTTGACATAATACTGGGCGGATTTCTTCGCGGATTCCGCAATGGCCTCCTGGGCCTGCCGCTTGGTGCCGACGAACAGGATGCGGCCGCCCCTGGCGACGGTGTCGCTCACCGCCTGCAAGAGCTGGTGCAGCGCCGGCACGCTCTGGGCGAGGTCGATGATGTGGATGTTGTTGCGCACGCCGAAGATATAGGGACCCATCTTCGGGTTCCAGCGGTGTGCCTGATGGCCGAAATGGGCGCCTGCTTCCAAAAGCTGACGCATCGAGAAATCGGGAAGTGCCATGTTATGCTCCGGTTATGCCTCCGCGGACCCGTGGGCCGGATCTCGAGGATCGCCGGCCACCGGACGGCCTGATGGCCATGGTCCGCGTGTGAGATGGCGCGCCTTATAAGGCTTGAGTCCCTGAAAAGCAAGGTTTGGGGCGGCCCCGGAGACGGCAGCAGCCGCCCGCCGCCGAACATCCGTTCATTTGCCTAACTCGCTGTTCATAAAGACGTTTTGCCGCATCAATTTTGGCCGACGGGCGGAACCCGGCGCATCACTTCGAGTTGCAGAATACCGGCAGGAGGCTCCTCACGCCGGCATCGGACTCCAGCGGCGCGGGAACGGCTGTCATGACGCAACTCGACGCGATCCTCGCGCTGCGACCAAGGCTGTCCGCTTCCGGCCTGGGCATCGCCGGCTTGAGGCCGGCCGTGCTGGTCTGGCTGTTCTCGCTGGTGTTCGGGACGCTGATGATCGCGGTGACGCCGCCGCTGCGCGGGCCGGACGAGACCGCGCATTTCGTCCGCGCCTATGGCCTCTCGCAAGGCATCGTCATTCCCCGGCAGAGCGATACGCAGAGCCGCAAGGGCATCGAGATGCCCGCCACGCTGTTCGACGGCTTCCGCTATTTCGAGACCGTGCGGACCAACGAGAAGACAGCCGGCTTCAGCTATGCCCAGGCGTTCCGCAACTATGCGGCCCGGCCCGGCCTGCCCGAGGCGGCCACGGACGGCGAGGAGCGCACAGTCTTCGTGCGCTACGAAGGTTCGGAAGGCTACAGCCCGGTCGCCTATCTGCCGCAGGCCGCCGCAGCTTTTATCTCGCGCGCCATCGGCCTCGACTTCCTCGCCACGCAATATGCCATGCGCTTCGCCGGCCTTGTCGCCATGACGGCGGTGATCGCCGCGGCGGTCGCGATGGCCGGGCCGCTCGGCTGGGCCTTCCTCGCCATCGCCATGCTGCCGGCCGCGCTCTATGGCCGGGCGACGATCAATGCGGACGGGGCGGCTTTCGCCTTCGCGCTGATGGTGGCGGCGCTCGCCATCCGCGGGAGTGTGGCGGCGACATCGCGCAGCCTGCCGGGCTGGACCTTCCTCTGCGTGCTGGCGAAGCCCTCTAACATCGCCTTCCTCGCACTCGATGTGCTGCGCCGGCCGCTGCGGAGCGTGCCGCGCCAGTGGCCCGTGGTGGCGCTGATCGCCCTGCCCGCGCTCGCCGGCGCACTGGCCTGGACGCTTCTGAGTTCGGGAGATGTCGCCGCGTGGCGGCTGGTCGAACTCACCGGCACGCCGATCCATGAATTCGATCCCGTGTGGAAGCTCGGATATCTCGCGCACCATCCGCTGCACTTTCCCGGCCAGATGCTGGGCATGCTGCAGGTCACGAGCCCGGCCGAATTCGGACGGCAGATCATCGGCGTGCTCGGCCTGTTCGACGTCGTGCTGGCGCGCTGGACCTATCCGGCCATCGCGCTGCTGATGCTCGCCACTTTCTTCGTGCGTCTCGATATGGCGCGCCGCGACCGCCTGCTGCTGGCGCGCGCCGCGGGCCTGACGGCGCTGGGCTATGCCCTGCTGGTGGTGTTCATCTTTTACCTGATCTGGACGCCGGTCGGCGCTGCCGACATCTGGGGCGTGCAGGGCCGCTATCTCGTGCCGGCGCTGCCGCTCGTCGCGATGGCTGTCGCAGCGCTGGTGAACCGTGCACCCGGCCTGCGCTTCACCGCCGTCTGCGCGCTCAGCGCAGCCACGCTATCCGGCATCGCATCTGCCGAGGCGGTGCTGCGGTCCGACTGGGCCTGGCGCGGATTTCTTTGACTTGCTCGCGGCTGCGAGTTGATCCTCCCGTCATGATCGGGCAGCTTCGCGCGCCAGGGACGGTCGGGAGGATATGGCGCGATGGCACATTCGGACAGCACAGGCCGCATCGATGTGCATTGCCATGCGGTGCCGCCGTTCTTCACCGAGGCTGCGCAGGCGGCCGGGCGCGGCGCATCGATCTCCTCCGGCTTTCCGCAATGGAGCCCGGCGCTGGCCCGCGAGACCATGGACCGGCAAAACATCGCGGCATCGCTGCTGTCGATCTCGCAACCCGGCGTGCATTTCGGCGACGATGCCGCCGCCGTCGCGCTCGCGCGCCGCTGTAACGATTACCTCGCGAAGCTGGTGGCGGACGACCCCGCGCATTTCGGCGCCTTCGCCGCCGTGCCGCTGCCGAATGTCCCTGCCACGCTGAATGAAATCCGCCACGCGCTGGACACCCTGAAGCTGGACGGCGTCGGCCTGCTCGCGAGCTACGGCACGCAGTTTCTCGGCGATGCCGTCTTCGACCCGGTGCTGGAACTGCTGGACTCCTACGAAGCCACGGTTTTCGTCCATCCGAACTATCACCCGTCCAGCCGCAGCCTCGGCATGGATATGCCGGCCTTCCTCGTGGAATTTCCCATCGACACCACGCGGGCCGTCGCGAACCTGATCTTCTCCGGCGCGCTGGAGCGCTATCCGCGCATCAAATTCATCCTCGCCCATCAGGGCGGCGCCGCGCCGTATCTGGCGCATAGGCTGTCCGTCGCGCCGCTGATCGACAAGCGCTTCGCCGCCCTGACGCCGGAGGCGATCCTCGGCCAGTTCCGCCGCTTCTATTACGAAAGCGCGCAGGGCGCGGACCCGGCCCCGCTGGCCGCGCTCAGCCAGCTTGCCGATCCTTCGCACCTGCTGTTCGGTTCGGACTGGCCCTATTGCCCGCCGGCGGTGACGGCGGCCGGGGACGCCGCCGTCGGTGGGCTGAACGCCGACATCCAGACCCGCTGGCGCGCCAACGCACTGGCGCTGTTTCCCCGCTTCGGCTGAGCGCCGCGCACCCCGCTGCCGCGGCCGGCCTGTGGGCGGCGGACGGCTCGCGTTGCCCCCTCCGGCGCGGACGTGGTACGGCCTGCCCCACCGGCCGGTACGCTCGGCCCCGCGCTCCCGGATCACGCCAGATGTCCCAAACCTTGCGACCGCTCGCCATCGCGCCCTCGATCCTGTCGGCGGATTTCGCCCGCCTCGGGGAGGAAATCCGCGCCATCGACGCCGCAGGCGCGGACTGGATTCATGTGGACGTGATGGACGGCCACTTCGTGCCGAACATCACCATCGGCCCCGATGTCGTGAAGGCGCTGCGGCCGCATTCGCAGAAACCGTTCGACGTGCATCTGATGATCGCGCCGTGCGACCCTTATCTCGAAGCCTTCGCCAAGGCCGGCGCGGATATCATCACCGTGCATGTGGAGGCAGGGCCGCATCTGCACCGCTCGCTGCAATCCATCCGCGCGCTGGGCAAGAAGGTCGGCGTCACGCTCAATCCCGGCACGCCGGCGGCCGCGCTGGAAGGGGTGATCGACCTTGTCGATCTCATCCTCGTCATGTCGGTCAATCCCGGCTTCGGCGGCCAGAAGTTCATTCCCTATGCGGTCGAGAAGGTATCGCAGCTTCGCGCCCTCGCCGGCGGGCGGCCCATCGACATCGAGGTGGATGGCGGCATCACGCCGGAAACGGCGCCCGAGGTCGTGCGCGCCGGCGCCAATGCGCTGGTCGCCGGCTCGGCCGTATTCAAGGGCGGCACGCCGGAGGCTTATCGCACCAACATCGCCGCCATCCGCACCGCCGCGCTTCTGGCGCGCGGGGAAGCGGCATAATCCGGACCTCGCGTCCGCGAACTCCAACGACTGAAAGCAGACCGATGATCCCGCGCTATTCCCGCCCCGAAATGACCAGCATCTGGGAGCCGCAGACGCGCTTCCGCATCTGGTTCGAGATCGAGGCCCACGCCGCCGACGCCATGGCCGAACTCGGCGTCATTCCCAAGGACGCCGCGAAGACCGTCTGGGACAAGGCGCGCAACGCGACCTTCGATATCGAGCGCATCGACGAGATCGAGCGCGAGGTGAAGCACGACGTCATCGCTTTCCTTACCCATCTTGCCGAGATCGTGGGACCCGAAGCGCGTTTCGTCCATCAGGGCATGACCTCGTCGGACGTGCTGGACACCTGCCTCAACGTTCAGCTCGTGCGCGCAGCGGACCTTCTCATTGCGGATGTGGACCGGCTGCTGGCCGCGCTCAAGCGCCGCGCTTTCGAGCACAAGATGACGCCGACCATCGGCCGCTCCCACGGCATCCATGCCGAGCCGACCACCTTCGGCGTCAAGCTCGCCACCGCCTATGCCGAATTCGCCCGCAACCGCGACCGCCTCGTTGCCGCCCGCACGGAAGTGGCGACCTGCGCGATCTCCGGCGCTGTCGGCACCTTCGCGCAGGTCGATCCGCGCGTGGAGGAACACGTTGCAAAGGCCATGGGCCTCGCCATCGAGCCGGTCTCCACGCAGGTGATCCCGCGCGACCGCCATGCGATGTATTTCGCGACGCTCGGCGTGGTCGCCTCGTCCGTCGAACGTCTCGCGACAGAAATCCGCCACCTGCAACGCACCGAGGTTCTGGAAGCCGAGGAGTATTTCTCGGAAGGCCAGAAGGGCTCCTCCGCGATGCCCCACAAGCGCAACCCGGTGCTGACCGAGAACCTCACCGGCCTTGCCCGCCTCGTGCGCGGCTATGTGACGCCGGCGCTGGAGAATGTCGCGCTGTGGCACGAGCGCGACATTTCGCATTCTTCCGTGGAGCGCATGATCGGCCCGGACGCCACCGTGACGCTGGATTTCGCGCTGAACCGCCTCGTCGGCGTGATCGACAAGCTGGTGGTTTATCCTGAGAACATGCAGAAGAATCTGGACCGCCTCGGCGGCCTCATCCATTCCCAGCGGGTGCTGATCGCGCTGACGCAGAAGGGCGTCGCCCGCGAGGACGCCTATCGGCTGGTCCAGCGCAACGCCATGCCGGTGTGGCGCGGCGAAGGCGACTTCCTCACCTTCCTCAAGAATGATCCGGATGTGAGCCGCGCGATGACGCCGGCGGAGATCGAGGTGAATTTCGATCTCGGCTATCACCTCAAGCATGTCGATACGATCTTCAGGCGGGTGTTCGGCGAAGCCTGAAAGACGCGATGCGAAACAGAACAGCCGGAGATTTCTCTCCGGCTGTTTTCGTTTTCAGAACCCGTTTCAAGCCCCTCGCGTGTCAGCGCACGCCGGGCAGCCAGTGACCGCCACCGGAGCCACCGCCGCCACCACCGCTCGGACGGCCTCCGCCGCCGCCCCCGCCGGGACGACCGCCACCACCCGGAGACGGCCGCGACGGCGCCGCCGCTGCGGGCGGGGTCGGACGCCCGCCACCGCTCACGCCCGGCAGCCAGTGGCCACCGGCACGCGGAGGCTGATTCCAGCCAGGACCGCCGGGGCCACCCGGCCGGCCCGGACGGTGCGGAGGCGGACGGTATCCCGGAGGCGGCCTGTAGCCCGGGCGGGGATAATAGCCCGATCCGTAATAGCGCGGGCCGATATACGGCGCCGGCAGAATGACCGGCGGAGGCGGCGCCACATAGCGCACCGGCTCATCGTCGAAATCGAGATAAGCCTCGCTGACATAGCCGCCACCGGCGATCTCGCACCACCCGGCGCGGCAGCCGCGCACATCCACCGCCGTGCCACCCGGCAGCGTATCGACTACGGCAAAGCTCGTACCCGGCCCGGCGCGGACATTCAGCGACGAGACCACCACGGCCGGCTCGGCCGAGGCAGCCGCCGCTGAGGCGACCACGGCCAGAGCGGCCAGAATACCCTTTCTCATCAACATTTCACGCTCTCCCATGGGCCAATGGCCCTTCGCACCAGATGTTGGGTGCGATCGTGGTGGTTTGGTGTCGGAACCGCAGGTTCTGGATGAAATATCGGCAATCTTCCAAGGTAGCACCACACCTTTCGCGTGGTTTCGCGGTCGTTAACTTTTCAGCCCCATCCTTCGGGTCACAGGTATACTCGCTTCCACCCGACGCGGTTCAATCCGGCTGCGATTTCATGGCAACCATCCTGACCTTCGATTCCGGCCTTGGCGGCCTCACGGTGTACCGGGAAGTCGCGCGCCTGCGCCCCGAGGCCCGGCATGTCTATGCCGCCGACGATGCCGCCTTCCCCTATGGCCGGATTCCGGAGGAGCGGCTCGTGCCGCGCATCCTCGACGTCATGGACCGCCTGATTGCGCAATACCGCCCGGACCTTGCGGTGATCGCCTGCAATACCGCCTCCACCATCGCCCTGCCCCACCTGCGCGAACGCTTCGCCATTCCCTTCGTCGGTACGGTTCCGGCCATCAAGCCCGCCTGTGCCGCGTCCCGCAGCCGAATGATCTCGGTGCTGGGCACGGAAGCGACCGTGAAGCGCGAATATACCCATGGGCTGATCCGCGAATTCGGCCAGGGCTGCACGGTGAATCTCGTGGGCACAGCGCGGCTTGCCGCCTTTGCCGAGGCGGAGTTGCAGGGGCAGCCGGCCGCCGATGCCAACATCGCCGCCGAGATCGCGCCCTGTTTCGCGACCGCGCCCGACGGCCGCCGCACCGATACGGTCGTTCTCGCCTGCACCCACTACCCGCTGCTGCTGCCGCGGCTGGAGCGCCTCGCCGTCTGGCCGGTGACATGGCTCGACCCAGCCCCGGCCATCGCCCGCCGTGTGGACATGTTGCTTCCCGGCCTGATTTCCGGCCCTGGGGAGCCCGCTGAGGCGGCATCCGTGCCGGAGCCCCCGGAAGCCGTCTTCACTTCGGGGAAGGCCCCAGGCGCCACGCTGGCGGCGGCGCTGGCCGGTTTCGGGCTCGTCCGCCTCGGCACCTTCCTCCCCCCGGACGAAGCCGGCCCGGGGGCGGAAAAGTTTGACAGTTTGGCCCTTTCCGCCTAGACAACCCGCGCTTGGCAAGCTGTTCCGGCGCATTTCTGCGCGTGGCGACAGTGCCGGTCGCTCTTTCGACGATTCGTGTATCTGCCCGATGCCGATGTCCTGAACGGCCAATGCCGAGCGTTCGCGACCCGCGGCGGGACCTTTGCGCTTGTGAAAGTCCGGCCTGTCGTCTTCCGGAAACGGGAGCCAAGGAGGGCGCGATCCTCAACCCCTGAACGTCAAATGAGGACGCGAGAATGACCAAGCGCCACGAGGCGAAGCACAAGATCGATCGCCGCATGGGCCAGAATATCTGGGGCCGCCCCAAGAGCCCTGTGAACCGCCGCGAATACGGCCCCGGCCAGCACGGCCAGCGCCGCAAGAGCAAGGTGTCCGACTTCGGCACCCAGCTCCGCGCCAAGCAGAAGCTGCGCTTCTATTACGGCAACATCACCGAGAAGCAATTCCGCGCGACCTACGATGAAGCCATCCGCCTGAAGGGCGACACCGGCGAAAACCTGGTCGGCCTGCTGGAGCGCCGCCTCGACGCCGTGGTCTATCGCGCCAAATTCGTGCCGACCGTGTTTGCCGCCCGCCAGTTCATCAACCATGGCCATGTCATGGTGAACGGCCGCCGCGTCAACATTCCGAGCTACCGGGTCAAGGCCGGCGACGTCATCGAGGTTCGCGAGCGCTCCAAGCAGCTCGCCCTGGTGCTGGAAGCGACCGGCCTGCCGGAGCGTGACGTGCCTGACTATATCGAGGCCGACCATTCCAAAATGACCGCGAAGCTGTCCCGCGTGCCGGCGTTCGGCGATGTGCCCTACCCGGTCCAGATGGAACCCAATCTGGTCGTCGAATACTATTCGCGCTGATCCTGATCGGGCGCAGATGCAAAATCGAAAGGCCGCCTTCGGGCGGCCTTTTCTTTTTGACCATTTGATTGCGGACAGCGGAGATGAAGCCGGCATCAGACCGGACATGAAAAAGGCGCAGACCTGGCAGGGTCCGCGCCTTCAAACCTCAACCGCGATCGTCAAATTGTTCAGGCGGTCTCGCGCACCGGCAGGCCGTTGTCCTTCATGGTCTGCTGCAACTCGCCGGCCTGGAACATCTCGCGGATGATGTCGCAGCCGCCGACGAACTCGCCCTTCACGTAAAGCTGCGGAATGGTCGGCCAGTTCGAATAGGTCTTGATGCCGTTGCGCAGATCGTCGGATTCCAGAACGTTGAGTCCCTTATACGGCACCCCGAGATAGTCGAGGATCTGGACCACCTGCCCGGAAAAGCCGCATTGCGGAAACTGCGGCGTGCCCTTCATGAACAGCACGACGTCGTTGGACTTCACTTCGTTGTCAATGAACTGTTCGATGCTCATCGGATGGTGTCCTGAATGGGGTGTCCAGAATGGGTGTCCTGCCCGGCCTGCGAACGGCTGAGCGGCAAATCGCTGCCTCTTATGTAGCGTAGGACCCCGTCATTCCCAAGGGGGCCGGCGATCCAGGCTCGCATAGCGCGCAGAACACCCCTGCGGGCCTGCCCGCGGTTCAGCCCGCCGGCGCGCTGGTCTGGAGCGCCAGCGCATGGAGCGCGCCGCCCATTTCGCCCTCCAGCGCCTCATAGACGATCTTGTGCTGCTGGACCCGGGACTTGCCCCGGAACTCCGCCGACACCACGGTCGCAGCATAGTGGTCGCCGTCGCCGGCGAGATCGCGGATCGTCACCTCGGCGTCCGGCAGCCGGGCCTTGATGAGGCGCTCGATCTCGTGGGCATCCATCGGCATGGCGATACTCTCCCTCAGGCTTCCGCCGCGGGCTCCTGCATATAGGTCGGGAACCAGCCCTCGAATTTCGCCGCCAGCTTGTCGATGGCCATCGGGCGCTCGTCCGCCAGCATCACGGCCTTGCCACCGGTGACGCCGATGCGGGCGGCATGGACGCCGGCGGCGCCGGCGCGCGCGAGGATATCCCGCACCGCCGCAGAAGGCACCGTGACCACATAGCGCGCCTGATCCTCGCCGAACCAGAAGGCATGGGCCGGCACGCCGGGATGCGGCGTGTCCAGCGTCGCGCCGATGCCGGAGGCCATCGCCATCTCGGCGACCGCGACGGCGAGGCCGCCGTCCGACACATCATGGACCGCTTTCGCGGTGCCGTCGAGGATCAGCGCCCGGACGAAGTCGCCGTTGCGCTTCTCGGCGGCGAGGTCCACCGGCGGCGGCGCGCCGTCCTCCCGCCCGCAGATGTCGCGCAGATACAGCGACTGGCCGAGCCAGCCGGCCGTCTCGCCGATCAGCAGGATACATTCGTTGTCGGCCTTGAAGGCCAGAGTGGCCGAGCGGGTGAAATCGTCGAGCAGGCCGACGCCGCCGATGGTGGGCGTCGGCAGGATGCCGCGGCCGTTCGTCTCGTTGTAGAGGGAGACGTTGCCGGACACGACGGGGAAATCCAGCGCCCGGCAGGCATCGCCGATGCCGCGCAGGCAGCCGATGAACTGGCCCATGATCTCGGGCCGCTCGGGATTGCCGAAATTCAGGTTGTCGGTCAGCGCCAGCGGGGTCCCGCCCACGGCGGTGATGTTGCGCCACGCCTCGGCCACCGCCTGCTTGCCGCCCTCGTAAGGGTCGGCCTCGCAATAGCGCGGCGTCACGTCGGCGGTGAGCGCGAGACCCTTCGGCCCATCCAGCACGCGGACCACGGCGGCGTCGCCGCCCGGCCGCTGCACCGTGTTGCCGCCGATGACATGGTCGTATTGCTCCCACACCCAGCGGCGCGAGCACAGGTCGGGCGTCGCCAGCAGGGTCTCCAGCGCCTCGGCACTGGACATCGGCGGGTTGATATCCGCCGGACCGATCACCGGCCGGGGCGAGGACGGGACAGACGGGCGGTCATAGAGCGGCGCTTCGTCGCCAAGCTCCTTGATCGGCAGGTCGGCCATCACGTCGCCGCCATGCTTCACGACGAAACGCAGGGTCGGCGTGGTGCGGCCGACGATGGCGAAGTCGAGCCCCCATTTGCGGAAGATGGCTTCGGCTTCCTGTTCCTTCTCCGGACGCAGCACCATGAGCATGCGCTCCTGGCTCTCGGAGAGCATCATCTCATAGGCGCTCATGCCGTCCTCGCGGCACGGCACGGCGTCGAGATCGAGTTCGACGCCGAGGTCGCCCTTGGCCCCCATCTCCACGGCGGAACAGGTCAGCCCGGCCGCGCCCATGTCCTGGATCGCGATGACGCAGTCCTTGGCCATGATCTCAAGGCAGGCTTCCAGCAGCAGTTTCTCGGCGAAGGGATCGCCGACCTGCACGGTCGGCCGCTTCTCCTCGGCATCCTCGCCGAATTCGGCGGAGGCCATGGTCGCGCCGTGGATGCCGTCGCGGCCGGTCTTGGAGCCGAGATAGACGATCGGCATGCCGACGCCCGAAGCCGCCGCATAGAAAATCTTGTCCGCCTCCGCGAGGCCGACCGCCATGGCGTTGACCAGGCAGTTGCCGTCATAACGGGTGTGGAAGCGCACCTGTCCGCCGACGGTCGGCACGCCGAAGGAATTGCCGTAGCCGCCGATGCCGGCGACGACGCCGGACACGATGCTCCGCGTGCGCGGATGGGCCGGCGCGCCGAAGGACAGCGCGTTAAGGCAGGCGATGGGCCGCGCGCCCATGGTGAAGACATCGCGCAGGATGCCGCCGACGCCGGTGGTCGCGCCCTGATACGGCTCGATATAGCTCGGGTGGTTGTGGCTCTCCATCTTGAAGACCACGGCCAGCCCATCGCCGATGTCGATGACGCCGGCATTCTCGCCCGGCCCCTGGATCACCCATGGCGCCTTGGTCGGCAGCCCGCGCAGATGGATGCGCGAGGACTTGTAGGAGCAATGCTCGTTCCACATCGCCGAGAAGATGCCCAGCTCAGTGAAGCTGGGCTCACGGCCGATGAGCTTGAGGATGCGCTCGTATTCGTCCGGCTTGAGGCCATGCTGGGCGACGAGGTCCGGCGTGATGGCGGGTTCGTTGGCGTTCTTGGTCTGCTGGCGGCTCACTGGAACGCCCTCACGCGGCACGCTTGAGATGGTCGGCAAGACCCTCGAACAGGCCGCGCCCGTCGGTGCAGCCCATGATCTCTTCGACGTGGTTTTCGGGATGCGGCATCATGCCGAGCACGTTGCCGCTCTCGTTCAGGATGCCGGCGATGGCGTTCATCGCGCCGTTGTGGTTCCAGTTCGGGTCGATCAGGCCGTCCGGGTCGCAATAGCGGAACAGCACGCGGCCCTCGCCTTCCAGCCGCGCGATGGTCTCGCCGTCGGCGATGTAGTTGCCCTCGCCATGGGCGACCGGCACGCGGATCGTCTGCCGCCTGCGATAGCCTTGCGTGAACGGCGTGTCGGCGCGCTCGACGCGCAGATAGACATCGCGGCAGATGAAGCGGCGGTTCTGGTTGCGCATCAGCACGCCGGGCAGCAGGCCCGCCTCGCACAGGATCTGGAAGCCGTTGCAGACGCCGAGCACGAGGCCGCCTTTCGCCGCATGGCGCCGCACCGCCTCCATGACCGGCGCGCGGGCGGCGATGGCGCCACAGCGCAGATAGTCGCCATAGGAGAAGCCGCCGGGCACGACGACGAGATCGGTGCCGGCCGGCAGCGCCGTTTCGGCATGCCAGACGATGGTGGCGTCGTTGCCGGAAACGAGCCTGAGCGCGCGGGCCATGTCGCGTTCGCGGTTGAGGCCCGGAAAGAGGAGGATCGCGGCTTTCACCCCAGGACCTCGACGCGGTAATTCTCGATCACGGTATTGGCGAGCAGCTTGTCGGAGGCTTGCCGCAGCGCCGCCTCGACCGCCGCGCGGTCCGTGCCCTCGACCTCGATGTCGAAGACCTTGCCCTGGCGGACGCTGGCGATGCCATCGATCCCGAGCGACTTCAGCGCGCCCTCGATGGCCTTGCCCTGCGGATCGAGAACGCCGGTTTTCAGGGTGACGGTGACGCGCGCTTTCATCGGAAACCTGTCATGTGAACGGCGCAGCCGCACGGCCGGCTGCCGGGACCTGGGGTCGAGCCGGACCATAGTGACGTTAGTGGCCGGAACAAGTCCGGCCCGCAAAAATCTCGCGACTTTACGGGGATAAGGCGGGCGGCGTCACGCCCCGGTGTTTTCCAGCATCCGGCCGTAACCCGAGACCCGGCCGCTCTGGCCGACGAGACGCATCGCGGCCCAGAACGCCGCCGGCGTGCTGGAGACCACCGGCTTGCCGCGCAGGTCCTCCAGCGGTTTCGCGACATTGAGCGTGCGCAGGCCGCCGCAGGAAATCAGGATCGCATCGGCCCCGTCCGCCTGCTCGTCCGCCTTCACCGACAGGTCGATGATGTCGGCCTCGCTCTTGGCGGAAGCGCCGGAGCCGAACTGGGTGATGCCGAAGCTCTCCAGCGCGCCGACCTCGAAGCCGTGGAACGTCAGCAGCTCGGCCAGCTTGTCGTTGACGACCTTGCTGTAGGCGGTGCTCACCGCGAGCCGTTTCGCCCCGACCTCGCGCAGTCCGTCCACGATGGCCTGGCTCATGGTGGAGACCGGCAGACCGGTGGCGGCCCGGAGCTTTTCCAGAAGCTGTTCGTGGAATTCCGGCCCGCGATAGAAGGTCAGCGACGTGCCGACGACCATCACGGCGTCGACGCCGCGCGACGCGAGATTTTCCGCGGCGGGGATCACCTTGTCCACGGCGGCGTCGTAGCCTTCCGGCGTCAGGGAGGCGACGCCGGTGCGGTGGGGAATGAAGGTCACGTCCGGATACATGATCGGACCCTCCGGCGGCGTGATGTCCTGCGCATGCGGCACCACGAGCCCGATCACCGGCTTATCGGCCATTCATCCCTCCCCGTATTCCTCGCGAAACCGCCTTCAGCCCTTGACCAGAACCGGCCCCGGCCCGGTCGGCCGCTCGCCCTCGGCCATGATGCCGAGACGCTTGGCGACCTCGGTATAAGCCTCGACCAGCCCACCCATGTCGCGGCGGAAGCGGTCCTTGTCCAGCTTGTCGCTCGACTTGATGTCCCACAGGCGGCAGGAGTCCGGCGAAATCTCGTCGGCGACGACGATCCGCATCATGTCATTCTCCCACAGCCGGCCGCATTCCATCTTGAAATCCACAAGGCGGATGCCGACGCCCAGGAAAAGGCCGGACAGGAAGTCGTTGACGCGGATGGCGAGCGCCATGATGTCGTCAATCTCCTGGGGCGTCGCCCAGCCGAAAGCCGTGATGTGCTCTTCCGACACCATCGGGTCGTTGAGCTGATCGTTCTTGTAATAGAATTCGATGATCGAGCGCGGAAGCTGGGTGCCCTCTTCGATCCCGAGGCGGGTCGAGAGCGAACCGGCGGCGACGTTCCGCACCACCACCTCCAGCGGAATAATCTCAACTTCGCGAATGAGTTGCTCGCGCATATTGAGACGGCGAATGAAGTGCGTCGGCACGCCGATATCGTTCAGGTGCTGGAATACGTATTCGGAAATACGGTTGTTCAGAACACCCTTGCCCTCGATGACCTCGTGCTTTTTCGCGTTGAACGCGGTCGCGTCGTCCTTGAAATGCTGGATCAGCGTTCCGGGCTCCGGTCCTTCATAGAGGACCTTCGCCTTGCCTTCGTAGATACGGCGGCGGCGGCTCATCGGGATATACCGTGGTTTGAGAAAATCCATTGGGGGCCGTGGCTCCAACTCACGAGGTTCCGCGGCGTGGTCCGGTGCGATCGCGCGACTCACAGGATCGCGCGCACGTCCGTCCGCTCCGGCAACCTAGCCGATCAGGGGGGCCAACACAATCAACCGCACCGGTTTGTCCAGATCATGACGCCGCTCGGGACAGCCGGGCTCAGTTGCCTTGATTAGGTCTAACCGCTATGCAGAACTGCATAATTCGCCCGCTTTGGTTGCGGGATGCCGGCACAATGGGGAACCGATGACCACGTTCGACCAGCGCAAGGAAACATTCGAGAAGAAGTTCGCGCATGACGAGGAATTGCGGTTCAAGGCAACCGCACGGCGAAACAAGCTACTGGGCCTTTGGGCCGCGGAAAAGCTCGGCCTCGCCGGGGCCGAGGCCGAGACCTATGCCAAGGCCGTGGTGGTGGTGGATTTCGAGGAAGCCGGCGACGACGACGTGTTCCGCAAGATCCGCAAGGATTTCGACGACAAGGGTCTGGCGGTGGCCGACACTGAACTGCGCGAAAAGATGGTCGTGCTGCTCGAACAGGCCGCTGCGGAAATTCAGGCCGGCCGCTGAGCCCGGCTTGACCTGTAACTCTGATCCACCCCAGGGAACCGGGCGGCAGCCCGGTCCCTCCTCACCGGCAGGACCACAGTCCGGCTTCCGAACACATCGCCGCTATTTTGCCGTGGCGCGGAATGTCATCGTCCCGGTGATCTGGGTGCCGCCAAGCTGCGGCATCGGCTGCCGGCCGGCGTTGATATTCACGCTCTCGACCTGACATTCGCCCGCCAGCGTCGCCTTCAGCAGGGTGCACTCCCGCGCGGCGATCTCGTAGATGCTGCGCCGAGCCTTCTCCTGCCCTTCGATCACCTTGGCTGGATCGTCGAAAAAACCCGGTACGATGATAGTGATCGAACTCTGGATTCGGATGCGGGCCGGCTGACCTTCGGCTGCGGCCTGCACCGTCATTCCCCGCGATGGCGCGGCCGGGCGCACCGCCTCCTGCGCGAGCGCGCCGCCGGTCATGACCGAGCCGGCGCAGATGGCGAGAAGGAAAGATCTGGTCGTCACGAGCGTCTCCTTTGTCTCAAAATCCGGTTTTCTCGAACTCTGGCTGACCGGCCCCACCGCGCCGACAGGAACCCGCACGGTGCTCAGGCTTTGGCAGTTCCGCCATCCTTCAGGGCCGAGACGATGGTTTCAAGGACTTCCGGCAACGCCGCTTCCACCCGGGCCGCCGAAAGCTCGACCACGCGATAGCCGCGCGCCGCCAGCCACTCCCGCCTCTCGGCGGCGGTCCGCGCCGCCTCCTCGGAACGATCCGCCGGCACCAGATCGAGCACCAGACGATCGCCGAACGAGACGAAATCGCAGACATGCTTGCCCACCGGCGTCTGGCGCTTGAAGCGGCCGGCCAGCCGCCGGTCCTTCCCCAGCGCTTGCCAGAGCCGCCGCTCGGCCTCGGTGGGGTTGCGCCGCAGCAGGCGGGACAGGCCCGCAGGCGCGCCGCCGCTGTCCAGGGCGGCCCCTTCCCGCTCCGCCAGCAGCGCGCGCAGCAGTTCGGCCTCGTGGCCGTCCAGCGTGCCGCCCCGCGCCGGCCCCTTGCGGCCCTGTGCCAGCGCCAGCACGACGCCATGCAGGGTCTGGATGTCCTGCTGGGTCGGCGCGATGCGCGTGAAGATGTTGTGCAGGTTGATCAGCATCGTCTCGCGCTTTTCCGCCGGCCGCAGGAATTCCGCCGCGTCCAGCTCGCGCGTGAGCGTCTCGAAAAAGGCGTGGAGCTGCTCGCGCCCGGCCGGCGGCGAGCGGACCGGCGCAGCAAAAGGCAGCGCATTGCCGGTCGTGAGCTTGAACCACTCATAGCCCATCAGCAGCACCGCCTGACCGAGGTTCAGAGACGCAAAAGCGGGATTGACCGGAAAAGTCACGATGGCGTCCGCGAGGCCGACCTCGGCGTTCTGGAGCCCCCAGCGCTCCCGCCCGAACAGGATCGCAACGCTCTGGCCGGACGCGACCCGGGGCGCGGATTCCGCCGCCGCCTGCTCCGGCGAGAACACCGGCTTGGCCTGATCATGGGACCGCGCGGTGGTCGCCAGCACATACTGGCAATCGGCGATGGCCGCTTCGAGACTGTCGAAAATCTCGGCCTGGTCGATCACCCGGTCCGCGCCAGAGGCGACCCAGCGGGCGCGCTCGTTGGGCCAGCCGTCCCGCGGGCTGACGATGCGCAGGCGCGAAATGCCGAAATTCGCCATGGCGCGGGCCGCCGCGCCGATATTCTCGCCGAGCTGCGGCTCGACCAGCACCACCACCGGCGCCGGACCCGCGATCCAGTTCTTGGTCTTGTCGGTGCCCGCTCCCGCCATGAAGATATCCTGCCTGCCGCGCGTGAGGGGTGTCGATGCGCGGCGGCGGGCTCGTGGTCAACCCCGAACCGCGCGTAAATCCCCTGTGACGCGGGACAGGCCGCCGGAGAGCCTTCCGCCCCCGGCGACCGGATGCTATAGGCAGCCGCGAATTTCCCGTCCAATCGTGTGAAGAGGTAGAACGCTGATGGCGAAGATCAAGGTGAAGAATCCGGTCGTCGAGATGGACGGCGACGAGATGACCCGGATCATCTGGCAGTATATCAAGGACAAGCTGATCCATCCGTATCTGGATGTCGATCTGCTCTACTATGATCTCGGCATCCAGAAGCGCGACGAGACCAACGACCAGATCACCATCGACGCCGCCAACAAGACCCGCGAGGTCGGCGTTGCGGTGAAATGCGCGACCATCACGCCGGACGAAGCCCGCGTGAAGGAATTCGGCCTGAAGGAGATGTATCGCTCTCCCAACGGCACGATCCGCAACATCCTCGGCGGCGTGATCTTCCGCGAGCCGATCATCTGCAAAAACGTGCCGCGCCTCGTGCCGGGCTGGACCCAGCCGATCATCATCGGCCGTCACGCCTTTGGCGACCAGTATCGCGCGACCGACTTCAAGGTGCCGGGCAAGGGCACGCTGACCCTCTCCTTCGTCGGCGAGGACGGCCAGAAGATCGAGCGCGAGGTGTTCAAGTTCCCCGGCGCCGGCGTCGCCATGTCGATGTACAACCTCGACCAGTCGATCATCGACTTCGCGCGCGCGTCGATGAACTACGCCTATAACCGCGGCTATCCGCTGTATCTCTCGACCAAGAACACCATCGTCAAGGTCTATGACGGGCGCTTCAAGGACATCTTCGAAGAGGTCTTCAACGCCGAGTTCAAGAACAAGTTCGCCGAGAAGAAGATCACTTACGAGCACCGTCTGATCGACGACATGGTGGCGGCCTCGCTGAAGTGGTCCGGCGGCTATGTCTGGGCGTGCAAGAACTACGACGGCGACGTGCAGTCCGACACGGTGGCGCAGGGCTATGGCTCGCTCGGCCTGATGACCTCGGTGCTGATGACGCCGGACGG
>DATMEW010000060.1:0-13921 GCA_035556495.1 Xanthobacteraceae bacterium | reverse complement strand
ATCGTGGCGGGACAGCGCTAAACCATCGCGCGGTGATCCCCGCCGCGTCAGGCGGGTCTTTCCAGGCCGACCGCTTCCAGCGCGTCGGCCTGTTTCTTTTCGACGGTTGCGATGTCGAAGCCATCGATGGCGTCGTTGAACAGGCGGTAGAAATTCAGCTCCGCTTTGAGATGCAGGAACACGCCGCCGAGGCCGATGGCGGCCCGGTCCATGAACACGAATTCGCGCGGCACCGTGACCGGGCCTTTCTCCTTCAGCGCCTTGTGGACGCGGAAAGCCTCGCGCCGGCCATAGTCGGCGGCCGAGACGCCGTCCGCGATGCTGCGGACCCGGTCGTCCAGCAGCGGGCCATAGATGAACCGCGCCCAGATGTTGAGGATGTCGATCAGCTCGCGGGTGAGCCCGCGGAAGCCCCAGGTCTCGTAGGCATGGACGACGCGGGCATCATCATTGTCGCGCAGGCCGGAATAGAGATCGACCACGCCGCCGACGAAGGACGGCGGGAAGATGCGGATGCAGCCATAGTCCAGCAGGTTGATGCCCTGCGGCGCGCTGTCTCTCTCGAACACCGTGTAGTTGCCGAGATGCGGGTCGCCATGGATCACGCCGAAGCGGCTGAACGGCTGCCACCAGGCCGCGAACATCGCGCGGCCGAGCCGGTCGCGGACCTCCTGCGGCGCGGCGACATGGTTCATCAGCGGCGTGCCGTCGAGCCAGTCCAGCGTCAGCAGCCGGCCGGTGGAGAGGTCGGCACGCACGCGCGGCACCCGCACGAGGTCGGAGCCGTCCAGCATCAGCGCATACAGCGCGGCGTGCTTTGCCTCGCGCCGGTAGTCCAGTTCCTCGCGGATGCGCGCGCCGATCTCCTTGGCGATCTCGGTGGTGTCGATGGCCGGGTCCATGCGCCGATGGATCGCGAACAGCATGCCGAGCTGTTTCAGGTCCGCCTCCACGGCGGATTGCATATCCGGATATTGCAGCTTGCAGGCGAGCTCCGTGCCATCATGGGATGCGGCGCGGTGCACCTGCCCGAGCGAGGCGGCGGCCGCGGGCGCATGGTCGAAGCGCGCGAAGCGACCTTGCCAGTCCGCACCCAACTCGGCGGCCATGCGCCGCCTCACGAAAGCCCAGCCCATGGGCGGGGCCTGGCTCTGGAGCTTCATCAGCTCGGCCGCATAGTCCGCCGGCACGGCTTCGGGAATGGTGGCCATCATCTGCGCCACCTTCATGATCGGACCTTTCAGGCCGCCGAGGGCCTGCGCCAGCGCCGCCGCGTTGCCGGCGCCGTCGCGGCCCAGCACCCGGTTGCCGGCGATCCGCGCCGCCGCGCCGCCGACATTGGCGCCGACCTGCGCATAGCGCCGGGCGCGGGCGGAGAAGCGGTTCTGTTCGGGATCGCGCGGGGTGTCGTCGGGGGGAGTGTCCGTCATGACCGCAAAATAGGGAGTCGCCCGCGCGGTTGCGAGGCGGCGTGGGGGAAGGCGATCATATGTGGCGCCGGTTCTTTTGCCTGCGCATGATGCCTCGGGGCAGGCATGTCCGGGATCATGCGCTATTGCGCGGTCCAGCCGCCATCGATGCTCATGGCCGCGCCGCGGATCTGATCCGCCGCCGGCGAGCACAGGAATACCGCGAGACCGCCGATCTGCTCGGGCGTCACGAATTCGATGGACGGCTGCTTTTCCGACAGCAGATCACGCTTGGCGTCATCCACGGAAATGCCCTCATGCGCGGCGCGGTCGTCGATCTGCTTCTGGACCAGCGGCGTCAGCACCCAGCCGGGGCAGATGGCGTTGCAGGTGACGCCGGTTTGCGCCGTCTCTAGCCCCACGACCTTGGTGACGCCGACGATGCCGTGCTTGGCCGCGACATAAGCCACCTTCTGCGCGCTGGCGACGAGGCCATGGGCGCTGGCGATGTTGATGATGCGGCCCCAGTCGCGCGCCAGCATCTGCGGCAATGCGATGCGGATCGCATGGAACGCCGCCGAGAGGTTGATGGCGAGGATCGCGTCCCACTTCTCGGGAGGGAAGTCCTGAATCGGCGCGACATGCTGGATGCCGGCATTGTTGACGAGAATGTCCACGCTGCCGAGATTGGCGGTCACGGTCGCCACCATCGCGGCGATCTCGTCGGGCTTGCTGACATCGGCGGGGGCATAGATCGCGCGAATGCCGAACTCGCGCTCGAGGCCGGCGCGCAGCTTTTCGATCTCGGATGCGTCCCCGAAGCCGTTCAGCGCGATATCTGCGCTCTGCGCCGCCAGTGCGCGGGCGACGCCGAGACCGATGCCCGAGGTGGAGCCGGTGACGAGGGCGACCTTGCCTTTGAGCATTGCGGGTTCTCCGTGGGATGGCAGCGATCAGCAGCCGTGAGCCGAGAGCCATGAACTGCGGCAATGACCTGCGGCCAGACTGGACCACACTGTCCAGACCACATTCATGGCACGGTTTTATGGCGGCCTGACTTATTTCGCCGGCCAGTTGTCCCGGATCCAGCGCGTCAGGCTTGCCTCGCTCACCTCTCCGGCGGCGAGGGAGAGGATCATGGCGGTGGCATGGGCGGGGTCGGGCTTGAAGGGAATGCCGTTCAGCCGCAGGAACACCATCAGCGCATGGAAGGCGATGCGCTTGTTGCCGTCCACGAATGGATGGTTCTTCGCCAGCCCGAACGCATAGGATGCGGCAAGGGCGGCGAGGTCCTCCTCGCCGTAATGCCAACGGTTCTGCGGCCGCGCCAGCGCTGATTCCAGCATGCCCTGGTCGCGGATACCAGCCGGCCCGCCAAACATGGCGAGCTGCTCATCGTGCATATCGACGATTTCAGCGAGGCCGAGCCAGACTGGCTCGGTCATTTTGCGAGCGCCCGAAACGTGTCCTGATACTCGTGCATGACCTCGCGCGCGATCTTCATAGTCTCGGCATGCTTGGAATCATAAGGGCTCAGCCTGATTCCTCGCTCTGTCTGCTCAACGATCTCGAAACGGTCGCCTTCCTTGATCTTCAGGCGGGCGAGCAACTCCTTCGGTAGGATGACACCGAGAGAGTTGCCAACCTTCTTCACCTGAAGATGGGCCCCAACCGCGGATTCGATCTTGGAGTGCTCGTTCATGATGCTCGTCCTTGATTGTAAAACATATGTATAACAATGCCGGGGCGAGCGCAAGGTTCACCCCAGCTCCTCCAGTTCCCCGATCATGCGTTCGATGACGCCGAGGCCGCCCTGCCAGAAGGCGGGGTCGGCGGCGTTGAGGCCGAACGGGGCAAGCAGTTCGGAGTGATGCTTGGTGCCGCCGGCGGCGAGCATGGCGAGGTAGCGCTCCGCGAAGCCCTCGTTGGAATTCTCGTAGACAGCATAGAGCGAGTTCACGAGGCAGTCCCCGAAGGCATAGGCATAGACGTAGAACGGTGAGTGGATGAAATGCGGGATATAGGCCCAGAAGGTCTCGTAGCCCGGCATGAGCTGGATCGCGGGGCCGAGGCTCTCGCCCTGCACCTCCATCCAGAGTTCGCAGATGCGCTCGCTGGTGAGTTCGCCGCCCTGCCGCTCGATATGAAGCTTGCGCTCGAAGGTATAGAACGCGATCTGCCGCACCACGGTGTTGATCATGTCCTCGACCTTGCCGGCGAGCAGCGCCTTGCGCTGCTTGCGGTCCTTGGTCTGCGCCAGCAACCGCTTGAAGGTCAGCATCTCGCCGAACACGCTGGCGGTCTCCGCCAGCGTCAGCGGTGTCGGCGCCATCAGCGCGCCGTTGGGTGCGGCCAGCACCTGATGCACGCCATGGCCCAGCTCATGGGCGAGGGTCATCACGTCGCGCGGCTTGCCCTGATAGTTCAGCAGCACATAGGGGTGCGCGGACGGCACGGTCGGATGCGCGAAGGCGCCGGGAGATTTGCCCGGCCGGGTCGGCGCGTCGATCCAGTTGTCGCGGAAGAAGCGGCTCGCGATCTCGGCCATGGCGGGATCGAAGTCGCCATAAGCGGAGAGCACGGTCGCGCGCGCCTCGTCCCAGGGAATGTCGCGCATCGGCACCTTGGGCAGCGGCGCGTTGCGGTCCCAGTTCGGCAGCACCTCTTTGCCGAACCACTTCGCCTTGAGCCGGTAATAGCGATGGGACAGGCGCGGATAGGCGTCGCGCACGGCCGCGACCAGCGCGTCCACCACCTCGCCCTCGATGCGGTTGGAGAGGTGGCGCGCATCGGCCACATCCTTGAAGCCGCGCCAGCGGTCGGAAATCTCCTTGTCCTTGGCCAGCGTGTTGGTGATGAGGCCGAACAGGCGCAGGTTTTCCTTGAACGTGGCGGCCAGCGCTTCCGATGCGGCCTGCCGTTTCGCTGCCGACTTGTCCTGCAACAGGTTCAGCGTCGGCTCGATCGGCAGCAGCTCCTTGCCGACCTTGAAGCGCAGGCCCGCGATGGTCTCGTCGAACAGCCGGTTCCAGGCCGAATAGGCGGTGACGGACTTTTCGTGGAACAGCGCCTCGATGCGGTCGTCGAGCTGGAACGGCTTGTCCTTGCGGATGTCCTCCAGCCAGGGGCGGTAATGGGCGAGGCCCTTGTCGGCCGCCATCGCGGCGTCGAGCGCGGCATCGTCGATGCGGTTCAGCTCCAGCACGAAGAACAGCAGGTGCATGGAGGCGTTGGTGATGCGCTCCTGAACGTCCGCATAGAATTTCGCCCGCGCCGGATCGACCGTGTCGCCGGCATGGACGAGGCCGGCATAGGAGATCAGCCGGCCGAGCAGGTCCTCGATGGCCTCGTAGCGGCGCACTGCTTCTGCCAGCTTCGCGCCGCCCTCGGGAGCCGCGACGATGTCGGCGAGGCGGCCCTTGTAGTCGGTCTCGAAGGCGGCGCTGTCGGCATCGCCCTTAGCGAGGTCGCGGGCAACCTCCGGCGCATCCATCGCCGGATAGAGATCGGTCAGGTTCCAGACGGGAAGGTTCGTCAGGTCGAGGGTGCGGGCGGCGGGGGATGAAGCAGGCGGCATGGACTTCCTATTCGTATCGGTCGGGCGGGAGGCCGGGATGAAATCACGGCCATGACAATCATATGGTGTGGCCAAGGCAAGGCGCGCAGGCAGGAGCGATCAAGCGGCACACTACGCTCGGGCGAGTGGCTTGCAAGGCAGTCCCGGCACCGGAACGGCCGGCGGTTTCAGGAGAGAGTTTAACAGGGTGTTAAGCCGCGCCCGCGAGACTGCCCCGGAATGGAACAGCCTGCGACCGGAAAGACGACCCCCGCATGACCGAACGCATTCTGATCGTCGATGACGATCCGGTTCAGCGCCGCCTCGTGGAGGCGATGGTCGGCCGGTTCGGCTATGACGCCGTGACCGCGAGCGGTGGCGACGAGGCGGTGCGGCTGCTGACCGCGCCGGAGGGCGAGCGGTTCGACGCCGTCATTCTCGATCTCGTGATGCCGGATCTCGACGGCCTCGGCGTGCTGGCGCGCCTGCGCGAGGCGGAGGTGGCGCTGCCGGTCATCGTCCAGACCGCGCACGGCGGCATCGATAATGTGGTGTCCGCCATGCGCGCCGGCGCGGCGGATTTCGTGGTCAAGCCGGTCGGGCCGGAGCGGCTTCAGGTGTCGCTGCGCAACGCGCTGTCGCGCCAAAGCCTCGAAGGCGAGATCCAGCGCCTCAAGCGCAGCCGCGACGGCACGCTGACCTTCAAGCATATCATCACGCGCAGCCCGCTGATGGCCCGCGTGCTGCGCGCGGCCGAGAAGGCGGCGGGCTCGGCGATCCCGGTGCTGATCGAAGGCCCGTCCGGCACCGGCAAGGAGCTGATCGCCCGCGCCATCCATGGCAGCGGCGAGCGCCGGGCGGGGCCTTTCGTCGCGGTGAACTGCGGCGCGATCCCGGAGAATCTCGTCGAATCCACCCTGTTCGGCCACGAGAAGGGCGCTTTCACCGGCGCGACCGAGCGCCATGCCGGCAAGTTCGTCGAGGCGTCCGGCGGCACGCTGTTTCTGGACGAGGTCGGCGAACTGCCGCCGGCGGCGCAGGTCAAGCTGCTGCGCGCGCTTCAGGAAGGCGAGGTCGAGCCGGTCGGCGGCCGCAGGCCCGTGAAGGTGAATGTGCGCATCGTCTCGGCGACCAACCGCAACCTGATCGCCGAGGTCGAGGCGGGGCGCTTCCGGGACGATCTGTTCTACCGGCTCCATGTGTTTCCGATCGCGGTCCCGCCGCTGAGCCGGCGGCCCGAGGACATTCCCGATCTCGCCCGGCATTTCGTCCAGCGGTTTGCCGCCGAGGAGGGCCGGCGCATCGGCGGCCTGACCCGCGAGGCGCTGGCGCTGCTGGCGGCGCAAGCCTGGCCGGGCAACGTGCGCCAGCTTGAGAATGCGGTGTTTCGCGCCGTGGTCATGGCCGAGGGCGACGTGATCGGCTGCGACGATTTTCCCCAGTTCCAGCATGGCGCAAGGCCCGCCGGGATCGCGGCTGCGACGACATCGGAATCGGCTGAATCCGGCCTGCCGGCGCTGGACGTGGAGGCCGCGCCGCGCCTGTCGCCGGACGGCGTGCCGCATGTCACGGGCGAGACGCTGGCCCTGACCGACGCGGCCGGCGAGTTCCGTGCCTTCGAGGCGCTGGAGAACGACATCATCAGGGCGGCGATCGCCCATTATCGCGGGCAGATGTCCGAGGTCGCCCGGCGGCTGGGGATCGGGCGCTCGACGCTCTACCGCAAGCTGGAAGGGATGGAATCCGTCGCCAGGCAATGACAGCCATGACGCGCCGGCCGGCGTGTCGCGGCGGTGACATTCCCGGCAAATCTGCGTGATCGCGGTGTCGAAGCCGGCGGCATTACTGGTCAAAATTTACGAATTGCCTCACACATGAGGTGGACAGTCAGGCGTTGCAGATTCGTGTCCGAGGCCACCGGACCGCCTGCGACCCGCCACGGGGACGGCGGCATGCCGTTCCGAAGCCGAGGGAAACGAACGATGCGCAGTGCCCGTCTGGATCGTATTCTGCTGGGAACGGCCCTTGCCCTGGTGCTGGCCGCGCCCGGGATGGTTCGGGCGGAAACCGAGGCCGTGAGGGAAGCGCCTGCGGCAGCAGCTCCGGCGGCACCGGCTTCGGCTGCCGCTCAGGCCGCGCCGGAAGGCTCGCCAGAAGCAGTTGCCGAGGCCGTTTCCGAAGCTGTGCCCGAAACGACCTCCGCCATCCCGGCCGCCTCTGCCGCCCTAGCGGAGCCGGAGCCTGTTGCGGCCGAGCCGGACACCGCCAGCGCGCCCGCCCAGGCTTCGGGCGCGGATGCCCCGGCGGAGCGTGCGCCAGTGGACCGCGCGGCGGCTGAACCGGCCGCGCCAGCCTCGACGCCCGCTTCCGCCGCCGTCCCGGTCGACACCGCCGCTCCGGACCAGCAGGATTCGGCGCAGGTGGAGCCTGCCGTCCCCGCCGATGCCTCCACCGCCAGCGCAACGCCTGCCGAGGCTCCCGCCACGGCGGCCCCCGTTGCGGAAGCCCCTGCCGCGCCGGCTCCCGCTGCGACGGCGGCAGAGCCGGTCGTGACGCCGCCTTCCACGGCGAGCGCGCCCGCCGCCGCGCCGCAGCCCACCGCCTCTCAGCCCACGGTCGCCACGCTCGCACCGGCCGATCAGGCGCTCGCGGAAAATCTGTCGGCCCTCATGGCCGGCCCGCAATTCACGCGCATGATCTCGAACCGCAAGGAGCGGGACGCGCTGAAGGACTTTTACGAGGCCCGCGCCCATGCGCCGGTCTGGCTCAGCGAGGGCGAGGCTTCGCCCCGCGCCCGGGCAGCCATGAAGCAGATCGGCCAGGCCGACGATCTCGGCCTCGATCCCAAGGATTACGATCTCCCGAATATCGCGGCCGCCGGCACGGCTGCGGCGCAGGCGGAAGCGGAGCTGAAATTCGCCGCCGCCGTCCTGACCTATGCGCGCCACGTCCAGTCCGGCCGCACCGACCCGTCCCGCGTCGCGGAGAATGTCGAGATCGACTACACGCTGCCGATGCCCGAGCCGCTGGATGTGCTGACCCAGACGGCGAGCGGCGACATCGTCGCGGCGCTGGAGAGCTTCGAGCCGCCTCACGAAGGTTACCGCATCCTCAAACGCAAGCTGGCCGAGCTGCGCGGCGCGCCGGAGGATCGTGCGGTTCCGATCCCGGCGGGCCGGGTGCTGCGCGTCAATGCCAAAAAGCCGGTGAGCGATGCCCGCGTGCCGCTGCTGCGCGAGCGGCTGGCGGTTGCCGGCGACAAGGATAGCAAGGTCTACGATGCGGACGTCGCCGCCGCCGTGAAGGCGTATCAGGCCGGCAAGGGCCTGTCGCAGACCGGCACGCTCACGGCCGCCACGGTCGATGCGCTGAACGGCGCCCGCAAGGGCCGCCAGATCGACGCCATCGTCGCGACGATGGAGCGCTGGCGCTGGATGCCGCGCGACCTCGGCGACACCCATGTGATGATGAATATTCCGGACTTCACCCTGCGCGTGGTGAAGGACGGCAGCGAGGCGTGGCGCACCCGCGTCGTCGTCGGCAAGCCGGCGACCGCGACGCCGATCTTCTCGTCCGAATTCGAGAATATCCTCGTCAACCCGACCTGGCATGTGCCGGACTCGATCGCCTATGGCCAGTATCTGCCGGCGCTGCGCAAGGACCCGACGGTGCTCCAGCGCATGGGCCTGAATGTGCGCACCCGGCCGGACGGTACGGTCGCCATCACCCAGCCGCCGGGGCCGCGCAACGCGCTCGGCCATATCAAGTTCAACCTCAAGAACCGCTTCTCGGTCTATTTCCACGACACGCCCGACAAGAGCCTGTTCAGCCATGACCGGCGCGCCTACAGCGCCGGCTGCATGCGCGTGCAGAACCCGGACCAGTTCGGCGAGATCCTCGCCTCCATCGGCATGCCCGACAAAGGCTACACCGCCGGGCGGCTGAAGCAGATGTATGGCAAGGGCGAAGCCTGGCTGAAATTCCAGACGCGGGTGCCGGTTCACCTGACCTATCAGACCGCCTTCGTGGACAGCGCCGGCAAGCTGGTCGTCCGCGAGGATATCTATGGCCTCGACAAGCGCGTAATCGCCGCCCTCAAGGGCGCGGATCGCGGCTACGGCCGGGAGGAGGTCGTGAAGATCATCAACCGCGCGCCGCCGCGCTCGGCCCGCCAGCAGGTCGTGGTGCGGGAAGAGCCGCCGCCGGTCGAGGATTTCTTCAGCCGGCTGTTCCGCCGCTGATTTGCTGTTCGTCGCGAATATCGAAAGGCCCGGCAGCGCCGGGCCTTTCGTGTTGAGGGGATCGGGTGAGGCGGCTCCGACGCACGAACTATTTCCGTCCGGTATCTTCCTTCCGTCCGCCTGCCGGCCGTGTGCCGCGCCGTCGCCGCTGCGAGCCACCCACCGCCCCAGGACCTGGCCGGATTCAGACCTGTGGCGCAAATGCCTCATCTCAAGACTATTTTTTGCCACGTTCGGCGGGTAACGTCGCTGTGAGTTCGGGGGGTTGGGCGCCGTTCAGTGGGCATTAACCGATCCCGGTAAGACTGCATTCACCTAACCCGCCGCCGGCTGTGTCCATGGCGGGTTCCGTCTAGCTCCGAGCGCCGCGCGCTCTGTCCGGGATTTGCAGTGCCAGTCGTATCCGCGCGTTCCCGCTCCCTGATGACCCGTTTCGCCGCCGGCAGCGGCCTTGCCGCCATGCTGGTGATGCTGGGCAGCGAGACCCTTCAGACCGCCGCCGCGAATGGCGACACCCGCACCATCTCGTTCCGCAACACCCACACCTCCGAGGAACTGACCGTCACCTACAAGCGGGACGGCCGCTACGTTCCGGAGGCGATGAAGCAGGTCAATCACATCCTGCGGGACTGGCGGCGCGACGAGGCCACGACCATGGACCCGCGCCTGATCGACACGGTGTGGGAGGTCCATCGCGAGCTGAATGCCAAGGCCCCGATCTGGATCATCTCCGGCTATCGCTCGCCCAACACCAACAACATGCTGCGCAAGCGCTCCAGCGGCGTCGCCGAGAACAGCCAGCATACCCATGGCCGCGCCATGGATTTCTTCATTCCGGGCGTGCCGCTGGCCGATATCCGCGCCATGGGCCTGCGGATGCAGCGCGGCGGCGTCGGCTTCTATCCGACCTCCGGCTCGCCCTTCGTGCATCTCGACGTCGGCAGCGTGCGCCACTGGCCGCGCATGACCTATGACCAGCTCGCCCGCGTGTTCCCGGACGGGCGCACCGTCCATATCCCGTCCAACGGCAAGCCGCTGCCGGGCTATCAGCTCGCGCTGGCGGACATGCAGCGGCGCGGCGGCGGTTCCTCCCGCGTGGCCGTGGCATCGGCCGGAGACAATGCCGAAACCAATTCCGCGCCGATCGGCAGCCTGATCGCATCCCTGTTCAACGGCGGCGAGACGTCGCCTGCCCAGACTGTATCGACGCCGGCTGCCGCGCCCCGCCCGGCCGCGCCGAAGGCGGAGCCTTCCACGGTCCTCGCGGCGGCGGTGCCGCTGCCGATGCCTGCCCCGGTGGGACGGGTTCAGCTTGCTTCCGCCACTCCCGTGGCGGCCATGACATCAGTCGAGGTGGCATCCGCCGCGCCGGTGCGGCTGCCGCCGCCGCGCCCCGCCGCGCGCCAGGCGAATACGCTTCAGATGGCCGCGGCCTCCGTGCTGCCGCTGCCGGCTTCCCGGACCGGCCGGACGCAGCAGGCGGCGGGCGCGAAGCCCATGCTGACCGCGAGCGCTATCATCGAGAGCCGGGGTTATTGGCAGGGACCGGCCGAGCCGGAGCAGGCCCGGATCGTGCAGGCCAAACTGGCGCAAAGCCAGATGGCGCAGAACCAGATGGCGCAAGCCGTGACGCAGAACCCGCCGCAAAACGCGGTCTCCGCCGCCGCGCGCAAGGCGCCGCGCGGCGCGCTGCCGGCCCCGAAGCCGCCGGAACTGCCGGCCCTGATGCGCGGCGAGCGCGGCGAATTCTCCGACCTCGCGATGGCTTATGCGCCGCATAACGAGCCGCCGGGCGAGACGGTCCGTCCGCGCCAGACGGCGGCCAAGGCGCCGGCCGTGACGACCGCCGCCACCGTGCCCGCCAATACGACGGTGGCCGCAAAGCGGACCAAGAACCGGGCTTCGACCACCATTGTCAGCGCCGCCGTCCCCGCCGCGGCGGTGACACGGGTCGGCGACCGGCTCGACAATCCCTGGATGCGGGCCATGGTGGTGTCTCCCGGGCTGCGCACCGGCATGAGCATCGCGGCGCTCGGCACCCTCGATCCGCGTCATCTCGCGCCGCTGATGACCAAGCCGGGAACGGCGGTGGCGTCGCATTTCTCGGAGGATTCTGAGACGGACCTCAGCGCCGACCGCTTCACCGGCGAGGCGGTGGTGTTCGTGCGGACCGTGACTTTCGCCGCTCTCCGCCGCGACGCCGCTCTGCGCTGATTGCGAAGGGGAGAGCCGATGCCCCGTCTGCGCGTCAGCTCAGGTCGAGCAGCCCGGCTTCGCCGGTTTCCGTGCCCCAGGCCAGCAGTGCGCCGCTGGTGTTCCAGGCGAGCGCCGTGACCGGCGCATTGTCCGGCCGCCGGACGAGGATTTCGGCGGCGTCCTCGGTGCGGATCAGCAGCACGAGCCCGTCGCTGAAGCCGGCGGCCACCACTTCCCGGGAGGGGTGATAGGCCACCTGCTCGACGCGACTTTCGCCCGGCGCGGCGAGACGCGGCTGCTTGCCCATCGGCCCGTCCTTGCCCTGGAACGGCCAGATCACGAGCTGGGTCGCGCCCGAGGTGGCGAGCCACTTGCCCTCCGCGCTCCACGACAGCGACCGCACCCGGCCGGCATAGCCGGCCATGCGCATGTCCTTGCCGTCCGTCAGCCGCCAGCCGTGCAGCATCGGCTCCTGCATGGAGGTGATGAGGAAGCGCCCGTCCGGGCTGAAGGTCACGTCGAGATGCGAGCCCTTCCATTCCAGCGTTTCCGGCTTGGCGGCGGCATTGGGAAACCACAGCGTGACGCCGTTGTAGTGAGCGATGGCGAGGCGGAAGCCCTTGGGCGCGAAGGCGAGCCCGCCGGGGCTGGTCGGCGCTTCGGTGGCGCGCAATTCGCCCTTGGCCGTGCGCACCGTGACGTCGCGGCCGGCGGACCAGGCGACCGCGCCATCCGGGCCGAGGGCGAGCCGGTCGATCCAGCGGCGCTTGCCGTCCTCGCCCAGCGTCTCAACCGTGCCGTCCGCGGTGACGGCGACGATCCTGCCGTCGTCGCCGCCGGTGACGACGCGCCTGCCGTCGCAGGCCGAGGCCAGCACGGCCCCGCCATGGATATCGATGCGGCGCTCCTCCCCGCCGGGGCCGACGAGGAACAGCTTCTCCTCGCCGAGCACGAAGGCGGCGGTGTCGCCGAGGAAATGCACGCCGAAGATCGGCGCGTCGGCATTCACCTGCGTCGTCTTTTCCGTCAGCGAGGGCGTGTTCTGCTGCGCGTCCGTCATCGTCACCCGTGTCCGGCTGTTGGAGTTCCCCGCGTCGCGCCGGCGTCACGGGATCAGGAATGGCGCGGCCGGTCAGGCCCGCGCGTCAGGCCCATGGTGTTTCCATGGGGCCGCGGGGCCGGTCAAGCCGGCCGCGTGGTCAGCCCTGCAATCAGGCGATGCAGCTCTCGAAGCCCTGCCGGATCGTCTCCTCCGGCATGTTGCGGCCGATGAAGACGACACGGCTGTCGCGCGCCTCGCCGTCCTTCCACGGCCGCTGGTGATCGCCGTCGAGAATCATATGGACGCCCTGGAAGACGAACCGCTCCGGGTCGTCCTTGAAGGACAGGATGCCCTTGGAGCGCAGGATGTTCGGGCCTTCCGTCTGGACGAGATTCTGCACCCAGGGAAAGAACTTGTCCGGATCGAGCGGCTTGTCCGACTTGAGCGAGATCGATTGCATCTCCTCGTCGTGATAGTGCTTCAGCCCGCCGTGAGAGTGACCGTGTGAATGGCCGTGGTCATGATCGTGGCCGTGATGATGGTCGTGATCGTGGTGATGGTCATGCCCGTCATCCTCCGCCGTCAGGAAGTCCGGCTCGATGGTCAGGATGCGGTCGAGGTCGAAGGCGTTGCGGCCCAGCACCTCGTCCAGCGCGATCTGCGAGCGCGTGGTGCGGTGCAGCCGCGCATAGGGGTTGATGCCGCGGATGCGCGCCTCGACCTCGTCCAGTTCCTGCGGCGTCACGAGATCGGTCTTGTTGACGAGGATCACGTCCGCGAAAGCGATCTGGTTTTTCGCCTCGGGCGCGTCCTTCAGCCGGTCGCGCAGATATTTCGCGTCGGCCACCGTCACGACCGCGTCGAGCCGCGCCCGGCGGCCGACGTTTTCGTCCATGAAGAAGGTCTGGGCGACCGGGGCGGGGTCGGCGAGGCCGGTGGTCTCCACGATGATGGCGTCGAACTTGCCCTTGCGGCGCATCAGGCCCTCGATGATGCGGACGAGATCGCCGCGCACGGTGCAGCAGATGCAGCCGTTGTTCATCTCGAACACTTCCTCGTCCGCGCCGACGACGAGGTCGTTGTCGATCCCGATCTCGCCGAACTCGTTGACGATCACGGCGTATTTCTTGCCGTGCGGCTCGGACAGGATGCGGTTGAGCAGGGTGGTCTTGCCGGCGCCGAGATAGCCGGTCAGCACCGTCACGGGAACTTGCGCCTGAGCCATGGGAATCCTCGAAAATTCGGCCCTTGAGATAGGAGCTTCGCCGAAGGCGCGCAACTGCAGTTCAGCGGCCCGATGCTTCGGCGCCGGCCGCACTGTTCCCCGATCCCGGTGTGGTACGAGCCCTCATGTCCCGGATGTTCTATGGCTGGCGGATCGTCGCGGTCTGCCTGGTGGCGTCGGTCTTCGCCAATGCGCTCGGCCTGTTCGGGGCCGGAGTCTATCTGCATGCCCTGGTCGAGCAGAATGGCTGGC
>DATMEW010000059.1:0-3768 GCA_035556495.1 Xanthobacteraceae bacterium | reverse complement strand
AAGAATGGCCGCCGCGCCCGTGCCTCCGCACTGCGCTGACGCATGATCTCCCGGACGGCCCGGCCGCGCCGTTTTCAGGCGCTGCGCAGGACGAGGTCGTCGCGATGGATCATTTCGGCGCGGCCGCCGGGACCCAGGATCGACAGGATATCGTTCGACGACTTGCCGCGGATCGCCTGCGCTTCCTCGGCATCGTAACCGATCAGGCCGCGCCCCAGTTCGGCGCCGTCCGGCCCACGGATCAGCACCGCATCGCCGCGCCCGAACGAACCCTCGATCCGGGTGACGCCGGCCGGCAGCAGGCTTTTGCCGCGCCGCAGCGCCGCCAGCGCGCCGGCGTCGATGGTCAGCGTGCCGCGCGGCTCCAGCGAGCCGGCGATCCATTTCTTGCGCGCGGTGACCGGATTGGCCGGCGTCATGAACCAGGTGCAGGTGCCGCCGGCGGTGATCGTCTTGATCGGATTTTTGATCTGGCCGGGGGCGATCACCATGTGCACGCCGCCGGCCGTGGCGATCTTGGCGGCCTCGATCTTGGTGATCATGCCGCCGCGCGCGGTGGCGGAGTGCGACACGCCGGCCATCGCCTCGATCTGCGGCGTGATCCGCTCGACCATCGGCACCAGCTTGGCGTTGCGGCCGTTGCCCGGCGGCTGGTCGTAGAGCCCGTCGATATCCGACAACAGGATCAGGAGATCGGCGCTCACCATGGTGGCGACGCGGGCGGCGAGGCGGTCGTTGTCGCCGAAGCGGATCTCCGATGTCGCCACCGTATCGTTTTCGTTGATCACCGGCACGGCGTGCCAGCCGAGCAGCCGGGTGATCGTCGAGCGGGCATTGAGATAGCGGCGGCGCTCTTCGGTGTCGGCGAGGGTGACCAGAACCTGACCGGCGGTCATCTCATGCGCGCCGAGCACTTCCGACCAGGTGCGCGCCAGCGCGATCTGGCCGACGGCGGCGGCGGCCTGGCTTTCGTCGAGGCGCAGCGGCCCGGGCGGCAGTTTCAGGACCGCGCGGCCGAGCGCGATGGAGCCCGACGACACCACCAGCACGTCGCGTTTGTCCTTGTGCAAGGCGGCGATGTCCTCGGCGAGCGAGGTGAGCCAGGTGCGCTTGATCCGCCCGGCGGCGCTATCGACCAGCAGCGACGAACCGACCTTGATGACGATGCGGCGAAAGGATTTGAGCGGCGGAGTTTTCGGCATGTAAGGGAGACCGGGGAACGCAGGCGGATGATCTAGCACGGTGTCGGCGCGCCCGTCAGCGCTTGTTCCGCGAATTCGCGCTGGAACCGGTCGGCGCGCGGATCATTGACGTCCCGCTGCCCGCGAAAGGAGCGCCTCGATGCTGAAATGGGCTTTCATCATGCTGATCGTCGCGCTGATTGCGGGGCTGTTCGGCTTCACCGATCTGGCGCAGGCCTCGGCCGGGGTGGCGAAATTCCTGTTCGGCCTGTTCCTGGTGATCTGCCTGATCCTGTTCTTCCTCGGCTTCCGTGCCGCTCGCGGCCCGTAGGCGAGGATTGGTTTGCGGTCCGGCGGTTCGGTTTCTCCTGTCACGCCAGCAGGCCGGCGGCGTGAAGCAGCATGCCTGCCAGCGAACAGGCGACGATGGTTTCGATCATCCCGGCGTTGAACCGGAAGATCGCGATCGCCGCCGCCAGGGACAGCGCCAGCGCCCACGGATCGAGACTGCCGAATACCGGCAGCTCGAAGGCGAAACCGTATCTGTCGATGCGACCGACCGTCCGGAAGATCGCGTGAATGCCGAACCACAGCGCCAGATTGACGATCACGCCGACGACTGCGGCGGTGATCGCCGTCAGTGCGGCGCTCAAAGCCCTGTTGCCGCGCAATGTTTCGATGAACGGTGCGCCGAGGAAGATCCAGAGAAAGCATGGAGCGAAGGTCACCCAGGTCGCGAGCAGGCCGCCGAAGGTTGCCGCCGGCATCGGCGGCAAGGTGCCCGGGTCGCGGAAGGCGGCCATGAAGCCGACGAACTGCAGAACCATGATCAGCGGGCCGGGCGTGGTTTCCGCCATGCCCAGGCCGTCGAGCATCTCGCCCGGCCGCAGCCAGTGATAGTGCTGCACGGCGTCCTGCGCGACATAGGCCAGCGCCGCATAAGCGCCACCGAAAGTCACCATTGCCATCTTGCTGAAGAAGACGGCGATCTGGCTGAATACGTTTTCCGCGCCAAGCAGCATCAGCAGCGCCGCGACCGGCACCAGCCAGAGGACCAGCCAGATTGCCGCGGTGCTCAGCGTCCGGCCAAACGTCGGGCGGGCATGCGCCGGCACGGCGTCCCCCAGAATGGTATCGGCGCCGGCAGCCTTGTCCGTGCTGGCATCGTCGTTTCCGGTTCGAAATGCCGGAAGGCCCATGCGGTTGCCGGCAAAACCGGTAGCCGCGGCGGCGACGACGATCAGGGGGAACGGTACCGCGAAGAAGAAGATGCCGACGAAGGACAGAAGGGCGATTCCGATCATGGTCCGGCTGCGCAGCGCCCGGCGGCCCACGCGCATTACCGCCTGTAGCACGATGGCGAGAACCGCGGCCTTCAACCCGAAGAACAGTGCGGCGACGAATCCGACTTTCCCGAACGCGGCATAAACATAACTGAGCGCCATGATCGAGATGACGCCGGGCACGATGAACAGGCCGCCTGCCAGCAGGCCGCCGCGGGTTCGGTGCATCAGCCAGCCGACATAGGTCGCGAGCTGTTGTGCCTCCGGTCCCGGCAGCAGCATGCAGTAATTGAGAGCGTGCAGGAATCGCGCTTCAGAAATCCACTTCTTCTCTTCGACCAGGATGCGATGCATGACGGCGATCTGACCGGCGGGACCGCCGAAACTGAGAATGGCGATGCGGCCCCAGGTCTGCCACGCCTCGCGCCAGCTTACGCGGTGTCCGTGCATGTTTTGACTGTCGGTATTGGCGGAGATTTCGGTCACGGCGCGTCACCGGCTGTGTTTCGCGTCATCGCCGCACGTTTCAGCAGTGTTCCTGGCGTCGGGAACCGAGCGGTGCTGGTCGGCGAACAATGACGATTGTCGAATCTGCGGGAAACGTGAAGCGGACTGCAGGCCCGGCCACCGATGGCCATCAGAAAGACAGGCGTCGTTACTGCCTTGGGGTTTTCCGCAACACTCGGATATCGTCCGGGGAAAGACAGCCATCCAATTCTGTTCATGCGCAATCTCTCGGAGAACCGAGCTTGCGCAGAGCTTGGACGGCGAAGCCATCTGATGGGGAGTCTGCGTGTCCCCGCTGATCATTCTAATCCATGCCATTGCGAATTCAAGGCGGGGCGCGATGCTCTCAATGGCCTGTCGGGCTGACATGCGGAGGAAACACGACGAGGGAACGGAAGGGAGCCGGAAGATGGTCGCCCGCGTGACATCTCATTGTTGATGTTGGCCAATGCATCTTTCGCGGCATGGTTCTGATCCGGTCAGCACCGTGGCTACCGTCCGCCAGAAACTCGCTCCCTCTCCGGTTGTGAAGCACGCAGGCGGTGTGCGTACCATGAACGTGTCGATCATCTGAACGGCTTTCGATTTTGCGGAGCGGCGGGCGGCACAGCCGTATATGCTGCTGACCGCCCTTTCGAACGACAGCGACGAGAGCGGCCGGCTGCTGATTTGTATGTCACCGGATGAGGGTGATCGCCATGTTGGAAACGGACAAGGTTTTCTCTGGCTCCGTTCCGGAAAATTACGACCGCTATATGGTGCCATTGATTTTTGCGCCGTTCGCTGCAGATCTTGCG
>DATMEW010000058.1:0-32605 GCA_035556495.1 Xanthobacteraceae bacterium | reverse complement strand
CGCCAGAAAGGCGGCGGCCTCGTCGCGGCCGAGCACGGCGAAGCCGCGCGGCTTGTCGAGGTCGGAGGCGATCTTCGCCAGGAATTTGTTGTGGGACAGGCCGACCGAGACGCTGATGCCGAGCCGGCGTTCGACCTCGTTCTGAAAGCGGGCCAGCGTTCGCGCCGGGCTTGCGCCATGCAGCCGCTCGGTGCCGGAGAGATCGAGAAACGCCTCGTCGATGGACAGCGGCTCCACCAGCGGTGTGAGCGCCAGCATCATGGCCCGCACCTCGCGCCCCACGGCGACATATTTGGCCATGTCCGGCCGGATCACGGTCGCGTGGGGACACAGCCGCCGGGCCTCGAACATCGGCATTGCGGAGCGCACGCCATAGGTGCGGGCGATGTAGCAGGCGGTGGAGACCACGCCGCGTTTGCCGCCGCCGATGATCAGCGGCTTGTCGAGCAGCGAGGGATCGTCGCGCTTCTCGATTGCGGCATAGAAGGCGTCGCAGTCGATGTGGGCAACGGCGAGACAGTCGATTGCCGCGTGGCGCAACAGGCGCGGAGAGCCGCATGTTCCGCAGCGATGTGACGGCATGGCCTCGGCACGGGCGCCGCAATCCCGGCAGAACCCCGGCACGTCCCGGGCGGTCGCGTCGGCGCCGCTCAGGGGATGTCCCGCTCCCATGGCCGATGCCCCAGGACCGCCTGCGCCCGCACCACGTCTTCCGGGCGGAAGCTGCTGGCGGCGGCGAAGTCCAGCAGCAGTGTGTCGTCGCTGATCATATGGTCCAGCACGGCGGAAAGAAATTCCGGAGTGGCTGCCGCCGTACGCAGGGATTCCGGCCCGACGCCGGTGAGGGACAGGAACAGGCCCAGCCGCTCCGGGTCCGCGGCAAGGAAGCCAAGCGCCTGAATGGCGACGGACTCGGCCGCGTCCGTCTGGGAAAGTCCCGCCTTGCCTTTGGGATGGGCGGCGCTTGTTTTGCGGTCACGGGCCATTGTCGGTCCTGATGATCTTGCGGGTGACGCCCGGCGGGCGGTCTCGGCTCCGGGTCGCGTTCACGAGTTGCGGCGTTCTATCGCGCGGCGATGCTGGCGCGAGGCGGGCACTTCCGGTTCGCGTTTCGTTGCGCGCGTTGCCTGACGCCGCCGGAGCAGGACGACGATGGGGACGGCGAGAAGAAGGCCAACGGCCATTGCGATCAAAGCTTCCATGCGGCGCGTTCCAGCGTATTCCCCGCCATGAAGTGGACGTCTTTCAGGCCGGTGACAAGTCCTTCGTCCCGCTGGGGATCAGCGTCCGCCAAGGCCGGCGGGAAAGTCTTGCAACAACATCGCAAGGCCATCAAAAACCTTCATTATTCCAATGAATTAGGGTTTCCGTAACATATCGCTGGTAGCTCATGTTAACATGTGAGGCAGGCGTTTGCGGAGCGTCGATTCGCGATGCTCCCCCTGTCTTGACCGTCGGAGAGGCGGCGATGCCTAAAACCGTCCTCATCGTTGAAGACAACGAACTCAACATGAAGCTTTTCAACGATCTGTTGGAAGCACATGGTTATGCGACGGTCGGCACACGCAACGGCATCGAAGCCATCGAGCTTGCGCGCCGCTATCGGCCGGACCTGATCCTGATGGACATCCAGCTTCCCGAGGTCTCGGGGCTGGAAGTCACCAAATGGATCAAGGACGATGCCGAGCTGAAAGCCATCCCCGTCGTTGCCGTCACGGCCTTCGCCATGAAGGGTGACGAGGAACGCATCCGCGAGGGCGGCTGCGAAGCCTATCTCTCGAAACCTATTTCAGTTGGAAAATTCATCGAAACGGTCCGCCAGTTTCTCGGACCTGCCTGAAAAGGTGTGTGATGACGGCGCGCATCCTCGTTGTTGACGATATCCCGGTGAATGTGAAGCTGCTGGAGGCGCGGCTTCTGGCGGAATATTTCGACGTCGTCTCGGCCACCAACGGCGCGCAGGCGCTTGAGATCTGCGCGCGCGGCGAATGCGACATGGTGCTGCTGGATGTGATGATGCCGGATATGGACGGCTTCGAGGTGTGCCGGCGGCTGAAGGCCACGCCTGAAACCCATCATCTGCCCGTCGTCATGGTGACGGCGCTCGACCAGCCGGCTGATCGCGTGCGCGGTCTGGAGGCCGGCGCCGACGATTTTCTCACCAAGCCGGTTTCGGATGTAGCGCTGATCGCGCGGGTGCGTTCGCTGACACGGCTCAAGATGATGACTGATGAATTGCGCATGCGGGCGCTGACCTCGCAGGAGATCGGCATTCGCCATCGTGAACTCGACGCGATGGCGGAGACCGGCCGCGGCGGACGGGTGCTCGTGGTGGACGATCGCCGCTCGTCCTACGAGCGCATCGTCAGCGTTCTGGCGGCTGAACATGAGGTCGAGGTCGAGACCGATCCGAATCTCGCTCTGTTCCATGCAGCGGAGAATGCGTTCGACCTGATCGTCGTATCGCTCAGCCTGAACGACTTTGACGGCCTGCGCCTGTGCAGCCAGATGCGCTCGCTGGAGCGGACCCGGAACATTCCGATCCTGGCGCTGGCCGATGCGGATAACAGCGCACGACTTGCCCGGGCGCTGGAGATCGGCGTGAACGATTATCTTGCGCGCCCGGTGCAGAAGGATGAGTTGCTGGCGCGATGCCGCACGCAGGTGCGGCGCAAGCGTTACACCGAACAGTTGCGGGATAATGTCCAGCTTTCGCTGGAGATGGCGATCACCGATGGGCTGACCGGCCTGTTCAACCGCCGATATCTTGAAAGTCATCTGGCGACCCTGATCGAGCAGGGGCGGCGGGATCACAAATCCCTGGCCGTGATGGTGCTCGATATCGACCACTTCAAATCCATCAACGACACCTATGGTCATGATGCCGGTGATGACGTGCTGCGGGAATTCGCGATGCGCATCCGCAAGGCGGTCCGCGGGATCGACCTCGCATGCCGCTTCGGCGGGGAAGAATTCGTCATCGTGATGCCGGAGACCGACCTCGGCGTGGCGACCATGGTTGCCGAACGCCTGCGTCGTCGCGTCGCCAGCGAGCTTTTTCCGATCTACCAGCAGTCGCGGGGGGTGGAAGTCACGATCTCGGTCGGGATCGGGGAACTGCGGCCCGAAGACAGTGTTGCGACGCTGTTGAAGCGGGCGGACGAGGCGCTCTACCGAGCCAAGCGGGACGGACGGAACCGGGTCGTGCCGGCCGCGGCCTGAGCGGGATAGTCGGAGCAATACGGTATTATAGAACCTCCATAGATAAAGGGTCGAGTAACCCTAACGAATTGTTGCACTGTTTGCTGCCCGTTGGAGGCGGTTCAACCATTGATTTCCGGGCAGGTTGCGTTAGATTTGTTCCAACAGTTTGGCTTATAACGATCGGTTATGAGCCTCCGTCCAAACCCTGCGGGGTGCTCAGGTCCGCCGCATCTCCTGGGTCCGTGGGGTTGGCCGGTTCGGAAGCGGAACGAGTGGCCTCCTCATGATGCCGCTTCCGACCGGCCACCATTTTCCAGCATGCAGCATGTTGCGGCACGCTTTTCTCAACCGTCGATACATATTGCCGGTCACACATTATCGATCGTCGATACATGCTGCCGATAAACGAAAAGGGCGCCGCGAGGCGCCCGTTTTGCTTTCCGACAGTCTGGTTCCGGCAGATCCGGCCCGGCAGGCGTTTGCCTGATCCAGGCTCGCCCGATTCTGGCTTACTTGATCTTGGCTTCGCGGAATTCGACGTGCTTCTTCGCGACCGGATCGTATTTCTTCTTGGTCAGCTTGTCCGTCATCGTCCGCGAATTCTTCTTCGTGACGTAATAGAAGCCGGTATCGGCGGAAGAGACGAGCTTGACCTTGATGGTGGTGGCCTTGGCCATCGGGCGACCTCAAAACTGGGGCAAAACTGAAGGATCGGCGGGGCCGCGCCCCGGTTCGGTTGGCGGCAAACTACCCATCGGCCCGCCGATGTCAAGAAAACGCTGCGGGCGAGGGCGATCGCGGGGCGGCGTGCCGGCCATTGCGCTCGTCCGCGACAGGGGAACGATGGTAGCAGGAGAGTGATTTGAGCCCCCGTGACGGGGCGTTTCTCCTACCCCCGCGCATCCTCAAGAATCATGGCCGCGCCTTTGGCTCCGATCATGATCGTCGGGGCGTTGGTGTTGCCGGCCGTGACCTGCGGCATGACGGAGGCATCGACCACGCGCAGACCCTCGACGCCCCGGACCCGCAGGCGCGAATCGACCACGGCGCCGGCGTCCTCGCCCATCCGGCAGGTGCCGACGAGGTGATGGACCGTGGAGCCTGTGGCGCGGATATGGGCCTCCAGCGCGGCGTCGGTCCCGGCGTCCGGGCCGGGGCTGGTTTCCCGCACCATGACATCGGCAAGGGCGGGTGCGGCCATGATCGCGCGGGCGACCCGGATGCCGGCGACGATCACGCGCAGGTCGTCAGGGTCCGACAGGTAGTTCGGCTGGATTTCCGGCGCGGCCATGGGGTCGGGCGAGACAGCCATCACCGTGCCCCGGCTGCGCGGGCGGGCGGCGGAGGCGAGGATGCGCAGGCCGGGCTCGCGCTCAAGTTCCGTGATGTTGCGCAGATCGAAGCTGCCGGGAAACACCAGCAACTGGATGTCCGGGCTGTCGAGGCCCTCGCGGCTGCGGCAGAAGATCGAGGCCGTGGACGCGCCATAAGTCAGCGCGCCCTGTCCGGTCAGCGCCCAGCGCACCATTTCCCAGCCGAGCCGGGGGAAGCGCCGCACCTGATTGACCGTGAGCACGTCCTTCACGCGGGTGGAGACGCCGGCGGCATAGTGATCCGCGAGGTTGGCGCCGACGCCGGGCGCATCCTGCAACACCGCGACGCCGAGGCGTTGCAGATGCGCGGCCGGGCCGATGCCGGAGAGTTGCAGCAGTTGCGGAGATTTCACCGTGCCGGTGCTGACGATCACCTCGCGCCGGGCGCGCACGGTAATGTCCTGTCCGGCGCGGCGGCAGGCGACGCCGATGCAGCGCCGGCCCTCGAACACAAGATGCTGCGCCAGCATGCCGGTTTCGATCCGCAGGTTCGGCCGGCGCTTCGCGCGCCTCAGGAAGGTTGCGGCGGTGGACTGCCGAAACCGGCCGCGCCGCGACATCTGCGAATAGCCGATGCCTTCGAGGTCCGGTCCGTTGATATCCGGGATCAGGCGGTGGCCGGTCTCCTGCGCGGCCGCGACGACCTTGTGGGTGAGCGGCAGGATCGACGTGTAAGGCTCGACCCGCAGCGGGCCTTTGCGGCCGCGATAATGCTCGTCGCCTTCGTCCGTGTCCTCGATGGAACGGAAGAAGGGCAGCACCTCGTCATAGCTCCAGCCGCGGCAGCCGGCCTGCGCCCATCCGTCGAAATCGGCGGGATGGCCGCGCACGAAATTCATGCCGTTGGTCGAACTCGTGCCCCCCAGCGTGCGGCCCCGCGGATATTTCATGCGGCGTCCGCCGATGGAGGGTGTCGCCGCGCCGTCGAAATTCCAGTCGAGCACGGGATGGCCGCGCAGCAGGATCACGCCGGCCGGAACATGGATGAGCGGGGAGAGATCGCGGGGGCCGGCTTCCAGCAGCAGCACCTGCGCGCCGCTTTCGCTCAGCCGGTCCGCGAGAACGCAGCCCGCGGAGCCCGCGCCGACGATGACGTAATCCGCCTCCATGGTTTCCTCTTTTTCTTGTCTGTTCGCGAATGGCCGGTGCGGATCGTCAGAGCAGTTCGCGGCTGAACTTGCCGCGCCGCGTGAAGAAGAACGGCACCGGCAGATCGTGGTCGAACCCTTCCGCGATGCGAGTCTGCAACTCGCTGAGCACGCGGCGGGTGATGCCGGGCAGGTCAAGGTGCTGCGTATCCGCGATCGGCACCCAGACGAGTTCCACCAGCTCGGTGGATTCGCTGACCATGCCGTCGATCCGGTGCGCGACGGTGCTGGCGTCGGCCGCGAAGAAGCGGGTGTCGTAGCGCCGGTTGCGCTGCGGCGGCGTGACCGCGCGGGCGACGAAGGAGATCGCAGAGAGGTCCGGCGCGATGCCGGCATCGGCGAACGCCTGCCACGGCGTCTGCCTGCTGGGCCGCCGCCGCTTCACGGTCATCCCGTCGCCTGTGCGCGCGCCGAGCAGCAGCCCGGTTTCCTCGTAGGTCTCGCGGATCGAGGCCAGCGCCAGCGCCCGCGCCTTGGCCGGGCTCGGCCGGGCGATCCGCTGCATGAGCTTGGCCTCGGCGGCGGCATGGAGCGGGCTGGAGAAGGGCGCGTGGCGGTCCATCGCTTCCGCGCGTCCGCCGGGAAACACGAATTTGCCCGGCATGAAGACATGGCCATGGTGACGCTTGCCCAGCAGCACGCGCGGCGGCCCTTCGGAGCGGTCGACGAGGATCAGCGTCGCGGCGTCACGCGGGCGGCGATAGGGCTGCGCCCTGTCCGGGGTTTCACTGCCGGCCGACAACGGGATCGTGCTCCGTCAGGGAAAGATCGTCCCGCGCATCCGGGTCGAAGCCGTGCATTCGCAGCGCCCATTGCAGTCCGACGATGGCTCCCTTCACGGGCTGAAGAAAGCCGACCGAGAGAAGAAGCGTCATCGGTACCCAGAGCGCGAAGTGAAGCCAGTAGGGCGGAGCATAGGCCAGTTCCATGGCCAGCGACAGCGGCACCACGATATGGCCGACGATGGTGATGACAAAATAGGGCGGCGCATCGTCGGCACGGTGATGGTGGAGCGCCTCGCCGCAGGCGGGGCAGGTGGGATTGACCTTGAGGAAAGTGCGGAACATCCGCCCCTGGCCGCAATGCGGACAGCGCGTGGCGAAACCGCGGAGCATGGCGATCCAGATGCTGCGGTCGCGGGGCTTTTTGGCCGTGAAGGTGATGGTTTCTGTCATGCCATCGGAGCCTTTCCCTTGGGCGGCTTGCCTTTGCCTACTTTACTCGGGCCGGCCTTGCGTGCGCCGGCTCTGGACTTTTTCGCCATGGCCTTTCGCATGCCAGCTTTCTTGCGTGCGCCGGCCTTCTTTCCGGCGCCATCGCCTGCGGTTCGGTCCGCGCCGCCGGCGGCGTCACGCAGCGTGACCTTGCCGGAGCGGCGCACCGAACCGGACGTCCGGCCGATGTCATAGCGGCCTTCGGAGAGGATTTCGAATCTCAAGGCGCCGGCCACCGGCACCGCTTCCACGAGCCGCACGGTGACGGCATCGCCGAGCCGGTAGCTCTCGCCGGTCCGCTCTCCCACCGTGGCATGGGCGTCCTCGCGATAGCGGTAATAGTCGTTGCCGATGGTCCGCGCCGGAATGAAGCCGTCCGCGCCGGTGCCATCCAGCTTCACGAAAAGGCCGGCCGAGGTGACGCCGGCGATGCGGCCCTCGAACCGCGCGCCGATGCGGTCGCCGAGGAAATGGGCGATGAGCCGGTCGTTGGTCTCCCGCTCGGCTTTCATGGCGCGGCGTTCGGCGGCGGAAATCGTCGCGCCGATCTCGTTCAGCGCCATGACGTCGGTGCCCGGCGGCAGGCCGCCCGCGCCGAGATTTTCAGCACTGATTAGCGCGCGATGCACGATCAGGTCGGCATAGCGGCGGATCGGGGAGGTGAAATGGGCGTAGCGCCGGAGGTTGAGGCCATAGTGGCCGTAATTCTCCGCGGCATATTCCGCCTGGGCCTGGCTGCGCAGCACGACCTCGTTGACGACATGCTCCACGTCGCGGCCCTTCACCCGGGCGAGGATGTGGTTGAACTGCTCCGGCCGGGTGATGCCGCCCTTGGGCAAAGCGATGCCGATGGTGCCGAGGAAGACGCGGAGATTCTCCAGCTTCTCCGGCGAGGGCTCGTCATGGACGCGATAGATCAGCGGCGTGCGCTTGCGCTCCAGCGTCTCCGCCGCCGCGACATTGGCGAGGATCATATATTCCTCGATCAGCCGGTGGGCGTCGAGCCGCTCCGGCATCACGACGCGGTCCACGGTGCCATCCGCCTTGAGCAGGATCTTGCGCTCCGGCAGGTCGAGGTCGAGGGGATGGCGCGCGGCGCGCGCAATCTTGAGCGCATCATAGGCGGCATAGAGCGGCTTCAGCACGTCGTCGAGCAGCGGCGCGGTGATCTCGTCGGTCATGCCGTCGACGGCGGCCTGCGCCTGCGCATAGGCGAGCCGGGCATGGGACCGCATCATGATGCGGTGGAAGCTGTGGCGGATCTTGCGGCCTTCCGCAGTCACGATCATGCGCACGGCGAGGGCGGCACGGTCCTCATCGGGCCGCAGCGAACACAGGTCGTTGGAGATGCGCTCGGGCAGCATCGGCACGACGCGATCCGGGAAATAGACCGAATTGCCGCGCAGCAGCGCCTCGCGATCCAGCGCGCCGCCGGGCCGCACGAAATAAGCAACGTCCGCGATGGCGACGGTGATGATGAAGCCGCCCTTGTTGGCGGGATCGGTATCCGCTGCCGCATGGACGGCGTCGTCATGGTCCTTGGCGTCGGGCGGGTCGATGGTGACGAGCGGCAAGGCGCGCCAGTCCTCGCGGTGCGCCATGTCGGCGGGGCGCGCGGCTTCTGCTTCCCGGGTCACGGCGGCGGGAAAGACATGCGGAATGCCATGGGCGTTGATGGCGATGAGGCTCACCGCCTTCTCGCTGCTGAGCGAACCCAGCCGCTCCGCCACGCGCGCGACGGCGAGGCCGAAGCCGCGCCGGTTCGTCACTTCCACGGAGACGAGGTCGCCGTCCTGCGCGTCGCCGCCCATGCCGAGCGGGATCGCCAGCTCGCGGCCGATCTCCTTCTTGTCGATGGGGAGCAGCCGCGCCGCGCCGTTCGGCAGTGCGCGATAGATACCGAGGATGCGCCGCCGGGCGCGATCCAGCACCTTGATGACGCGGCCGCTGCGAAGGCCGGTCTCGTCGCCGGGGTGCGGATTGTCGAGGCGCACCAGCGCCCGGTCGCCGACGCCGCCGGCCTCGCCGGGCTTTGCCTTGCGCGGGGTGCGGATGCGGATTTTCGGCGCGGGGCCTTGGGTCTCCTCGTCCCACTCGGTCGGCGTGGCGAGAAATTCGCCGTCCCGGTCCCGGGCGGTGATATCGGCCAGCACTACGGAGGGGAGCGCGCCAACGGGGTGAAGCTTGTGCTTGTTGCCCTCGATCCGCTCCTCGTCCGCAAGTTCCCGGAGGATGGCGCGCAGGGCGGCGCGGTCCGCGTTCTTCAGGCCGAATTCCCGCGCGATCTCCCGCGTCCCGACCTTGCCGGGCTGGGCTGCGATGAAGGCGAGAATGTCTTCCTTGGAGGGAAGGCTGCCTGAAGTGCCTCGGGGTGGTTTCACGCGGAATCCGGATGTGCGGCCAACCCCACCTGAACCGGTCAGGAGCAGGGCCGGCTATATCTTGGGGCGTTTTCTCGACGCGAACCGGAACCCACTTCACACGAAAACGCGGCAATGCCGCATATGTAGGCTCTCGGCCGCCCCGTTGCCAGCGCCGAAATGGACCGGCCCCGGCGCTGCGTCAGGGCTGGCCGGCGTCACCGGTCAGTCCGAAGCCGCTTTCGACGCGGGCTTCTTGGCTGCCTTCTTTTTGGCTGCGCTTTTCTTGGTCGCCTTCTTGGCGCTTGTCTTCTTGGCGGCCTTCTTTGGAGCGGCCTTCTTCGCCGTGCCGCCTTCGGCCTTCGCCGCGACCTTCTTCGCCCCGCGCTTCGGCTTGGCTGGTCCCTTGGCGGCACGCTCCGCCAGCAGCGGGATCGCCTCTTCCAGCGTGATGGTGTCGAGCGTTTTGTCGCGCGGAAGGGTCGCGTTCACGCCGTTATGGCTGACATAGGCGCCGTAGCGGCCGTTCTTGGCGATGACCTCCCCGCCGTCCGGATGCGTGCCCAGAGACTTGCCGGGATCAGCGCCGAAGCGCCGGCCGCCCTTGGCGGCTTTCCCGGCCAACAGGGTCACGGCGCGGTTGAGGCCGACATGCAGCACCTCGTCGCCCGGCTCAAGACTCGCATAAGCCTTGCCGTGCTGGACGTAAGGCCCGAAACGGCCGATGCCGGCGAGGATCGGCTCGCCGCTTTCGGGATGCTTTCCGATCTCGCGGGGCAGGGACAGCAGGCCCAGCGCCGTTTCGAGGTCGATTTCGTCCGGGGGCATGCCGCGCGGGATGCCGGCGCGCTTGGGCTTTTCCTTCTCCACCGGCTCGCCGAGCTGGATATACGGCCCGAACCGGCCGTTGCGCAGCGTGACGTCGAGGCCGGTCTCCGGGTCCTGGCCGAGCAGCTTGTTCTCGACCTCCGGCGCGCCGTCGCCATTGGCGGCGAGCGGGCGGGTAAAGCGGCATTCGGGATAGTTCGAGCAGCCGAGGAAGGCGCCGAACTTGCCGAGCTTCAGCGACAGCCGGCCGCTGCCGCAGCTCGGGCAGAGCCGGGGATCGGTGCCGTCCGCCTTGGGCGGGAAGATGTGCGGCGCCAGCATCTCGTCCAGCGCGGTGAGCACATCGCCGATGCGCAGGTCCTTGATCTCGTCCAGCGCGCCGGTGAAGCCGCTCCAGAAAGCGCGCAGCAGGTCGCGCCAGGCCATTTCGTTGTTGGAGACGAGGTCGAGCTGTTCTTCGAGGCCAGCGGTGAAGTCGTATTCGACATAGCGCGTGAAGAAGCTTTCGAGGAAGGCCGTGACGACGCGGCCCTTGTCCTCGGCCATGAGGCGCTTCTTCTCCAGCTTCACATAGCCGCGATCCTGCAACACCTGAAGGATCGAGGCATAGGTGGAGGGCCGGCCGATGCCGAGTTCTTCCATGCGCTTGACCAGTGAGGCTTCCGAATAGCGCGGCGGCGGCTCGGTGAAATGCTGGGTGGCGTCGATCTTCTCTTTCTTCAGCGCTTCGCCGGCGCTCATGGCGGGCAGGCGGCGGGATTCGTCGTCGCCCTCGTCGTCGTCCTTGCTCTCCTGATAGAGCGTGAGGAAGCCGTCGAATTTGATCACGGTGCCGGTGGCGCGCAGGTCGATGACGCGGCCGCCGGCCTTGGCCGTGATGTCCACGGTGGTGCGTTCGAGTTCGGCCGATTCCATCTGGCTGGCGATGGTGCGCAGCCAGATCAGCTCATAGAGCCGGGCCTGGTCGCGGTCGAGATGGCGGGTCACGTCCTTCGGCCGCCGGGCGAGGTCGGTCGGGCGGATGGCCTCGTGGGCCTCCTGGGCGTTCTTGGCCTTGGTCTGGTAGCGGCGCGGGGCGTCCGGCAGGTAGCGATTGCCATAGTCCGCGCCGATCACGCTGCGGGCGGACTGGATCGCCTCGTCGGCGATCTGCACGCCGTCCGTTCGCATATAGGTGATGAGGCCGACGGTCTCGCCGCCGATATCGATGCCCTCATAGAGCCGCTGGGCGACGCGCATGGTGTGCGCCGGCGCGAAGCCGAGCTTGCGGCTCGCCTCCTGCTGGAGCGTCGAGGTGGTGAAGGGCGGGAACGGGTTGCGCCGGGCGGGCTTGGCCTCCACCGAGGCGACGGAGAAAGCGGCGGCCTCAAGCGCCTGCTTGAAGGCTTCGGCTTCCGCGCCGGTGCCGACGTCGAGCCGCTGGATGCGCTTGCCGTCCGCGCCTACGAGGCGCGCCTCGAAGGTGTCGCCGCGCGGCGTGGTGAGCGTCGCCACCAGCGACCAGTATTCGCGCGGGACGAATTTCTCGATTTCCAGCTCGCGGTCGCAGACCAGCCGCAGCGCGACGGACTGCACCCGCCCGGCCGAGCGCGCGCCGGGCAGCTTGCGCCACAGCACCGGGGAGAGCGAGAAGCCGACGAGATAGTCCAGCGCGCGGCGGGCGCGGTAGGCATCCACCAGCGCATCGTCGATCTGGCGCGGATGTTTCATCGCCTCCTGGATCGCTTGCTTGGTGATGGCGTTGAACACCACCCGCTCGACGGCCTGGGATTTGAGCGCCTTCTTCTCCTTGAGCACTTCCAGCACATGCCAGGAAATGGCTTCGCCTTCACGGTCGGGGTCGGTGGCGAGCACGAGCCGGTCGGCACTTTTGAGGGCGCGGGCGATGTCGTTCAGGCGCTGCTGCGACTTGCTGTCCACCTCCCACAGCATGTTGAAATCGGCGTCCGGATCGACCGAACCGTTCTTGGCCGGCAGATCCCGCACATGGCCGAACGAGGCCAGAACCTCGTAGCCGGGGCCGAGATACTTCTGGATCGTTTTCGCTTTCGCGGGAGATTCGACAACAACGACGTTCATTATAATCAATGTCTTATGGCTGAAAACTCAACCGGAATATAGGTCATCGTCCCATTTCCGCAGGGCCGGAAGATGGGTGCTTCGTGCGACCGAGTCAAATGAGCCTGATTGGGTGAAAATAATCCGGAGCCGTGAACTCGCCATAAACCAACGTAAAATTAACAAGTGACATTGCAACCATTGAGTGTAATATATATTGTATTCTATCATAAGAAAAAATAGCGATCCGCTTCACTTCGCCAAGGGAGGCGCCGATGGACCACAGTTCCGGGCACGATGAGGTGACGGAAAGGGCCGCGACCGCATCCTATATTGCCAGTATCTCGGGTGAGCTTGCTGGCGTTGCGCGCGAGTGTGGATTGGGTTCGCTGGCCTATCTTCTGGAAATGGCCCGGCTTGAGGCCGAAGCCCAGATGCGGCGGCTCGACCCGCCGTCCTGAGCCGGCGCGGGTGTCGCGCCTCACATCAGGGAGAGCAGGCCGCCGCGGTGGCGTTCGAGCCGGCCGGCCAATTCCAGTTCCAGCAGCGCGATGCGGACTGTGGCGGCGGGAATGCCAGACAGGCGGATCAGATCGTCCATCGTCACCGGCGCGGGTCCCAGCAGGTCGAGCACCCGGTTCCTCTCCGCATCGGCCGGCTCGTAGGAGAGGTCGTCCTCGTCGGCCCCGGTGTCGCGGGGCGGGACGGAATCCGGCTGCTGCCCGGCCATCATCGCCAGCACATCGGTGATGTCCGCCGCGCATGTGACCAGCGCCGCGCCCTGCTTGATGAGATCATTGGTGCCCTCCGCGCGCGGGTCGAGCGGCGAGCCCGGCACGGCGAACACGTCGCGGCCCTGTTCCAGCGCCATCCGCGCCGTGATCAGCGAGCCGGAGCGCCGCGCCGCTTCGACGATGACGACGCCGAGCGAGACGCCGGAGATCAGCCGGTTGCGGCGCGGGAAATCGCGGGCTCGCGGCTCCCATTCCAGCGGCATTTCCGAGATCGCCGCGCCATGCTCCAGCAGCCGTTCCAGCAGCGGCACATTCTCGGCGGGATAGATGCGGTTGTGTCCGCCTGCGAGGGCGGCCACCGTCCCGGTGGCGAGGGTCGCGCGATGGGCGGCGGTGTCGATGCCGCGGGCAAGGCCGGAGGCGACGGCATAGCCCGCATCCGCAAGATCGTGCGCCAGCCGTTCCGCCATCCGCAGGCCGGCGGCCGAGGCGTTGCGGGAGCCGACGATGCCGACCATCGGTCTTGCCAACACATCCGGCCGGCCGCGCACCGCCAGCAGCGGCGGCGGGTCGTCGATCATGCGCAGCAGGGGCGGATAGCCGGGCTCGCCAGCCGCCGCGAGGCTGACGCCCAGCCGGGCGCTCATGGCCAGTTCGCGTGCCGCCTCCGCTTCGGTGCAGATATGGCCCGGCCGGGGCGCGCCGCCCTTGCGGGCAAGCTGGGGCAGGGCCGCCAGCGCCTCACGGGCGCTGCCGTAGCGGTTGAGCAGCGTGCGGAAGGTGCGGGGGCCGACATTGTCGCTGCGGATCAGCCGCAGCCAGTCGAGCCGCTGGGCGTCGGTCAGTCGGGAGCTGGTTGTGGGGCTGGTCGCGGAGGGCGGCATGCCGCCATCATTCCGCAAATGGAACCCGGCTACAACCGGCGGCTGCGCTGCTTCAGGATTCCGGCGCGGGCGGTGCGCCGTTCTTGCTCTCGCCGATCCGGCTTTCGCCGCCCTTGATGAGCCGTCCGATATTCTCCCGATGCATCAGCCACAGGAACAGCGTCAGCAGGAAGAACAGGTCCGCCGCGCGCAGATCGCCCATGGCCCACAAGATCGCCGGGCTGATGGCGCTGGCGACGAGAGCGGACAGGGAGGAATAGCGCGTCGCCCAGGCGACCAGCAGCCAGATGGCGCAGAAGGCGAGCGCCACCGGCCAGGCCATGGCCAGCAGCAGGCCGATATAGGTCGAGACGCCCTTGCCGCCCTTGAAGCCGAGCCAGACCGGAAAGAGGTGGCCGAGGAAGGCGAACAGGCCCGCCAGCAGCGCGCCTTCCGGGCCCCAGAGATACTGGCAGAGCAGGACGGCGGCCGTGCCCTTCAGCGCATCGCCGATGAGGGTCAGCGCCGCGAGACCCTTGCGGCCGGTGCGCAGCACGTTGGTCGCGCCGATATTGCCGGAGCCGATGGCGCGGATGTCGCCGCCGCCGGTCAGCCGCGTGATGAGAAGGCCGAACGGGATCGAGCCGAGCAGATAGCCCAGCGCGATGGCGCCGGCCATGGCGCGGATGCCGATGGTCCAGTTGACGGGATCAAGCATCGGCGGCGGTCCGGCTCATGATGGCGGCGCGGCCTCGAAACCCGCCGTGCGCGCCGCGTTTTCCGAGTCGAACAGGACGATGTCGGCAAGCCGCTGCTGGGCCACGGCGGGGTCAGCCTCCGCCAGCACGGCCTTGAGCGTCTGCTGGTCGGCGGAAAAGCGCCCCGTCGCGCGGTCGGCCGTCACGAAGTGCTCGATATCGCTCTCGCAATAGAAGCAGCGCAGCCGGGCCTGCCGGCCATTCTCCGTGCCGACGATATGGAAGGCGTTGCTGGCATATTGCGCTTCCATGGCGTCCTGCACGATGCAGTTGGGATTGGCGCAGTGAATGCCGGTGCCCATGGGCTGGCGATAGGTCGCGTGGCGGCCGCCCCGGAAGCCGCCGGGGAAAGTGGCGAAGGCAGGCGCACGGGCGACGCCGAGCAGCAGCGAGATCAGCGCCATGCGGATCGGCACGCCATAGGCGGCCTGCTGGAAATACACCGCGCGGTCGTCGGCATCGAAGGAGATGTCCAGTTCGCCGACGCGGGGCAGGGGATGCAGCACGCTCGCTTCCGCGTATTTCGAGCCTTGCAGGAACTGCGCGTCGATCCGCGGATAGGACTGGTCCTTGTCGGCCCAACGCTCCTTCTGGAACCGGGTAACATAGACCGCATCGACCTTGTTCTGGATTTCGACGCTCACCTCCGCGTCGATATCCGGCCGCAGCGAGAGCTGGTGCGGCTCGTCCGGCGTGACATAGAGCGCGTCCACGGACGCATTCTCGTTCTGGTAGCTCGCCTTGGAGGCGATGCGGCAGCCGAATTCCTCGCGCAGGCGGCTGTCCACATGGGCCGGCAGGCCCATGCCCGGCGCGGGCATGGTCATGATATTCGCGCCGAAGCGGGCCAGCGCATAGACGAAGGAATGGATCGTGCGGCTGCCGCGCAGGTCGCCCGAGATCGCGATGTTGCGGTGGCGCAACGTCGGGCTCTTCTGGAACAGGGTGAAGATGTCGCAGAGCGTCTGGGTCGGATGCTCGTGGGCGCCGTCGCCGCCGTTGATGACCGGGATCGGCGAATATTCCGCCGCCAGCCGCGCCGCGCCGTCGCGCGGATGGCGGATCACGATCACATCCGCATAATTGGCGATGACACGGACGGAATCCGCCAGGCTCTCGCCCTTGGCGGCGGAGGAGGTCGCCGGATCGGCGCTGGTGATGACATCACCGCCGAGGCGCAGCATCGCGCTTTCGAAGGACAGGCGGGTGCGCGTCGAGGGCTCGTAGAACAGGCTGGCGAGGATATGCTGCGCGGCGAGGTTGGTGCTGCGGCCGATGCGATAGCGGAAATGCGCATCGGGGAGCATATCGAGATAGGATTGTGCGATCTGGAATACCGTTTCGATCTCCGCATCGGAGAGGTCGTTGATCGAAACGAGGTGGCGGGTCGCCGGGTTCGGACTGGCTGTCATCAAAAGTGGCCTATAGGCTCGTTCCGGGGGCGCGGCAAGGCGGCGGGCGCAGCCGGCTGGGGATGGCGGCGGAATAATCGCCGGGAGGCAGCGAGATGGTGGAGCCGTTCGAAACCGAAGACCTCCCGTCCTTCGACACCCATGCGGTGACAAACCAGCCGCCGCCTTATGCCGATGTGGACTTGTATGGCAGCGACAGGCCGCTGCGCGACGCCGTCCGCGTCTTCGGCAGCGATCGGGACGACGAAGGACTTGTGGAATTCGGCCGCCGCTGGGGCGCGGCGGAAATGTTCGATCTCGCCCGCCAGGCCAACGACCAGCCGCCACGCCTGAGCATCTTCGACGCCCGAGGCTTCCGTGCCGATACGGTGGAATTCCACCCCGCCTATCACCGGCTGATGGCCGAGAGCATGAGCGCCGGCCTGCATTGCATGACCTGGGACGAGGCCGGGCGGCCGCTGCCGACCGAGCTGGCGCGGGCGGCGCGCTACCACATGGTGGGGCAGGTCGAGAACGGCCATATGTGCCCCATCACCATGACCCGCGCCGCGGTGGCGGCGCTTGCCGCCGCGCCGGAGGTGATGGCGCAGGTGCTGCCGCTGATCCGCGGCCGGCGCTACGACGCGCGTTTCGTGCCGTGGCGGGACAAGACCGCGATCACCCTCGGCATGGGCATGACCGAGAAGCAGGGCGGCACGGATGTTCGCGCCAACACCACGCGCGCGCTGCGCGATGGCGATACCTATTCCATCATCGGGCACAAGTGGTTCATGTCCGCGCCGATGTCCGACGCCTTCCTCGTGCTGGCGCAGGCGGACGGCGGGCTGACCTGCTTTCTGATGCCGCGTTTCCGCCCGGACGGTGCTGTGAACGGCCTGCGCTTCCAGCGCCTCAAGGACAAGCTCGGCAACCGTTCCAACGCCTCGTCCGAAGTCGAATTCGTCGATGCCTTTGCCTGGCGCGTCGGCGAGGAAGGACGCGGCGTGCGCACCATTCTTCGGATGGTGCAGCTCACGCGGCTGGACTGCGCCATCGCGTCCGGCGGGCTGATGCGCGCCGCGCTTGCCCGCGCGCTGCATCATGCGCGCCATCGCGCCGTGTTCGGCCGCCTGCTGATCGACCAGCCGCTGATGCGCAACCTGCTCGCGGACATGGCGCTGGAGGTCGAGGCGGCCACGGCGCTGGTGATGCGGCTCTGCCGTTCGTTCGACCGGGGGAACGACCCGGCCGAGACCGCGCGGATGCGCCTGCTCACGCCGATCGCCAAATACTGGGTCTGCAAGATTGCGCCGGGCTTCGCTTATGAGGCGATGGAGTGCCTCGGCGGCAACGGCTATGTGGAGGAAAGTCCGCTGGCGCGGCTGTATCGCGAAGCGCCGGTCAACGCCATCTGGGAAGGTTCCGGCAATGTCATCTGTCTCGACGTGCTGCGCGGCATCGCCCGCGAGCCGGAGGCGGCGCAGGCGGTGATGACGGCGCTGGGCCGCGAAACGGCGGCGCTGCCGGGCGCGGCGAAACTGCTGACGGAGGCGCAGGCGATGCTGCGATCCGAAACCGCCGAAGCCTCCGCCCGCGCCATCGTTGAGCGGCTGACCAAGGTCGCGGCGGCGGCGGCCCTCGCGGCCAGCGCGCCGGCGGCGGTCGCGGATGCCTATGCCCGGACGCGGCTGGAACACCCCCAAGAGTCGTTATGGGGCTCGGCGCAATTCACTGAAATTGAATGCAAATTGCTGTTGGAAAGGGCCGCAGGCGATTGAACGACTGCGGAACATACGCAGTGTCGCAGGCGTTGTCGCAGATCAAATGTTAATCCCGGACCCGGTCCGGCAGGAGGACCAGATGAAACATTTCCGATCAACGGCCCTGGCGCTGGCCGGAGCCTTGGCCGTCGCCGGCGCGCAGTCCGTGGCGGCGGCCCCGGTGCTCGGCAACACCGCCGCGCTGCAACAGGCAGCGCCTTCCCAGACCACCGATGTGCAATGGCGCAGGCATGGTCACGGCGGACGCGGCGCGGGGGCCTTCGTGGCCGGCGCTGCGACGGGCCTGATCGTCGGTGGGGCGCTGGCCGCGGCCTCCCAGCCGCGCTACGGCTATTACGAGCCCGGCTATGTCTATGAGCCGGCCCCTCGCTACTACGCGCCGGGTCCGACCTATTACGAGGACAGTTATGCTTATGAGCCGCGACGGGTCTATCGTGCGCCGCGCGGTGTTGGATCGACCAGCGTCGGCTGCCGTGGCTCCAGCACGGGAACGGTGGGGCTCGATGCCACCGCGTGCTGACGCAGATCTCCATGGGAAATAAAGGAAGCGGGCCGGAAGGCCCGCTTTTCTTATGGTGTGATGTTTATGGCATCGGCGTCATGTTGCGCAGCCGGTCCAGCGCGCCTTGCAGGATATGCATCGCCGCATGCTGGTCGATGACCCGCGCCCGCTGCGCCCGGCTGGTGTCCAGCGCGATGAGCGCGCGCTCCGCCGCCATGCTGGACATGCGCTCGTCCCAGAAGCCGATCGGCAGTTCGGTGAGGCGCGAGAGGTTGCGGGCGAAGGCGCGGGTGGACTGGGCACGGGGACCTTCCGAGCCGTCCATGTTGCGCGGCAGGCCGAGCACGAGACCGACGCTCCTGCGCTCCGCCGCCAGCGACAGCAGCCGGGCGGCGTCGGCCTGAAAGGTCTTGCGGGCAATGGTTTCCACGGCCGTGGCGAGCCGCCGCGCGGGGTCGCTCGCCGCCACGCCGATAGTCTTGGTGCCGAGGTCAAGACCGAGCAGGCCGCCCTGCGCGGGCAGCAGCTTCGCGATGTCCTCGAATTCGGCGACGGCGGCGACCATGACAGACTCGGGGGTGGGGGACAGTCGGATGAGGCAGCTTATGCCGCAAAAGCCGGCCGCGCCGAAAGTCCCAAAAGGAAACGGCGGCCCCGTCGCGGGCCGCCGCCGACAGCGTGTTGTTGTCTCGTCGCTATGCCGCGCGCTTCTGGTGCCGGCCTTCGGCGACTTCCTCGATGATCTTCTTCGCGAAGTCCTCAAGGTCGCCCGGATTGCGCGAGGTGATGATGCCCTGATCGGTCACGACGCTGGAATCCTCCCATTTCGCGCCGGCGTTGATCATGTCGGTCTTGATGGAATGATAGGATGTCGCCTTGCGGCCCTTGACGATGCCGGTTTCGATCAGGAGCCAGGGCGCATGGCAGACGGCGGCGATGACCTTCTTCTGCTTGTTGAACGCCGTGATGAGCGCCAGCGCATCCGCATTCACGCGCAGCAGGTCCGGGTTGATCTGCCCGCCGGGCAGCACAATGGCGTCGTAGTCATCGGCCGATACGCTTTCGAGCGTCCTGTCCACTTTCACCGGCCGGCCCCAGTCCTTCTTGTCCCAGCCTTTGATCTCGCCCTTCTCCGGCGCGACGACATCGACCGTCGCACCTGCTGCCTTGAGGCGATCGCGGGGGACTTCCAGCTCCGATTGCTCGAAACCATGGGTGGCGAGGATGAGGATTTTCTTGCCTGAGATATCCATGGCGATGCGGCTCCGTTTTGGGGTGATGACCGTGCAACAACGCTTCCACCGGAGCGTTCCGTATGGAACCTGCGCTTCACCGAACGGTCGCGGTGGTGACGCAGCGACGCCTCAATTCCGGAGCTTTCAAGTCATGCCACGCAAGATCATCGCCTTCGACGATGAGACATGGGCGACGCTCGATCTCTATGCGCGGGAGTCCATGCACAGTTTGCAGGAACTGGCGGACGAGGCCTTTCGCGACCTGCTGGACAAGCACGGGCGGCCGTCCGACCTGAAGGCCGCGTTGCGGAAAAGCCTCAGCAAGGAGGGCGGTGACGGCGCACTGAACCTCGGGACGGCGAAGGCCGGAACCGGTATCAATACCGCAACGCCAAAACGATCAGCTTCCAAGTCAGCTTCCAGATCCAGGCCACGAAGCAGCGCCGACCGCCGCCGCAGGTCGCCGCGCCGGTAAGGACCCGGCCGCTCCGCCATTCAGCCGTTTAGATGACGCGCGAGAAAATCGAAGACTTTCCGCCAGCCGTCGTTCGCCTGCTGCCAGCGGTAATTAGGTCGGTCGCTGGCGAAGAAGGCATGGCCGGCGCCGTCGTAGCGATGGAATTCGTAAGGTTTGCCGTGCCGTTTCAGTTCGGCCTCGATGCGGTCCACGGCGGCGGGCGAGGGGTTGCTGTCCTCATTGCCGAACAGCCCCAGCAACGGGCAGGCAATGCGGTCGGTCAGGTCGATCCCCACGAGATGGCGCTTCTCGGTGATGTCGTCCGGCTGCTGCGGGACGACACGTCCGCCCCAGCAGTCCACGGCGGCATCGAGCCCTGGCACCAGCGCCGCCGCGAGATAGGCTTGGCGGCCGCCGGAACAGACGCCGGCGACGGCGATCTTGCCGCTGGCGTTCGGCAGTCCGCGCAGAACGGCCATCGCCCCGGTGATATCACCGAGCACCTGGTTGTCCGGCACGCCGCCGGCTTCCCGTACCCGCGCCGCCAGCGCCACCGGGTCTTCCTGAGGCCCGTCGCGGTGGAACAGATGCGGGGTGAGCGTGGCATAGCCGTGATCGGCGAATTTGCGGGTGACCTCGCGGGTCCATTCGTCCCAGCCCGGCATGTGATGAAGAAACACCACGCCGGAAAACGGGCCGCGGCCGCGCGGCTGTGCAAGATAGCCGGCGACCGCGTCCCCATGGGCGCCACGGAAACTGATGGTTTCCGTGGTGATGTCGTGATGGCTCATGCTGCCTTCGACGCGGCTGCTGCCTTCGGCTTCCAGGTGGCGAAGCCGAGGCCGGTGCCGGTGAGGGCCGGCGTGCGGTAGCCCGGGTTGTAGGATACCCAATCGAGCTCGAAGTCGGTGCCGACGCAGCCAGCCAGCACCAGCCAGTTGCGGATCTCGGAACTGCCGGCCTGGAGCCGCTTGACGCTGAGCTTCGAGAGGAAGTCGAGGTCGTTGCGGCGCAGCGCATCGATCACGGCGTCGTCGAGGTCTTCTTCCGCCTGGAAGTGGCTAAGCCCGCCCGAGGCCATGAAGCCGACCTTGAGATCCTCGGGGAAGCTTTCGATCTGCTGGCGCAGCGCCTGGCCGATCTGGATGCAGCGCGCCGGCGTCGGCGGGTTCGGCGGATAATAGGTATTGAGCATGATCGGGATCACCGGTACCGGCTTTTCCACGTTCATGTAGAAGCGGTGGATGAAGGAGAAAGCGTGGCCTTCATACTGATCCGGCGGCGTCTTCTTCATCGAGGTGACGTCGAAGCCCATGTCGGTCAGGCCGGTGATGAAATGCAGCGCCATGTCGCTGCGGACCGGGTAGTGCACGTCGCCATGCTCTTCCTGCCGCAGGCTCTGGGCGCGCTTGTACCAGGCTTCCGGACCTTCGGCGACGGGCTTGCGCTGGGGGTTCAGGATGGTGTCGCCATAGTAGATGACGAAGGGCGGCATCAGGTCGTCGCTGAAGAATTCGTGCTGGTCGTCGCCGCAGATGATCAGCACGTCGAGATTTGCAGCGAGCACGTCCGCCTTCATGCGAGCGATGGCGTCGCGGACGGAATGGTAGCGCTTGGCGATGGCTTCGTCCGTGACCAGATCGGCCGCGTTCGGCGGCGCCAGAGCCAGCAATTCCTCATAGGACTTCGGTTCGCCCTGGCGGTCGAAATAACGGCCCTTGAGGTCGAAGACCTTGAAGCCTCTCTGCCAGTCTTCGAGCTGGCAGGTGAGCATCACGCTGTGGGATGAGCCGAATGCCGCGGTCAGTTTCGCCATGTTGCTCCTCTTTTCGCTTCTCTCTCCTTGGGTTCCCTCAATGTAGTGCAGGAGCGCAGAGGGCGCCAGCAGCGCGGCGACACGAGGGGGCATGCGGATTCGGCAAGGCTCGCGGTTTTGGCCGCAAGCAGCGGGGTTTATTCGCGCCGCGTCAGCCGGTATGAGAAATCGCGAACGGGGCCGCCGCAGCGGCCATAGCCAAACAGTAAAGAGGTGTCGGGGTGGAGCGCACGCGGCGGATCGTCATCATCGGAGCGGGTATCGGCGGCATGGCCGCCGCAGGGGCGCTGCGGCAGCGCGGCTTCGAGGTCGCGGTCTACGAACGGGCTCCCGAACTGGGCGAAGTGGGGGCCGGCCTCCAGCTTGGCCCCAATGCCGTGAAGGTGCTAGCCGGGCTCGGCATCGCGGACAGGCTGCGGCCGCTCGCCGCGGAACCGCGCGATATTCTGTCTCTGGCCTGGGACGACGCACATCTGCGCTATCGCGAGCCGCTGCGGGATATTTCCGCCGAGCGTTATGGCGCGAGCTATCTCACTGCGCACCGGGCCGACCTCCACCGGCTGTTGCAGGCGCTGGTGCCGGACAGCAGCATCCATCTGAATGCGCGCTGCGAGGGCGTGGCGATTTCGGGCCGGTCCGCCGTCGCCCGCTTCGCCGATGGCCGCGAGGTCGAGGCCGATGTCATCATCGGCGCGGACGGCATCCACTCTGCCGTGCGCAACAGTCTGTTCGGCGAAAGCAAGGCGCGCTTCACCCAGCAGATCGCCTGGCGCGCGATGATCCCGGTTTCCGAGGTGCCGAGCCGGGTGGGACCGGGCGGCTCCGTCGCGCTTGATCCGCAGGATTATGCCGGCTGGATCGGGCCGAACGGCCACGTCATCTGCTACCCGATCCGCGGCGGCGAGATCTACAACCTGTTCATCGGTCATGTCTCCGAGGAATGGGTCGAGGAATCCTGGACCGCGCCATCCACCGTTGCTGAAATCCTCGAAGCCCACTCCGGCTGGAACGAGGCGCTGCTCGACATGCTGAGCAAGGTGAGCAACGTCTACAAATGGGGCATCTACGATCGCGACCCGCTGCCGCACTGGAGTTCGGGGCCGGTCACGCTGGTCGGCGATTCTGCCCATCCCATGATGCCGACGCTGGCGCAGGGCGCGGCCATCACGCTTGAGGATTCCTATGCGGTGGCCCGTCATCTCGACCGGGGCCGGGACGATATCCATGCCGCGCTGAAAGCCTATGAGGCCGAGCGGCAGCCGCGCGCCAGCCGCGTCCAGCTTCAGGCCCGCACCCAGTTCGAGAACAACCGGAAATCCCCCGCGCCGCCGCCACTGAGCCGCGACTGGATTTTCGAGCATGACGCCCGACAGGAGCCGATGGCGGCCTGATCTGGATACCGGTGGCGGGAAGAAGCCGGCCCCTGTCGCGATCACAAAATGATGAGGCGGCGGGCAATCGGCCGGTTCGTGCCATCATCTCCGTGCGAGAATGGGGTCGCTGACACAGCGGGGCTCAGGAGCACCGGAACGATGGTTCATGTCCAGGCGAGCGGTTCGCGGAAGGCGGCGCGGATGTCCACGCCGCCGGTCTGGGCGCTGTGGCGGGATGGGCGCGGCCGGCTCTCGCCCTGGCGCATTGCGATTCTGGCCCTGCTGCTGTGGCCGGCTGTTTTGGCGGTATGGACCATGGCGACCGCCGGGCTTGGCGCCCGGCCGCTCAACGACCTGATCCACCGCAGCGGCTACTGGGCCGTGATCTTCATCATGGCGACGCTGGCGATCACACCGCTGGGGCGCATCCGCGGACTCGCACCGCTGCTCGATGTGAGGCGCATTCTCGGCGTGGGCGCCTTCGCCTATGCCGCCGGTCATTTTTTTCTCTATGTCGCGGACCAGCATTTCAACCTGCTCACGGTGGCGAGCGAGATCGTGCGGCGGCTTTATCTCACAGTCGGCTTTGTTGCCCTGATCGGCCTCGCGGTGCTTGCCGCGACTTCGACCGACGGCATGGTGCGCCGGCTGGGCGGGCGCAGATGGCAGCGGCTGCATCAGCTCAGCTACGGCATCGCGCTGCTCGCGCTCGTTCACTTCTTTCAGCAGACCAAGCTGGATGTCAGCGTGCCGACGCTGTTTGCCGGTCTGTTCGTCTGGCTGATGGGATATCGGCTTGCGGCGTGGCGCTGGTGGCCGCGGGGGCAGATGCCGGCATGGGCATTGCTGGCATTGGCCCTGACGGTCACGATCCTTGTCTTTCTCGTGGAAGCGGTGGTCATCGGCATCGTTTTCGGCGTGTCACCGCTGATGGTGCTCGGCGCGGCTTTCGACTTTGAATACGACATCCGTGCCGGCTGGCTGGTGCTGGCTGCGGGCCTGTGCGTCGTGGCGCTCGATCTCGCCGGCCGCATGATGCGCCCGGCCGCGGCGAAGGCCAGTGCGCTTCGGAAGCCGGCGGCGACGCCGCGTTAGCGCAGGAGGTCAGGACCGGTCTTGACCTCGGTCCGCTGGGTGGCGGACCCTTGGTGCAATGGTGGGGCGGCAGGAGGAGGGAAGATGTCCGTCAACGGGACATGGGCGCTCACGATGCAGTCGCCGCTCGGCGAACGGGCCGCGACCGTGGTGCTGTCAGCAACGGGAACGAGCCTCACCGGCACGCAGTCGGCCGAGGGTATATCCGGGGACATCTTCGATGGCCGGGAAGACGGCGGGCGGCTGTCATGGAAATTCGCCATCACCGAGCCAGTGCCGATCACGCTCGAATTCGAAGGCGTCGTCACCGCCGACACCATGACCGGCACGATGACGGCAGGCATGTATGGCGCATGGCCGTTCACGGCCAGCCGGATCGGAGCCTGATCATTTCCGCGCGAAGCCCTCGCGGATGGCGTTGAGGCGGGCGTTCTCCTGTGTGGCCGCTCCGCTGTCCCGCCGGGAGGCCGCGATGGCGTCGCTACAGGAGACTTCCGTGCGCGAGATTACCCGCCAGGTGGCGTTGTCGATCACGTTCTGGCGGCAGGTGTCGCCGCTGACCGGCATGAAGACAACGGCGGCCGTGGCCAGGCCATGATCGGCCGGGGCTGCGGCCGGTTGCTCGTTCACCATCTCGCGCAAGGTGGGCTTCGACCAGCCGCCGCCCATGACGAAAGCGAAGACGAACACCCAGCCCAGCATGAAGCAGGCGATGAGAATGCGGTCCACCTCCCGCAGGCGGCGGGACGCTCCGTTGCGTTTGGCGGGTTTCGGGCGGGACGCCATGACGGACCTCCGGTCAGGGGAGTCTAGCCGCGGTGGCGTTGCTCAATGGTAACCGGCAGCGCGACATTTGGTCCGAATTTCGGGATCATCCTCTAGCGGAACAGCCGCCGGCGATCCGCCAGGATGGCCTGCGCGGCATTGTGGCCCGGGGCGCCGGTGACGCCGCCGCCGGGATGCGCGCCGGAGCCGCAATGGTAGAGCCCGGCGAGCGGCCCGCGATAGTCCGCATGGCCGATCATCGGCCGCGCCCAGAACAACTGGTCCAGCGACAGCGCGCCATGGAAGATGTCGCCGCCGATGAGGCCGAAGGTCCGTTCGAGATCGAGCGGGCTCAGGGTCTGACGGCCGAGAATGCTGTCGCGGAAGCCGGGGGCATAGCGCTCCACTGTGGCGATCATCAGGTCCGCCACCTGCTCGCGATGGTCGTCCCACGACCGGCCGTCCGGCAGCTCCGGCGCGACATGCTGGCAGAACAGGCTGGCGACATGGGCGCCCGCCGGGGCGAGGCTGTCGTCCAGCGTCGAGGGGATCAGCATCTCGACGATCGGCTCGCGGCTCCAGCCGTGGCGGCGGGCGTCGTCATAGGCGCGGTCCATATAGGCAAGGCTCGGTGCGATGATGATGCCGGCGGTGAGATGATCTCCGGCGCCGGGCAGAGCGGTGAAATCCGGCAGGCGCGACAGCGCGACATTCATGCGGAAGGTGCCGGAGCCGCAGCGGAACGCGGCCATGCGGCGACGGAAATCCGGCGCGAGCGCATCGGCCGGAATCATCGCGCCATAGAGCAGCTTCGGATTGACATTGGCCGCGACAACCTTTGTCCGGATCATGCGGCCGTCCGCCAGCGCGACGCCGCGCGCGCTGCCTTTCTCCACGATCACGTCCCGCACCGGCGCTTCCGTTTCGATCTCGACGCCATGGGCGCGGGCCGCGCGGGCCATGGCCTGGGTGATCGCGCCCATGCCGCCGATGGCATGACCCCAGACCCGCTGCCTGCCGTTCACTTCACCGAAGGCATGATGCAGCAGCACATAGGCCGAGCCCGGCGTGTAGGGGCTCGCGTAATTGCCGACCACGGCGTCGAAGCCGAACAGCGCCTTGACGAGATCGCCCTCGAACCAGCCGTCCAGCATCTCGCCGGCGGATTTCGTGAACAGGTCGTAGACCATGCGCAGCCGCTCGGCCGGCAGGCGGCGCAAGCGGTTGCCGAGCCGCCCGGCCTTGAGCAATTCGCCGAGCGCGCGCCATGACAGACCCTCGACGAGGTTCGGCGGCGCCGACAGCACGAGATCGCGCAGCACATCGGCCGCGGCGTCGATCTCCGTGTTGAAGGCTGAGAAACAAGCGGCGTCGGCGGTGCTGAACCCGGCGACTTCCGCTTCGGTCCGGCCATCGGCGGAGAGGAGATAGCTGCCGTCGGGCGCGGGCAGGAAGTTCTGAACGCGGCGCTCCACGATCCGCAGGCCATGGCCGTGCAGATCGAGGTCGCGGATGACTTTCGGGTTCAGCAGGCTGACCGTATAGGCTGCGACCGAGTTGCGAAATCCGGGGTGGAATTCCTCGGTCACGGCCGCGCCGCCGAGGACCGCCCGCCGCTCCACGACCTTTACCTTGAGCCCGGCCATGGCGAGATAGGTCGCGCAGGTCAGCCCATTATGGCCGGCGCCGATGACGACCACATCATGCTGCTGCATACCGCCCGCTGCTCCGGCGGATGAGAAGTATCCGCATCCACATGCTTATAGCCGCCCGGCCTTTGCCTGTCGCCGCCAAGGCGTTATTCAAGCTGTCCGGGCCGGACCGAAAGCATGCCGGCCACGTGAGGGGTATTGGCATGGCGTCCAAGTCGAAGCCGCTTCCGCGAAGCGCCTACAGGGTTGGCCGCAGCGCCACGGGCCTGGGCCTGTTCGCTGTCGAGCCCATCGAGAAGGGCGCCTTCATCATCGAATACAAAGGGCCGAAGGTGACCAACGCCGTCGCCGACACCCTGACCAACAAATATCTGTTCGAACTGAACTCGCGCTGGACCATCAACGGCGCGGGTCGGCGCAACACCGCGCGCTACATCAACCACTCCTGCCGGCCGAATGCGGAATCCGACATCGTGCGCGGCAAGGTCAAGATCATGGCCCGGCGCAACATCAAGCCGGACGAGGAGATCGCCTACGACTACGGCAAGGACTATTTCGACACCTTTCTCACCAAGGCCGGCTGCAAATGCGTGAAATGCGTCGAGCGCCGCCGCGAGGAACGCCGGGCGAAACGGCTGGCGAGCGCCCGCAAGAAGGCGCAGGCGGCAGCCGGGGCCGGGAAGGCTTCCGCGGCGAAAAAGTCTTCAGCCGGCAAGGTCGCTGCCCGCAAGGCTGTCGGGAAGGCCGACGATCGGACCCAGTTAAAAAAAGCTGCGAAGAAAACGGTGAAGAAGAAATCCGTGAAAACGGCGGTGAAAGCCGCGGCGCGTGGCAGCGGGTTCAAAAAAGGGAAGACCGCTGCCGGAAGCGCTCCTTCTCGCGGCCGATCCAAAAAGGCGGTAAGCTAGCGGTGTCAGGACGCCGGGCGGCTCGCTCAAGCGGCCGTTCCAGCATGGGTCCGAAAGACCGCATCTCAAAATGAAAAGGCGGCCACGGAGGCCGCCAATTCGGTGGTGTCATGGTCCGGAAGTTGCCGGGCCAGTTACCGGCAGTCGAGCGCGATATACGCGACATCCGCGCGGGTCAGGCCGATGTCGGCGAGTTCCCGGTCATTCAGAGACTTCAATTCGGCCAATACCCGCCGCGCGCGGATGCGCTCACGAACGTAACGAATGATCTGCGAGAGGATCATGATCCTTTTCCCCTTTCAGTGTGTCCGAGAAGGGATATAGCCTCTTTAACGCAGTGCAGCAGATCTTATGTTGCCATGCAGCATTGCAAATTACGCATGGCTTGAGATTGAGGTATCAGTTTTTGGGAAGCCGCTTGCGGAGTGCTTCGGTGAGTTCGGAGAACTGATCCTCCCACCACCGTCGGGGCGGAATGGCGTCGGCCGCATCCTGCCACCGGGACCGGGCTTCGTCAGCGGCGCGTTCGGCCCAGCTTTTGCGGCGGAACGGCACGAGATCGTCCCACCAGTGCCGGGGTTCCGGCATTGCTGCTGCAAGCAGCGGCGCCAGCGCCTGCGCCGCATAAGGCTGAAGGGATTGTGCCGCATTGGCCAGCCGGCGCGGGTCCGGACGGGCGACGAGCGCCGAAATCACCGTGCCGGCCAGCGCCAGCACGGTGAGAGTCATGATCGGATGCGCTGCCGCGGTGGACAGCAACTGTTCGGTGGCGGAGGACGAGGCCGGGGCGCTGCTGGTCTGTCGCTGGGCGCGGGCAGGCCGGCGCGTTGTCGTGGCGCGGGGGCCGGCAGGCGCGCGGCGGGTGCGTCGGGGGGCGGCCATGTCGATCCTTTCAGGGAGAGGAAGATTCTCCATTGAACGGTCCGGCGCCCCGGAAAGTTCCATTGCTGCCGGGGTGGCTAGCCTCCCTACTCGATGGCGCCGCGCCGCTGGAGCACGAGCGCGACGATCCAGCACAGCAGCGCCCAGGCCGTGCCGATGCACCAGCCGGCCAGCACATCCGTCGGCCAGTGGACTCCAAGATAGACCCTGCTCGCGCCGACCATGAGCGTGAGCAACGTCGCCAGTGACAGCAGATAGAGCTTCTGCGCCCGGTGCGGTGCGAGCCGCGCCAGCAGCGCCCCGAGTGTCAGGAAAGTGACGGCGGAGAGCATGGCGTGGCCGCTGGGAAAGCTCAGGCTGCGCACCTCCACCAGATGGGCGACGAGTTCGGGCCGTGGCCGCTGGAACAGGTCCTTCAGCAGCATGCTGACGAGCGTTCCGCCCCCGACCGAGGCAAGAACGAACAGGGCCGCGCCGCGCTTGCGATCCATCAGCAGATAGCCCGTCGCGCTCAAGGTAATGATCGTGAGCACCGTGGTGCCGCCCAGGGCGGTGATGTCGCGGAAGATCGCCTCCAGCCACCAGGGGCCGATGGGGTCGGCCAGGTCTGCCGGGTTGCGCAGGGCACGCAGCACGGCTTCGTCGAAATGATGGGTCTCGCCTTCCATCACTTCATCCACGATCTGGATGAATAGCAGCAGCGCGGCGGCCGCGAGGCCAAGCACGGCGAGCGGGCCGATTTCGCGGGCGATGAATGTGCGGAGGTTGGAAAGCTGCGTCAGCATGTTGCGGCCGGATGGATTCGGGCCGGCATACCTATCAGCCCAGCGCGCGGACGGCACGGGCCGGATTGCCGGCGACGACCGTGCGGGGCGGAACGTCGCGGTTCACCACGCTGCCGGCGCCGATCACCGCGCCGTCGCCGATGGTGACGCCCGGCAGGATGATCGCGCCGCCACCGATCCAGACGTCATGGCCGATGCGGATGGGGCGCGCGGATTCCAGCCCGCTGCGGCGCTCGTCCGGATCGAGCGGATGGAGCGCGGTATAAAGCTGCGCCATCGGCGCCATCTGGAGATTGTCGCCGATCTCGATGGCCGCGCAGTCCAGAAACACGCAGTGATAGTTGATGAAGCCGTTGCGGCCGATATGGATATTGGTGCCGTAGTCGCAGGTGAAAGTCGGCTGAATCACCAGTCCTTCGCCAGCATGGCCAAGCAGCGCCCGAAGCAGCTTCGTGCGCAGCGGCTGGTCGTCCCCCGGCGTTGCGTTGTATTCCGCCAGCCGCCGCTGCGCGCGCTGACGCTCCGCGGTCAGGTCCGGATCAAAGCCGTAATAAAGCTCTCCCGCGAGCATCTTCTCGCGTTCGGTGCGGGGAGCGGGCGGAGGAGCTTTCATGGGCTGATCCTGTGGCATGGCGCATCCCTTGCTGCGCCGGAGCGGACCTAACGTTGCCGTGCCGTGAAAGTTCGATCCGGCCGGTCGGTTGGAGCGCCGTCAACCGGCCTTGCGGCGGCGTTTGCGCCAGTCCTTCCGCACCGGCTTGGGCGCAAGCTCCGGCATGGCCCGGCTCGCGTCGCGATAGCGACCGAGCATGCGCTCGAAGCTGGCGTTCAGCGTCGTTTCGATCTCGGGCCGGCGCTCCAGATGGGCGAGCAGCATGGCGGCGGCCTCGATGGTTGAGATGCCGTCGCGGCGCGGCTCGCGCCGGAGCTTGCCGTAGCGGGACGGAGCGGCCGGCGCGAGGATGACGCGGCGGCATTTCAGCATCCAGGCGTTGCGCCACCACAGCGCCTTGGCCTGGCTCCAGGTGCCGTCCAGCAAGATCACGCCTTCGAGATCGCGCAGGGCCTGGCGCTGGTCGGTTTCCGCTTCACCCGCCTTGTTGAGCAGGACGACGGGCTCGCCCGGCGCGAGCGCCTCGGCATGGGCGGAGCCGAGATAAAGCACCGCCCAGCGTTGCGGGTCCGCCGGCCGGCCGATGATTTTCGACAGGCTTGGCCACGATAGACCCACCTTCAGCATCGCGTTGGACAGATGCGCGACGGCGAGCCGCGCCGTGCCCAGCAGCCGGTCCTGCTCCTGCGGGTGTTGCAGCACCAGCAGCGCGACGCGGTTGTCGACGGGCGTTATGCTGTCGCAGATGCACAAGGCCGCTGGCTTGAGGCATTGCGGGCAGTCGGGTTCGGCCGGTTCGGGTCTCAAGAGTTCCGGAAAAAATCCAGCCATTCCGGCTTTCCTCTCTTATGAGCGCGTCCCGGCGTATGAAGACGCCGGAATGTTATCTGTCTTTCGTTTAGATGAGACTCAATCTCCTCCACTCTCTTTTTAATTTTTGGAACGTCCGAAAATCCCTTTCTCGAAACACAAGCTTTCTTCAATGATTTTAGCCCGGCGATTGTACCAATCACATCATTCCATTTAATAACATGCTGATCCAAGAAACGATCTTCATAATTCGTAGGCGCTTTATCGATCTCCGCAATCAAATCGATAAAATCAATCCGATGACCACGGATAAAATCCATCTTCTGCTCTTTTGATCTGGTTTTAAGATCCTCTACACCAAATGATTCAGCTAGAAACGTCCACAATCCATTTCTGCCTCGTCCATAGAAGAAGTCAGCTTCGTTCTCAGGAACTTCGGGGTTGAAGGTCCCAATGATCAATATTTCCGTGTTGATCGCAACTCTATGGTCAGCACAACGATGCTTAATCACGATTCTTCTCCTCCCTTTTTATTTCGTCACTCCGCCGCTTCCCGGCGCGCCTTGCGCTTCGGCCCGCCTTTCTTGAGCACCGGCGCGAGATACTGCCCGGTATAGCTGCGCTTGACCTTGACGACATCCTCGGGCGTACCGGCCGCGACGATCTCGCCGCCACCATCGCCGCCTTCGGGGCCGAGGTCGATGATCCAGTCCGCGGTCTTGATGACTTCGAGATTGTGCTCGATCACGACGACGCTGTTGCCGCCGGCGACGAGTTCGTGGAGCACTTCGAGCAGCTTCTCGACATCCGCGAAATGCAGGCCCGTGGTCGGCTCGTCGAGGATATAGAGCGTGCGGCCGGTGGCGCGGCGCGACAGTTCCTTGGCGAGCTTCACGCGCTGGGCCTCGCCGCCGGACAGGGTCGTCGCCTGCTGGCCGACATGGACATAGCCGAGGCCGACGCGCTGGAGTGTGCGGAAGGTGTCGCGCACCTTCGGCACCGCCTTGAAGAACTCAACGGCCTCATCCACCGTCATGTCCAGTACGTCCGCGATGGATTTGTTGCGGAAGGTCACTTCCAGCGTCTCGCGATTGTAGCGCTTGCCCTTGCAGACGTCGCAGGTGACGTAGACATCCGGCAGGAAGTGCATCTCGATCTTGATGACGCCGTCGCCCTGGCAGGCTTCGCAGCGCCCGCCCTTGACGTTGAAAGAGAAGCGTCCGGGTTCGTAGCCGCGCGCCTTGGCTTCGGGCAGGCCGGCGAACCATTCGCGGATCGGCGTGAAGGCGCCGGTGTAGGTCGCGGGGTTGGAGCGCGGCGTGCGGCCGATGGGCGACTGGTCGATGTCGATGATCTTGTCGATATGCTGCAAACCCTCGATCTTGTCGTGAGGCGAGGGTGCGTCGCTCGCATTGTTCAGCTTGCGGGCGATGGATTTGTAAAGCGTGTCGATCAGCAGCGTGGACTTGCCGCCGCCTGAGACGCCGGTGACGGCCGTGAACAGTCCGAGTGGGATTTCGGCGGTGACGTTCTTCAGGTTATGGCCGCGCGCATTCACCACCTTGATGGTGCGATGCCGGTCCGGCACGCGCCGCTCGGGAATCGCGATGCCGAGCTCGCCGGTGAGATAGCGGCCCGTCAGCGATTTCGGGTTGCGCAGAATATCCTCGGGCGTGCCCTGCGCGACGATCCGGCCGCCATGGACGCCGGCGCCGGGGCCGACATCGACGACATGGTCCGCGATCATGATGGCGTCCTCGTCATGCTCCACCACGATCACGGTGTTGCCGAGGTCGCGCAGGCGCTTCAGCGTTTCGAGAAGCCGCGCGTTGTCGCGCTGGTGCAGGCCGATGGACGGCTCGTCCAGCACATACAGAACGCCGGTGAGGCCGGAGCCGATCTGCGAGGCGAGGCGGATGCGCTGGCTCTCGCCGCCGGATAGCGTGCCGGAGGCGCGCGCCAGCGTGAGATAATCCAGCCCGACATCGACGAGGAAGCGC
>DATMEW010000057.1:0-14965 GCA_035556495.1 Xanthobacteraceae bacterium | reverse complement strand
GACGCGAGCGCCTCCGCGTCCGGATCGGTGGCGGCGCGGTCGAGCGCCGCGGCGGTGGCATAGCAGATGGCGCGGGCGGCGCGGGTGAGCGCCTGCATGGTCAGCAGCATCCGCCGCACGTCCGGATGCGCGATGATCGGGGCCGGTGTCGTGCCGTCAGGTGCGCGGCCCTGTTTGCGTTCGCCTGCGAAAGCCAGTGCCTGTTGCGTCGCGCGCTCGGCGATGGCGACGCCCTGAAGGCCGACAGCGAGGCGGGCCTGATTCATCATTGTGAACATGCAGGCCATGCCGCGATGTTCCTCGCCGATCAGGAAGCCGGTCGCGCCGCCGTCGTCGCCCAGCACCATGGTGCAGGTCGGCGAGCCGTGGATGCCGAGTTTGTGTTCCAGCGAATGAACGTGAATGTCGTTGCGCGCGCCCGGCCGGCCCTCCGCATCGGGCAGGAATTTCGGCACGAGGAACAGCGAGATGCCGCGCGTGCCGGCGGGGGCGTCCGGCAGGCGGGCGAGCACGAGATGGACGATGTTGTCGGTGAGGTCGTGGTCGCCATAGGTGATGAAGATCTTCTGGCCGGTGAGGCGATAGCTTCCATCGCCGGCGCGTTCGGCGCGGGTGCGCAAAGCGCCGACATCGGAGCCCGCCTGCGGCTCGGTCAGCAGCATGGTGCCGGTCCATGCGCCGGAGACGAGCCTGGGCAGATAAGCCTGTTTCAACACATCGCTGCCATGGGCCGTCAGCGCCTCGATGGCGCCCATGGTCAGGATCGGCGCGAGGCCGAAGGCAAGTGAGGCGCCGTTCCACATCTCCGTGCAGGCGGCATTGAGCGCACGCGGCAGGTCCTGGCCGCCCCATGCCTCCGGCGCGGCGAGGCCGTTCCAGCCGGCTTCCGTCCACGCGCGATAGGCGTCCCGCCAGCCCGGCGGTGTCGTCACCACACCATTCGCGAGCGTTGCGCCATGGATGTCTCCGACGCGGTTCAATGGCGCGATGACCTCCTGCGCGAAGCGCGCCGCCTCGGCGAGCACGGCTTCGGTGACATCGCTGTCGTTTCCGTCCGCGTGCTGCGCACCGGCGAGAGCGCGGGTCTGGCGGAGGCAGAACAGCATGTCGTCGAGCGGCGGCCGGAAGGTCATGTGGCGGACTCCGGAGGGAGGCTGTCCGGTGCGCCACGATCGTGCGGGCGGCTGTCGGGCAGGGCGTGGCGCGATTATGCCGGTGAGAATACAGCATCGCGGCCGGCCGGCACGCCGGAAAACGCGCCGCAAAACGCCCGTTGATCCGGCCGAAATCCGCCGTTATGGTCCCGCGCGCGCCCGCTTTTGCCGCGGCGCGTCATTCTCCATGCCCTGCGCAGCGGCGCATTCTGGACATGCGAGCGGCTGTTGGGGCGTAGCCAAGTGGTAAGGCAGCGGATTTTGATTCCGCCATTCCCTGGTTCGAATCCAGGCGCCCCAGCCAGCCCGGTGCCCCGATTCTGAACCGCATTCCGCCGGGCGCGGGTCGTCAGAGACGTGATTTCTGCTCTTCGAGCCGCTTCTTTCGCATCTCCCCGCGCTCGCGAAGGAACTGTCCGCTGCCACACGCCACTTGAGCCTGAACATTCATAGAGGTCTGGCTTCTGATGGAGTTGATCGGTGCTGCCATATATCGCTTGGCATAGTCCTGCGAGACACAGGTGCAGAACGTCTCATGGCGTTCACGCGGGAAATCCCGATACGAAAAGGCGGCGTTCTTCAGGCATAGTTTGTATCGATAGGCCGTGATGGACGCCTTGTCGGGACACAGTGTGCCGATAGAGTTTATGATGTTATTGAGGCTTTGCTGGGGGCCTGCCTTCAGTCTGGCTTCGCGAAACTTTTCGCCGATGCATTCACAGTTCTGGTGCGCTGAAAAGATACGGTGATCAGCACAGACTTGCCGCGCCTTTTCAACCTCCGCTTCGAGAGCAGCCGTCGAGACGGCGGTAGGCTGGGCCTGTGCGGCCGGGAGCCAGGCCGCCCAAACGACGAACAGCCCGGCCGCAATGTTCATGCAGCGCGTCATGATCTCGCGTGACATCTGCTTGTCTCCGGCCGGGCCCCGAACTTCGGTCGTCACATCTTCAGCAGTTTCTCGGCGTTGCCGCTGAGGATCTTGACGCGGTCCTCCTGGCAGAGCGGCACGGTCTTCATCCATTCGGTGGCCGGCTTCTGGTCCACGAAGGGATAATCGACCGAGAACAGGATGCGGTCGATCCCCATCTCCATCACCGAGCAGAGCAGAGCGGGATTGGAGAAGTTGCCGCTGGTGGTCAGGTAGAAGTGGCTGGAGAATTCGTGGCGGAAGTCCACGCGGCCGTCGCGCGAGAAGGTCTGGTCCATCCGCCACAGCAGGAACGGCAGACCTTCGCCGAGATGGCCGAGGATGATCTTCAGTTTCGGATGCTTCTTGAACACGCCGCTCAGCACCATGCGGATGCCGGCGGTCGCTGTTTCCACCGTGAAGCCCCAGCCGGCGGTGAGAATGCCGGGAAAGTCCTTGGCATAGTCCTGATAATAGCGCCCGACCACGGCTTCGTCGGGCAGCGCGGGATGCAGATAGATCGGTACGTCCAGCGCCTCGGCGCGGGCGAAGATCGGCCAGTATTTCGGCAGGTCGATGAACTCGCCGTTGGTCAGGCCATGGATCATCGCGCCCTTGAAGCCGAGCTTGTTCACGCAGCGCTCCAGCTCGTCCGCGGCCGCTTCCGGCGCGGCGGTCGGCAGCGCGGCGAAGCCGGCGAGGCGGGTCGGATGGTTGCTGCAAATATCGCGCAGGCGGTCGTTCGTGCCTTTGGCGATGGCCACGGCGGAATCGGCGTCGAGCTTCTGGGTCGAGGGCGCCGCATGGGACAGCACCTGCACATCCACGCCGGCTTCGTCCATTGCCTTGATGCGCTGTTCGCCGACATCTTCCATGGCCTTGATGATCGGCGGCGGGCCCATGCGGTCGGCCCCCTGGAAGTGGCTTCTCAGCTCCGCGTCGAGATAGTGTTCTTCGAGCGCGATCACGCGCGGGCGGTCCGCCATTCGTCATTCCTCCGGAGTGGGGCGCGGCCGCGTGCGGCCGGCGCCGCGCAATTGAGCATTCCGCCACGGATGCGGCAAGCCCAAAGAGCCCGCTCGCCCGTCGCTTCCGGAATGACACGCAGGTCTCTGGACGTGACCCGATACGTTCGGCATGGTGCCGGCCGGAAACGCAAGGGTCCCGGCACGGGACCCAGGACAGAGGGAACGGATATGTACGGAAAGGTGCGCCGCGTCGTCACGGGTCATGACGAGAGCGGAAAAGCCATCGTGGTGATCGACGACATCGCGCCCAACATCAAGGAGCGCAAGGCCGCGAATGTCATCTCCACCCTGCTGTGGGTGACGGACGGCACGCCGGCCGACATGTCCTCCAACGCCGATACGGCGAACCGCGACATCGGCGTCGCGCCGCCGGCGAACGGCTCGGTGCTGCGCATCGTCGATTTCCCGCCGACGCCGGGCGGCGCGACCCATGACAATGCCGCCATGCTGAAGGAAATGGGCATCGCGGACGGCGGCAAGCCGGCGCGCCACCCCTCCACGCATCGCACCAAGAGCATCGACTATGCCATCGTTCTGTCCGGCGAGATCGACATGCTGATGGACGACAGCGAGGTGCATCTGAAAGCCGGCGACATCATGGTGCAGCAGGGCACCAACCACGCCTGGGTGAACAATGGCAACGAGGTCTGCCGCATCGCCTTCGTGCTGATCGACGCCCATGAGCCGCCGGCCTGGAAACTCACCGAAGGCGGCGGCCACTGACGGCAGCGCCGGGGCGCGTCATCCGCGTGGAATGAAGCGCGGCGGGCTGCGGCGGCGTATCGGACGATCGATCGTGCATAAGCGCATAAAAAAGGGCCGGCGGATGCCGGCCCTTTGTCGTGAGGGGTGAGGGTTCAGGTCGTTTTCCAGGGAATCGCCCAGCGCTGGAGTTCCTGCATCAGGGCCGAGGCGATGAGGCCGATGAAGCCGATGGTGACGATCCCGACGAACATCACGTCCACTTGCAGCAGCTCCCACGAACTCCAGATCAGGTAGCCGAGGCCGGTTTTCGACGCCACGAATTCGGACGCCACCAGCACGATGAAGGAGATCGCCAGTGCGATGCGCATGCCGGCGAAGATCATCGGCAGCGCGCCGAAGAAGATGATGCGGCGGAACAGCACCTGCTGGCTCGCGCCATAGTTCTTGGCGACATCCCAGTAGATCTTCTCGATATTGGAGGCTCCCGCATAAGTGTTCAGGATGACCGGGAAGAACACCGCGATGGCGACGAGCACGATCTTGGAGGCATCGCCGAAGCCGAGCGCCAGCAGCAGCAGCGGCATCAGCGCGACCTTCGGGATCGGCATGATTGCGGCGATCAGAGGATCGAAGAACAGCCGCACCGGCCGGTACATCGCCATCAGCAGGCCCATGGCGATGGCCGGGATGGCACCAAGCAGATAGCCGGATACGGCTCGCCAGACGGTCGCGCCGATATGCGTCATCAGCATCCCGTTGACGAGCTCGTCATAGTAGCGGACGGCGATGTCGCTCGGCGCCGGGATGAAGCGGCGGTCGCCGAAGCCGGCCATCAGGAGAAGCTGCCAGATCAGCAGCAGGCCGATCGGAGAGACGAGATAGAGCAGCCGCTCCTGCACCTTGCCGGATTTGCGCTGGGCTTTCTCGGCGGCGCGGGCGCGGGCCACCTTGGCGGCGCTGCGCTCCGACATCTTCATCGTTTCAACGCTCATCGTTCCATCTCCGCGCGGGCGCGATTGACTTCTTCTTCAAGCACACGCCAGATTTCGAGTTTGAGCTTGCCGAATTCGGGGCTCGACGAAAGTTCGACCACATCCCGCGGGCGCGCGAACGGCACGTCCACGATGGTCTTGATGCGCCCCGGCTGGGCCGTCATGATCACGGTGCGGGTGCCGAGCAGGAGAGCTTCGTCGATCGAGTGGGTGACATAGATCACCGTCCTGCCGGTCTGTTCCCACAGGCGCACCAGTTCCGCTTGCAGGATCGTGCGGTTCTGCGCGTCGAGCGCCGCGAAAGGCTCGTCCATCAGCAGCATGCCGGGATTGGTTACGAAAGCGCGGGCAATGGCACCGCGCTGGCGCATGCCGCCGGAAAGCTGGTGCGGATAGTGATGCCGGAACTTGGTGAGGCCGACGAGGCGCAGGGCGTCCTCGACGCGGCGGTCGGCCTCGGCGCGGGGCACGTTGCGGGTGTCGAGGCCGAAGCGGACGTTGGTCTCGACATTCATCCAGGGGAACAGGCCGCTCTCCTGGAACACCATGGCGTTCTCCACGGCCCAGCCTTCGGCATCGACGTTGATATCGCCGCTGGTCTGATAGTCCAGCTCCGCGAGGATGCGCAGCAGCGTGGATTTGCCGCAGCCGGACGGCCCCACGAGGCAGACGAACTCGCCCGGCTCGATCCGCAGGTTGATGTCCTGCAACGCAACGACTCGTTTCGGGCCTTCGCCATAGACCTTGTTGACGTCGACAATGTCGATGGAGGCGCCGCGCCGTTCAGTGGCGGCTGGGACGGCCGTGGCGCCCTGCCGTTCGCTGTTGGCGATGACATTCATGTATGACTCCCTGATCGTTCCAGCCGGCCGGACCCGGCGAGGGCCCGGCCGCAACACGGTTTCAGCGGCAGCTCTTGAGCGTGCTGGCTTCGTTATCCAGCTTGAACGCGCCGAGTTCCTTGTTGGCATGGTCGATATATTCGGAAGTGAAAAGGCGCTCCAGCCCCAGGTTGGCCTTGGTATAGCCGTTGTTGCGGAACCAGGCCTGGGAATCCATCAGGCTTTCGGAGTTGACCTTTCCGTAGACGTCACGTCCCGCCCAGGGAAACTTGTTGAGGAATTCCGGCCGCCGCTCGACGCCCGTCCGCATGGCGATCTGGATGATCTCCTCGCGATTGGCACCGTGGTGATACGCCTGGCAGAAGTCGCGGATGCCGCGCATATAGGCGGTCATATATTTCTTCGCGAGGTCGGGATTCTTCTTGAGCCAGTCGGTATTCGCCAGCACGCCCGCGATCTGGATCGGATAGGGCTTGATGACATCGTCGGTGTCGAGCAGTTCGAAAGCCATGTCCTGGGCCGGCAGCGTGGAGGACCACGGCAGGATGGTGAGCGCGGAATCGATGGCCTTGTTGGCGAAAGCCACGGCGAGCTGGCCGAACGGCATCACCTTCACCTCGACGTCCTTGATGCTCAGCCCGACCGACTCCAGCACCTTGCCGGTCTCGTAGAGCGAGATCGAGCCGGCGCCGTTGGTCGTCGTGATGGTGCCCTTCAGGTCCTTGATCGACTTGATCTTGTCCTTGAGATCGTTACGGACCAGGATCTTGTGGCCGATCGGCGAACTGGTGCGGTCCGCGATGATGGTGACCGGCAGGCCGCGGTCCAGCGCATTGAAGAAGCCGGCGGAAATGCCGCCCTCCACGATCTGCAAGCCGCCCTGGGCGAGCAGCGCCATGGCGTCGGCGCTGGAATCGAGTTCCTGCACCTCGACATTGATGCCGGCCTCTTTGAAGTACCCCTTCTCGACGCCGATATAGGTGCCGAGGGAGGCGAGCGAGCGGGCCGTTGCGATCTTGACGGTGGTGTCCTGGGCGTGGGCTGCCGTCAGGCCGCCGGCGAGGGAAAGGGCAAGTGTGAGAGCAATCGTGCTTCGCATGGGGTCCTCCGGTTGGTTGTTCTGTCTGGAGTTTTGGTTGTTCTGTCTGGAGTTGATCAGCGGCAGCTTGGCAGCTTGCTCGCCTTGTTCTGAAGTTCGAACGGGCCGAGTTTGCTGTTGGCCTGTTCAACATAGGACGTATCGACCAGCCGTTCGACCGGCAGATCGGCGCGGGTCAGCCCGTTGTTGCGGAACCAGGCCTGGGCGTCGAGAATGCTCGCGGTCATCGGCTTGCTGGCGACGTCGCGGCCCGGCCAGGGAAAGGTGTTGAGGAACTCCGGCCGGCGTTCCGCTCCGGTCTTCACGGCGATGTCGATGACCTCCTTGCGGTTCGGTCCGTGATGATAAGCTTGGCAATAGTCCCGCACGCCGCGCTGGTAGGCAATGAAATAGCGTTGTGCGAGGTCCTTGTTCTTGGCAGCCCAGTCGGTGTTGAGGATGTTGACGGCGATCTGGATCGGAGAAGGCTTCACGACGTCATCGACGTCGAGAAATTCGAAGGCCATGCCCTTGTCGGGAAGCTGGACGGACCAGGGCAGGATCGCGAGCGCCGCGTCGATGGCCTTGTTCTCGAAAGCGACCGCGAGATTGGGAAACGGCATCACGCGCAGATCGACATCCTTGATGGTGAGGCCGGCGCTTTCGAGGATCTTCGCGGTCTCATAAGTGGCGATGGAGCCCGGGCCGTTGGTCGTGGTGACGCGGCCCTTGAGATCGGCGATGGACTTGATCTTGTCCTTGAGGTCGTTGCGCACCAGCAGCTTGTGCCCGATGGGGGAACTGGTGCGGTCGCTCACGATCGTGAGGGGGAGTTTCTTGTCGAGCGCGTTGAAATAGCCGGCGGAGACGCCGCCTTCGATGATGTTGAGGCCGCCCTGGGCGAGGATCGCCATGGCGTCGGCGCTGGAATCGAGATCCTGGATCTCGACGTTGATGCCGACCTCCCGGAAATAGCCTTTCTCGATGGCGATATGGGTCGCCACCGACGCGAGCGAACGCGCGATGCCGACCTTCACGGTCTGTGCCGCGCCGGTGGTGTTCTGCGCGCTGGCGGGCGCTGCGAAGATGAGTGCCGCAGCGAGCATGCCGCCCGCCACATGTTGTTTCCGCATCAGCTTTCCTCCGGATTTGATTTTATCGTTGTTCGACAGGGTGCGCGGCGGCTATTTGATGGAGTAGCGCCCCTCTGCGTCGCGTTCGATCGTGACGGTGCGGCGAAGGTCCTCCAGCGTGCGGACGATCTCGCGGCCGTCGCGGCTGCCGATGGCGGCCATCAGTTCCTCGTAATATTTCGGCCCGTCGCGCAGCGCTGCCTCGATGGAAGGAAAGCGCTTGCCTTCGTAGCGCGGCGGGGAGGGCGTGCGCGTCTCCAGCCGGCCGCCGGTGCCGAACGGCCATGTGAGGTCGAAGCCCGCCTTGGCGCCGGCGCGCGCGCCGGGATTGAGCGAGGGGTCGAGCGGCAGGGCGCGCAGGCCCGTGGTCACGATCAGGTCGCGGTCCGCCTGGAAGCGGGTCGCCAGCGCCCAGTCCATCTGGGCGTCGGAGAAGATATCGATATCCGGATCGACCACGAAAACATGCTTCACGTTGGCGAGCGAGGAGAAAGCGGCGGTGATGGCGTTGCGCGCCTCGCCGGGCACGCGCTGGCGCATCTTGATGCGCACGTTCAGCATGCCGCCGCTGGAAGTGGTGGCATAGACCGCGAGCGGCTCGCGCACCGCGACTTCCAGCGCGCGCCAGACCATGACCTCGGTGCGCAGGGCGCAAACCTGCGCGGTGTCGGTATTCTCCATCGTCAGGCCGCCGATGGTGGAAGTCTGGAACAGGGCGTCGCTGCGGCGGGTGATGGCGGTGCAATGGAACACCGGGTTGTGTTTCACCTCGCCATAGTAGCCGAGGAACTCGCCGTAGGGCCCTTCCTTCTCCACATGGCCGCGCTCGTCGAGATAGCCTTCCAGCACCCATTCAGCGTCCGCCGGCACGCGGATATCGTTCGTGATGCATTTGACGACAGGCATCGGCGCGTCACGTAAGGAGGCGCAGAGGCCGAGTTCATCCACCGGCAGGCGCATGGTGGCGGCGACCTGGTCGATGGGATGTCCGCCGACGACAAAGGCCACCGGCAGCGGCTTGCCGGCCGCGACGCTCGCCTCATAGATGGCGCGCAGGTCGCTGGGCGAGACGAGATCGATTCCGGTCTCCGTCTTGCCGCGCAGCATCAGGCGGCGGAAGCCGGAATTGGTGATGCCGGTCCGCGCATCGATGGCGAAATCCACGGAGGAGGAGATATAGGGCGCGCCGTCCGTCCCGTGTTGAAAATGAACCGGCAGGGTCGTCAGGTCGATGTCGTCGCCGGTGATGACCACCTGCTGCACCGGCGCCGCGTCGCGGCCCACATCGATCATTTCCGGGCGGTTGCGCAGCCGGCGCTGGATCTCGTTCAGCAACTGGTCCGGTTCCACGCCGAAGGCATGGGCGAGCCGGGTCCGGCTGCCGATCACGTTGCCGACCAGCTCCTGCTTCTCGGGGCCGACCGACTTGAACCAGACTGCCTTGGGGTTGGCTTCGAGAATCTCCGCGATGTCCGCGAGGTCGATATTGTCCGGGCGGATGTCGAGTTCGCCGTGCTGGGCAAGGCTGTCGATAAAATTTCTCAGGCGGAAGCGGTCGAAATCCACGGGAGCCGACGGATTGGTGGTGGTCTTGTCGATCGCGTTCATTCGCCCATTCCAGTGTTTCATCCCTGGGCGGGGCTTATAGACCATAAGCCTCTCTCCGTCATCCCGGGCATGGCCGGGGGCGGCCTGCCGTCCAGAACACTTTTGACAGCATAACGATTGCCTGCCAGATCATCGCGGCATGGGATCCGGGATGGTCGGGGACGGAAAGGCTGCATTGATGGCTGGCGACACGAATCACGAAGTGCGGGAGGGGGGACCCTATATCGGACGGGCGATGCCCCGTTTCGAGGACCGCCGTTTCGTGCGCGGCGCAGGGCGGTATACGGACGATATCGTCGAGAAAAATCAGACAGTTGCGATTTTCGTGCGGTCCCCCCATGCGCATGCGCGGATCAACGGGATCGACGTATCGGCGGCGCTTGAGGCCCCCGGCGTGGTGGCCGTTCTGACGGGTGGCGATTATGTCGCAGACGGCCTCATCGGCATTCCCCAGATCCCCAATCCGGCCGATGTCATCGACCACAAGTTGAAGGCTTTCGCTGCCTCGGACACTCGCAAGGTGCTGGACGAGCCGCATCTGCCGCTGGCGGTGGACCGGGTCCGGTATGTCGGCGAGGCCGTTGCGGTGGTCATCGCGGAGACGGTGTATGCCGCCAAGGATGCGGCCGAGCTGGTCGATGTCGATTACGAGGTGTTGCCCGCGGTCACCGATGTGATGCGGGCGATCGAGCCCGGCGCTCCGGTGCTATGGCCGGCGGCGCCGGACAATATCGCCGTGGAGCAGGTGTTCGGCGAGCGGGAGCGGACTCTCGCCGCGCTGGACGCCGCCGATCTCGTGGTCGAGCGCACCTTCCGCAACCAGCGCATCGCGACCATGCAGATGGAGCCGCGCTCGGCCATCGGCAGCTATGATCCGCAGACCGACAGCTATCTCCTGATCGCGGGCAGCCAGAGCGCCCATCGCCACCGCCAGGGCATCGCGGACTGTCTGCGCGTGCCGCAGGACCGCATCCGCACCATCTGTCCGGACACGGGCGGCGGCTTCGGCTCGCGCACCAACCCGAATCCCGAACTCATCATCGTGGTATGGGCCGCGAAGCGGGTCGGGCGGCCGGTGAAATGGACCAGCGACCGCTCCGAGGCGTTCCTGACGGATTTCCAGGGGCGCGACATGGTGACGAAGGCAAAGCTCGGCGTCAGCAAGGATGGCAAGATCCAGGCATTCGCCTTCGAGATGTATGGCGGCGTCGGCGGCCAGACGGTCTCCTATGTCTGGCTCAACAACGGCTATCGCGTCTCCACCACGGTCTATGACGTTCCTCTGGCCACCGTGCGCGTCTGCGCCGTGATGACCAACACGGTGCCGACCGCGCCGTTCCGCGGGGCGGGGCGGCCCGAGTCCCATCTCGTGATCGAGGGGCTGCTGGATATGGCGGCGGCGCGGCTGGGCATGGATCGCGTGGCGATCCGCCGCAAGAATCTCGTTCCTCACCGCAAGCTGCCGTATCGCACCGCCTTCGGCCTGAAATTCGACAGCGGCGACTTTCGCAGCAACATGGACCGGGTGCTCGAAACGGCGGACTGGGCCGGCTTTCCGGCGCGCCGCCGCGCTTCGAAGAAGGCCGGCAAGCTGCGCGGCATCGGCGTGTCGAACTACGTGGAATCGCCGGTCGGCGCGCCGCATGAGCGGGTGGACGTGAAGGTCCAGCCGGACGGCACCGTCGAGCTGACCGTCGGCACCCAGTCCACCGGCCAGGGCCACGAGACCAGCTTCGCGCAGGTGATGGCGGACAAGCTCGGCGTTCACCCGGAGCAGATCCGCTTCGTGCAGGGCGACACCGCGAAGGTCGTGTCCGGCGGCGGCACCCATTCTGACCGCTCGATGCGGATCGCCGGAATGCTGATGGTCGAGGCGAGCGAGAAGATCGTGAAGCAGGCGTCGGGCGTGGCTGCCGCGCTGCTCGATGTCCCGGCCGAGGAGATCGTGTTCGAGGACGGCCTGCTGATGCCGCGCAACAGCAACCGCCGGCTCTCGATCGTGGATGTCGCCAAGGCCATCGACGAGAATCCGAACCTGCCGGACGAACTGCGCCAGCCGCTGGCTTCGACCGCGAGCTTTACCGGCCGCATCCCGGCCTATCCGACCGGGGCCACCGTGGTCGAACTGGAGATCGACCCCGAAACGGGCGTGATCGACATCCAGCGCTACACGTCGCTGGACGATGCCGGGCAGCCGATCAATCCGCTGATCCTTCACGGCCAGGTTCATGGCGGCATCGCGCAGGGCGTCGGTCAGGTGCTGGTGGAAGGCATGGCTTACGATGCCGACGGTCAGGTGCTGACCGGCAGCCTGATGGACTACGGCATGCCGCGCGCGACCATGTTCCCGGATTTCACCGTGGACATGACCGAGGACCCGACCCACGGCAATCCGCTGCGCGTCAAGGGTGGCGGCGAGAGCGGCATCACGCCGTCGCTTGCGGTGATGATGAGCGCTATCGCCGATGCGCTGTCGCCTTACGGCATCGAATATATCGATATGCCGATCACGCCTTCCAAGGTCTGGGCGGCGATCGAGGCGGCGAAGGAGACGATGCGGTCCGAAGTCGCTTGAGGCTTCGGCCGCGGTTATTCCGCGGCCTGGAGGAAGTCGGTCTGCCGAGCCCCCGTTTGATGAGCTTCGATGTGCTGCGGCGTGGAGACCGCTTGTGGGTTCTCCGGCAGGCCGGATAGCCCGGACCATATCTCCACGTCGCGGGTGACTTCCCGCATCTGCGCGGCGAATGCTGCCTCGCTGTAATAGCGACGCCAGCGACCGCTGGCTTGCAGTTCGAAATAATAGTCCCGACGCCGCTCCGCGAATACGCACCACTTACGGGAGATTGCGTCGAGCGAATAACCAAAGGCCCGCTGCGACATGGTGCGATAGACCGTGCGAATCACCTGAGTTCCACAATGCGTGAGACATGCATGGTGCGCAACCCGGCAATTCGTTCCCGGCCAGCTAAAAATTAGTTTGGCTCGCGACAGGACGTCGCGCCGTCATCCGACTTTGGTTCTGCTTGATCTTGTCGCGAGCCCCGCACACACTCTTTTCAAAGACCATGACAGGGTGAGGAATCCCCATGAAGCAACTGATTGCAGGCGTGACGGCTGCGGTGATGGCCGCTGTCGCATATCCCGGCGGCCCGGCCGTGGCGCAGGATTATCCGTCCCGGCCGATCACGATGATCATTCCCTTCGCCGCCGGCGGGCCGACCGACGTGCTGGGCCGGCTGATGGCCCAGCGCATGGGCGAGATTCTGAAGCAGACCGTGGTGGTGGAGAATGTCGGCGGCGCCGGCGGCATGATCGGCTCGGCACGGGTCGCGCAGGCCGCGCCGGATGGTTACACCTTCGTGCTCGGCACGGTCGGCACCCATGCCCAGAACCAAACGCTCTACAAGAAGCCGCGCTACGATGCCGCGAAGGACTTCACGCCGGTCGGCCTGATTGCCGAGGTGCCGCTCGCGATCATCGCCCGCAAGGATTTTCCGGCCAAGGACCTGAAGGAATTCGTGGCCTATGCCAAGGCCAACGAAGGCAAGATGCAGTTCGGCTCCGCCGGTGCGGGTTCGGCAACACATCTCGGCTGCGTGCTGGTGAATTCCGTGCTCGGCACCAACATCACCCATGTGCCCTACGCCGGCATCGGCCCCGCCATGCAGGACCTGCTCGGCGGGCGGATCGACTTCCTGTGCGACATCATCACCACGGCCAAGCCGCAGATCGACAGCGGCGCGGTGAAGCCCATCGCCATCATGACCAAGGAACGCTCCAAGGCGTTGCCGGACCTGCCGACCACGGCCGAACAGGGCGTGCAGAATCTGGAAGGCTATACCTGGAACGCGCTGTTCTTCCCCAAGGGCACGCCGGAGCCGATCGTGAATCGGCTCAACGCCGCGATGGTCGAGGCGATGAAGACCCAGGCCGTGCGCGAGAAGCTGGAAGGGCTCGGTGCCATGCTGGTGTCCGAGGATCGCACCACGCCCGCCTATCTCGAGAAGTTCGTCAGGGACGAGATTCAGAAATGGGCGGCGCCCATCAAGGCGAGCGGCGTCAGCATCGATTGACCCTGCGCAAGCCGGAGTGACGCGAAGGCCCGGCCGTCGTGCCGGGCCTTCGTCGTTTCGCGGCAACCGGTTGCCGTTGCCTGTCGCCCCGCCGTCCCGGCGCGGATCGGGTTGCGATCTTCAAAGGGGCCTCTTGCAGGCATCCGGTATCACGTGATAATCGAAGTTACATGAAACGAGACAGCCGCCTCTCGGGCGTTCTCCATGTGCTGCTGCACATGGCGGAGCATGACGGCCCGGCGACATCGCAGGTGCTGGCGAAAGCCATGCAGACCAATCCGGCCGTGGTCCGCCGCGTGATGGCCGGCTTGCGGCAGCAGGGCTATGTCACCTCGGAGAAGGGCCATGGCGGCGGCTGGAAACTCGCCCGCGGCCTGTCCGAGATCACGCTGCGGGAAGTCTACGAGGCGCTCGGCTCGCCCGCGTTGTTCGCCATCGGCAATCGTAGCGAGGCGCCGGACTGCCTTGTGGAACAGGCGGTGAATGCCGCGCTCGACACGGCTTTCGAAGATGCGGAGGCGATCCTGCTGGCCCGTCTCGGCGAGGTCACGCTGGCCGCGCTGAGCGCGGACTTCCATCAGCGGATGCTGCGCATTCCCCGAAGCGGCCGAAAGGACAGTGTTCATGACTGAAGTCGCAACCGACGGTGCCGATCATTTCCTGAAGAAGTTCTCCGATCCTGCCGCCATCGCCCGCTATGAGGAGGGACCGAAGCGTTTCGTGCCCGGCCTCGATGCCCTGCACCGCATGACCGGTCTGCTGCTGGCGGAGCAGGCCCCGCCGGACGCCCGCGTGCTGGTGCTGGGCGCGGGCGGGGGGCTCGAACTCAAGGCCATGGCGCTGGCCCATCCGGGCTGGACCTTCGTCGGGGTCGATCCCGCCCAGCCGATGCTGGATCTGGCGGCCGGCCTTCTCGGGCCCCTCATGAATCGTGTGGAGCTGGTGTGCGGCTATATCGACGATGCGCCGGACGGCCCCTTCGACGCGGCGACCTGCCTGCTCACGCTTCATTTCCTCGATGCGGCGCAGCGCCGGCGCACGGTGGAGGCGATCCACCGCCGCCTGCGGCCCGGCGCGCCCTTCGTCGCAGCTCATAGCAGCTTCCCGCAGAACGAGGCGGCGCGGCCGCAATGGCTCTCGCGTTACGCGGCCTTTGCGGTCTCGTCGGGGACCGATCCATCGGATGCCGCCAATGCCCGCGAGGCGGTGTCGACGAGCTTGAACATGCTCGATCCCGCACAGGATGAGGCGATCCTCCGTGAAGCCGGTTTCGCGGATGCCGCATTGTTCTATGCGGCTTTCACCTGGCGCGGCTGGATCGGCCACGCCTGACGTTCAATACGCGGGCTGCGATGTTCCGGCGGGGTCAGGGGTGCGGCCATCCGCTGCACGCCCGACCCGAAGATTCCATATTTGCGCCAATCTGCGACCATGCTCGGGGAGCC
>DATMEW010000056.1:0-11857 GCA_035556495.1 Xanthobacteraceae bacterium | reverse complement strand
CGCGCCTGCGTCGGCCCCATTGTCTATCATGGCCATGAGCAGGTGCGGCGCGAATTGCGGAATCTGCGCGCGGCCGTGGACGCCACCAGGGTCGAGGATGCGTTCTTCACGGCGGTCGCGCCGGCCAGCGTCGGCTATGATGCGAGCAACGAGCATTATGCGCGCGAGGAGGACTATATCTTCGCCATCGCCGCGGCGCTGCGCGAGGAATATCTTGAAATCATCAATGCCGGCTTCGTCCTTCAGGTGGACGATGCGGTGCTGGCCAATCTTTATGATCATCTGGTGCAGGAAGGCGGCTCGAGGCGCTTCCGCGACTGGGCGGAACTGCGGATCGCGGCGCTCAATCACGCGCTGGAGGGCATTCCCGAAGATCGTGTTCGCTATCACGTCTGCTTCGGAAGCTGGCATGTGCCGCATACGTCCGACGCGCAGCTTGAGGATATCGTCGATCTGATCCTGAAGGTGAAGGCGGGGGCCTATTCCATCGAGGCGGCGAATGTTCGCCACGAGCACGAGGTCTATGTCTGGGACAAGGTGAAACTGCCGGCGGGGCGCATGCTGCTGCCCGGCGTCGTCACCCATCACACCACCGTGGTGGAACATCCCCGCCTCGTCGCGGACCGCATCACCCGCTTCGCGAAGGCCGTGGGCCGGGAGAATGTGATCGCCAGCACCGATTGCGGCTTCGGTCAGGGCGACCGCGTGCGCCGCGTCCATCCCCAGGTGATGTGGGCGAAGCTGGAAAGTCTGGCCGAAGGGGCGCGAATGGCCAGCAAGGAGTTGTGGTAGCGCCACACCGGTCCGGGTCTCGGCATGTGCATCGCCAGAGAGCCGGCTTTCGCGGAACGCGAAGACAGCCTCCCAAAACTTCGGGAGGCGCGACACCGTGATCGGCGCATAGAATGGAACCGATAAAAAGCCCGAACGGCCGCTGAAAGGCGTCGGCACACACGCTGCGGGTGCAGCAACTCAAGGGAGGATGATATGTCAGCGAACAAGTCGCTTTTTCTGGCGGCGGTGATGGCCCTCGGGCTGGCAACCGGCGCCGCCGCCGACACCTATCCGAGCAAGCTCGTCCGGATCGTGATCCCGTTCGCGCCGGGCGGTCTGGTGGACGTTCATGCCCGTGCGCTGGCCAACGAACTCGGCAAGGTCTGGAAGAGCGGCGTCGTGGTGGAGAATGTTCCCGGCGCGGCGAACAACATCGCGGCCGAGCGTGTCGCCCGCTCCGCGCCGGACGGCTACACCATCTTCGTCGGCAACAACGGGCCGCTGGTGAACAATCCCTATCTGTTCAAGACCCTCGGCTATGATCCCGCCAAGGATTTCGAGCCGGTCGTGGCCATGTATGCGGCTGAATCGGCCTTCATCATCAAGAACGATATTCCCGCCAAGAATCTGCGCGAATTCGTCGAGCTGGCGAAGAAGAAGCCGGGCGCGTTCAACTACGGCTCCCATGGCATCGGCAGCAACACCCATATCGAGATCGAGCTGTTCTCCCGCCAGCTCGGCATCCAGCTCACCCATATTCCGTTCAAGGGCGATGCGGCACCGGTGATCGAGCGTGGCGAGGTCGATGCCGGCATCACCAGCGCGGCCGCCGGCCAGATCGCGCGCGGCACGGTGCGCCCCGTTTCGCTGCTCAACGACAAGCGCTCCCATGTCCTTCCCAAGGTGGCGACGCCGCAGGAGGAGGGCTTCAAGCCGTTCATCTCGCTGCCGTTCTTCGGCCTCGTGGTGCCGAAGGGTACGCCCCAGCCGGTGATCGAGACGATCGCGAAGGAAGCCGGCCGCATCTCCCAGGACCCGGTGTTCGTGGAGAAGGTCATTCACGGCGGCGGGCTGGTGCCCTTCGTGCTGGGACCCAAGGACTTCGGCAAGTTCCTCGACGAACAGCGCAAGGCTGCCGCCACGAATATTCCGTCGCTGAATATTCCGATGAACTGAGTAAGAGGGTTGTGGCGCGCCGCATGGCCCCCGGGGCGGGCAAGCCGCGCTCCACAACCCATTCGTGAGCGTCCGGCGGCGGACGTTGCGCTGCGCGGCATCGCATTCGGCGTCACGATGCCGATTTGGCAGCCGGGAGGAGAATGCGTGTCGGTCTGTTCGCGTCATGATATGAAGAAGGCGGGCCGGCGCGGCGCTAGTAGCGTTCAGGACAGATGAATCCATATCGCTTCAATCTGGTGACACTGGCCCTGATCGCGGCGGTGGTGCGGGCCGGCAGCATTTCCGGCGGCGCCAAGGCGCTCAACATGGCGATCGCCGCCGCCAGCAAGCGGCTGACGGATTTCGAGGAGCAGCTCGGCGTCACGCTGTTCTATCGCCGCTCCAACGGCGTGGAGACGACCGAAGCCGGCCGGGCGCTGTTCCAGAATATCGTCACGGTGCTGGACGACATCAATAAGCTCGCCAGCGAGATTTCGGAGTTCGCCTCCGGCGCGCGCGGGCAGATCAGAGTCTGGGCGACGCCGCCGGCCATCAGCCAGAGCCTGCCCGACGATCTCTCGCGCTTCATCCTCGACAATCCGGGCGTGCGGATCGATCTCGACGAATGCGACAGCGTCGATGTCATCAAGGCCGTGCTCGACAATCGCGCGGATATCGGCGTGTTCGCGGAAACGAGCGACCCGTCCGGCCTGGAGACCTTTGTTTATCGCCAGGAGGAACTCGTGCTGGTGGTGCCGAAGGATCATGTGCTGGCGAAGAGAAAGTCCGTCACCTTCGCCCGCGCCCTTGAACATGATTTCATCGGTCTGCTGCCGGGCACGCCGCTGGCCGCGCGCGTGGAGTATGAAAGCCGGCGCATCGGCAGCATGCCCTCGCTCGGGCGGTTGCAGGTCCGCGGCGTCGAGGCGATGTGCCGCATGATCGGCGCCGGCATCGGCATCGGCATCTCGCCGCGGGACGCAGTCGGCCGGCATCTCAAGGCACTGAAGCTGGAGACGGTGACGCTCTCGGACCCCTGGGCGAAGCGCAACTCCATCGTCGGCGTGCGGGACGTGAAGTCGCTGCCGAGCCCGGTGCGGCTGCTGCTGTCCCATCTCGTCCTGCCGATGGAATCCAAATGAAGCATGATATGAATCCCGCGTCGGCGCGCAGGCATCCATGAGCGATATCCGCATCGGCATCGCCGGCCTTGGCGCGGCATCGACGCTGGTGCTGCCGTATCTCGCGCAGGTGTCCGGCGTGCGGCTCGCCGGCGCCGCCGATATCCGGCCCGAGGCGCGGGAGGCGTTCACGCAGGCGCATGGCTTGCCGGCCTTTGCCGAAGTGCGAGACCTGTGCCGCTCGCCGGACATCGACGCGGTCTGGATCGAGACGCCGAACCATCTGCATTGCGAACATGCGCTGCTCGCGGCGGCGCATGGCAAGCATGCGATCTGCGCCAAGCCGCTCGCCACCACGCTGGCGGATTGCGACCGCATGATCGCGGCGGCGAACGAGGCCGGCACGCTGCTCATCCAGGGCCATTCCAAGGTGTTCGATCCGCCGATCCGCGCCATGCGCGAGATGGTGGCGAGCGGCCGGCTCGGCGCGGTGACGCAGGCGAACATCTGGCTGTTCAACGACTGGCTTCAGCGCCCGCGCCTCGCGATGGAGCTGGACCCGGCGCAGGGCGGCGGACTGGTGCTGCGGCAGGCGCCGCATCTCGTCGATATCTGCAACTATATCGTCGGCCGCCCCGCGCGCGGCGTGCGTGCGATGACCGGAGCATGGGATGCGGCCTTCGCCGGCGAGAGCCATGTCCAGGCGGCGATTATGTATGAAGGGGGCGCCACAGCCGCCTTCACCATCGACGGCACCGGCTATTTCGATATCACCGAACTGACATGGGGCATCGACGGCCTCGGCCGGCAGCGGGACGGCCGGGCGCATGGCAGCCGGGCGCGCCGCGCAGGGCCTCTCACCGAGGACGAGAAATACGGCAAGGCATTCAGGGAAGCTCCTCCCGAGGCGCGGCGGCAAGGGGAGAAGCAGCCGTTCTTCGGAATGACAGTGGTGAGTTGCGAACGTGGCGCGATCCGCCAGTCTCCCGATGGCCTGTTTGTGTATGACGAGGCCGGTCGCCATGAAATCGTTGTGCCGCCTTATCTCGGCCGCGCCGCGGAACTGATCGAACTGCGCGACGCACTGGCGCAGCGCCGGCCGGCCTTTCCGGATGGCGTCTGGGGCAAGGCCACGCTCGAAACATGCCTTGCGATCCGCCAGTCCGCGGCGCAGGCGCGCGATGTGCCGCTGCTTCATCAGGTGGTTTCGCCGCTGGCGTCCTGAGGGAGCAGCGCCGGCCATGCATCGGCCTGTCATGGTGGAGCGCGAAGGCTGCCGTGAGGAACCGCGATAGCGTGAGCAGGCCGATTCCCTTGCGATCCGCGAGGCCCAAGCGCAACATTGGAACAGCTCGCATTTGCTGAATGGGAGGTCCGCATGACGACAGCAGCCGAGAATGAACTCCTCACGCGGGTCGGTCCCGGCACCCGCATGGGTGCGCTGCTGCGGCGCTATTGGCAGCCGGTTGCGGCCGTGGACGAAATGAAAGGCGTGTGGACCAAGCGCGTCCGCATTTTGGGCGAGGATCTCGTTCTCTACCGCAGCCGCAGCGACGAATACGGGTTGATCGGCGAATTCTGCCCGCATCGGCGCGCTTCGCTGGCCTATGGCATCCCGACCAAGGACGGCATCCGCTGCATGTATCACGGCTGGGAATTCAACCAGCGCGGCGAATGTATCGACCAGCCGAACGAAGGCCGCCATGCCCTGCGCGGCAAGAACATCTCACCGGCCTATCCCGTGAAGGAACTCGGCGGTTTGTTGTTCGCCTATCTCGGTCCGCAGCCCGCGCCGGAGCTGCCGCGCTTCGACGCCTTCGTCATCGGCGGCGGCGTCCGCGCTATCGGCAAGGCGATGATTCCGTGCAACTGGCTCCAGATCATGGAGAACTCGGTCGATCCCGTGCATACGCAATGGCTGCATGGTGCGCTGTTCGAGTTCCTGAACGAAGGCAAGGGCCTCAAGACCGTGATCTCGCGTAAGCAGAGCAAGAGCGGCTTTGACGAATTTGAATTCGGTATTATCAAGCGGCGCATGTTCGCTGACCAGACCGAGGCGTCGGACGACTGGAAGGTCGGCCATCCGCTGTTGTTCCCCAACGCGCTGTCGGTCGGCAGTGGCGGCGGCGCGTGGCAGCACCACACCCTGCAATATCGCGTGCCGATCGATGATACCCATACGATGCACTACTGGTATCACGTCTATATCCTGCCGGACGAAGCGAAGGTGCCCGAGCATCTGAAGACCCAGACCCCGCCGGTCTATGATGTGCCGTACAGGAACGAGGCCGGCGAATTCCTGCTCGATTATATCCACGCCCAGGACATCATGGCCTGGGTGACGCAGGGGCCGATCGCGGACCGGACCGAGGAAAATCTCGGGGCTAGCGACCAGGGCGTGGTGCTGCTGCGGCGGATGCTCAAGCGCGAGGTGGAGCGCATGGAGCAGGGTGAGGACCCGCTGGGGATCATCCGCGATCCTGCCCGGAACACCGTGATCGATCTGCCGATGGAGAAGAACAAGTCCAACCACGGCGACGGCTTCGAGGCTTATTTCACCCGCCACAACACGCTGTTCGCGCCCTTCGCCAAGGACGTGCTCGAAGCCATGCGCGGGCTGGAGCAGAAGGGGAAGGCGAAGGTCGCCGCGCCGGCGTGAGGGAGAGGGACCATGGCAGGGGCCTGAGGAGGGGCGATCGCTACTGAGGGCGTGTGGCCGTCGCTCCGGCGGGAGCCTGCCTTGGGCCGCCTCTGATCCGCGGAGTGCCGCCCTTTGCGTTCAGGGTTCCGCCGCTGCTTCCATCCCTGAATTCGGCGGTATGAACGGGGCCCTGTCATGGAACCGCGGAGCCGGTTCCACCGCCGGCATGCGTCTGCGCTGGATCGCTGCATTCCGGATCTGTCGCGGCGGGGGGTGGCAGGGCGGGCCGAACATGCTAAGCGGCGCTCCATGAACGCGCCGTCCTCCGCGCCAGATTCCGCGCCCCAGCCGCAGCCCCGGACCTTGCCGGAGCGGGCGCGTCAGCTTTGGGCGGAGCGGGGGGTCCTGGTGAAGGCGATGAGCTTCGCCATGGTCGGCGTCGTCAACACTGTCGTCGATGCCAGCGTTTTCTTCCTGTCCTATACCTTCATCACATCGTCGCTGCTGCCGGAGAATGCGGCGCTGATCGTCGCCAATGTGCTGGCCTGGTGCGTCGGCGTCACCGGTTCCTTCACGCTCAATTCCAAGATCACGTTCCGCGCCGAATCCGGCGGCCGTCTGCGGCCGAGGGCTTATGCGGCCTTCGCCGCGTCCAACCTCGTCGGCCTCGTGGTCAACACCACGGTGCTGCTGGTCGCGGCGCAGTATTTCGATCTGCCGGTCTGGGCCGCGAAGGGCTGCGCCATTCTTGCGAGCTTCTTCGTCAACTTCTCGCTGTCGAATTTTCTCGTCTTCCGGCACAAGGCCGAACCGCACTGAGCGACCGGCACCTGGACCGTCCCTGGGCCGTCTCAGGGCAGGGCCGCTTCCAGCCGCGCATAGAGCGGATTGTCGCGGGTGAAGACATATTCGATGTCCGCCACCGTCACCGTTTCCGCGCCACGCTCGCGCAGCAGCATCGCCAGCGCATGGATGTGTTTCGGCGGACAGTGCAGCGTCACCATGCCGGACGAGGTCGGGTCGCCGAACGGCGCTTCCACGCCGTAGCGCGTCCGGGCTTCGGCCAGCAGCGCGGCGTCGCAGCCCGGAAAGCGCGTCCGCACCTCGCGGAAGGCGCGGGCGCGCGCCTGCGCCGCGATGCGGTCCAGCACCAGCCGTGCGGTTTCACGCGCCGCGTCATCCCAGAGAGCCGTACGCGCCGCAACGAGATTGGCCTGCGAGCGCAGGATCACGCCGTCCTCCACGATCTTGAGGCCGTTGGCCGCCAGCGTCGTACCGGTGGTAGTGATATCGACGATCAGTTCGGCCGTGCCGGCGGCGGGGGCGCCCTCGGTCGCGCCGGCGCTCTCGACGATGCGATAGTCGAGGATGCCGTGGGCGGCGAAAAAGCCGCGCGTCAGGTTGAAATACTTGGTCGCGATGCGCAGTTTGCGGTCGTGTTTCTGATGGAAGGCGGTGGCGACATCGTCGAGGTCGGCCATGTCCTGCACGTCGATCCACGCCTGCGGCACCGCGACGACCACATTGGCGAAGCCGAAGCCGAGCGGCTCGATCAGCACCACCTTCGTATCCGCATCGGGGATCAGCTCGCGCACCAGATCCTCGCCGGTGACGCCGAGATGCACGGCGCCGGCGGCAAGCTGCTGGGTGATCTCGGAAGCCGAGAGATAGGCGATCTCGATGCCGTCGAGGCCGACCACCGTGCCGCGATAGTCCCGCGCGCCGCGCGGCTTCACGAGATTGAGCCCGGCGCGGGCGAAGAAGGCTTCGGTGTTCTCTTGCAGGCGGCCCTTGGCCGGCACCGCGATGACGAAGGGGGCGTTCATGCTCTGCTTCCCAGGCTCGCGAGCCGCTCGATCCAGGCCGCGAAGCCGACAGCGGGGATCGGCCTGTCCGCGCCGAGCCGCTGGAGCAGCTCGTCATAGCGCCCGCCGGCGACCAGCGGGTCGGCTTCCGGCGCGGCGGCGTCGTGAATCTCGAACACGAAGCCGGTGTAATAGTCGAGGCCGCGTCCGAAGTCGGTGGAGACCTCGATGCGCGACAGGTCGATGCCGCGCGCGGTCAGCGCCGCCATGCGCTGCTCGAACAGCGCGATCGCGCCATCGAGCGCCACGCCGCTCTCGCCGGCCATCGCGCGCAGTGCCGCCAGCGCCTCCTGCGGCGTCCCGCGGATCGCGAGAAAGCGTTCGATCACGGCGCGCGATTGTTCCGGCAGCGCGCTGTTGGTGGCGCCGAGGGCGGATTGTTCGAGGAAGCGGTCCGCGATCTCCGCGACCGAGCGTCCGCCGACAGCATTGATACCGGCAATGGACAGCAGATCGGTCACCAGCGCATGGGCGGCTTTGGGGTCGGTGCCGGCGAAGGCCGCCAGCACGCCCTGATATTCCCGCTTGGCCGCCGCCGAGCGCAGCGCGAGCTGGTCGAGGTCATGGGCGAGGCTGGTCTTGCGGTTGAAGTCCTTGTTCAGCCGGCGCTTCCAGGCCGGCGGCAGGTCCAGCGCGGCGACCAGCGCCATATACAGGCCCACATCGCCCATGCGGATTTCAGGTTTCGCGATGCCGTAATGGGCGGCGGTTTCCAGCGCCAGCGCCAGCATCTCGGCGTCGGCCTGCGCCGTGTCCGTGCGGCCGAAGGACTCGATTCCCGCCTGCATGAACTCCGTCGGTCCGGCGCTCACCGCCCGGAAGACCCGGCCGAAATAGCAGAAGCCGGCCGGCGCGCCCGCCTGCGGCGAGGCAAGATAGTCCCGCGAAACGGGAATCGTCAGGTCCGGCCGCAGGCACATTTCCTCGCCGGCCGCGTCGGTGGTGAGGTAGATCTGCTTGCGCAGGTCCTCGCCGGAGAGGTCGAGGAACGGGTCCGCCGGCTGGATCAGCAGCGGCGTGGCGCGCGCATAGCCCGCCCGCTCGTAGGAAGCGACCAGCGCCTCGGCTTGCGCATTGCGCGCCGCCGCGCTGTTGGATTCATTGGAAGTCATGGCCTGATCTCGTCTCGCCGGGGCCTTATAGCCCCTGCGGGCGGGCCGAGGATACCGTTCATCCGCAGAAAAAGCCGGCGGACCGGCGCGTCACCTGCCGTGCCAGTCGCCCAGCGCGGTCTGCACCACGGCGAGGGCGGCGACGGCGGCGGTGTCCGCCCGCAGGATGCGGGGACCGAGCGCCAGCCGGACGATATGGGGCTGTTTCAGCAGCGCGGCCCGCTCGTCGGGCGAGAAGCCGCCTTCGGGGCCGATCAGAACCGCCAGCGGGGGAGCGGCTTGGTCCGGCCGCAGCGCAGCCCGCAGCGCGGCGTGCGGATCGGCGATGTCCGCATCCTCGTCACAGAAGATCAGCAACCGCGCCGCGTCGCGCTCCGCCAGCATCCGGGCGAAGGATAGCGGCGGCATCGTCTCCGCGATGGCGAGAATGCCGCATTGCTCGGCGGCCTCGATCGCATTGGCCTGCATCCGGTCGAGGTTGATCCGGGTCGCCTGGGTGTGATGGGTCATGACCGGCTGGAGACGCGAGACGCCCATCTCCACGGCTTTCTGCACCATATAGTCCAGCCGGGCGTGTTTCAGCGGCGCGAACAGATAATGCAGGTCCGCCGGGGCCGGCTGGGGCCGGGTCTGCGCGTCCAGCGTGAGCGTTGCGGCGCGTTTGCCGGCTTCCGCGAGGCTGGCGCGCCATTCGCCGTCCCGGCCGTTGAACACCAGCACGGCCGCGCCGGGAGCGAGCCGCAGGACGTTCACGAGGTAGTTCGCCGCTTCGCGCGGCAACGTCAGCGCCGCGCCGGCGGCCAGCGGCGCATCGATGAACAGGCGGGGGGTGCGGAAGTCGGCGCGCGGCATTTCAGGCTGGGTGGCGGGCTCGGGATGTGGCAAAACGTCCGGCGCCCGGGCGGGCGCACGCCCCGTTATCGCCGAATTCGGGGGGTTGATGCTACACCCATCCTGGGACAATAGCTGGTTCGGGCCGCCCTATGCGCCCGCAAGGAAGCCGATGGTGCAAACAAGCCCGCTCATCCGCCGCGCCATTCTGCCGGCCGCCGCCTGTCTCGGCCTCGGTGCGCTGACCCTGCTGGCCTCCGGCCAGGCCGCGCTGGCGCAGTTTCCGCCGCCGCCCGGCCAGGAGCAGCGCTGCCAGCGCTTCATTCCTCTGCGCGAGGAAATGGAAAAGCGCGGCAAGGCGGTCCAGAGCGCCATGCAGCGGAAGGTGCCGCCGCAGGAAGCCTGCCGGCTGATCCGCTCCTTTGCCGAGAACGAGGCCAAGATTCTCAAATTCGTTCAGGAAGACGGGTCCTGGTGCGGGTTTCCGCCCGAGGCGCTCCAGCAGGTCAAGACCAGCCATGCCAACACGCTGAAGGCGCAGCAGAATGCCTGTGCCGCCGCGGCGCAGGTCCAGCGCGCGCCGCCGCAGCCGACCTTGGGCGACGTGCTCGGCACCAGCCGCATTCCCGATGCTTCCACCACCCGTAGCGGCCGGGGCGGCACCTTCGATACACTCTCCGGCAGCGCGATCGGCAAATGACCGAGGCGGCGGGGCGGGTCGCGGATTCGACCGACAACTGGGTTGACCGCTACGCGCCTTCTTCGTTCCGGCCCTATCTGCGCCTCGCCCGCGCCGACCGGCCGATCGGCTCCTGGCTGCTGCTGCTGCCGTGCTGGTGGTCGTCCGCGCTCGCGGCCGTGCAGGTGGCCCATGACAGTGGCGGTGCGGCCTGGCCGAGCGTCTGGCATCTCATACTGTTCGCCATCGGCACCGTGGCGATGCGTGGGGCGGGCTGCACCTGGAACGACATCGTCGATCGCGATCTCGACATGCAGGTGGCGCGCACGCGCTCGCGGCCGATCCCCTCGGGGCAGGTCTCTGTCGGCGCGGCGGCGGCGTTTCTGGCGTTGCAGGCGCTGGTCGGCCTGCTGGTGCTGCTTCAGTTCAACGGCTTCGCCATCGCGACCGGCTTCGCCTCGCTCGGCATCGTGGCGGCCTATCCCTTCGCCAAGCGCTTCACCTACTGGCCGCAGGTGGTGCTCGGCCTTGCTTTCTCATGGGGCGCGCTGATGGGCTGGACGGCGGCCTTCGGCATGCTGGAAGCACCGGCGCTGATTCTCTATGCGGGCGCCATATCCTGGGTGATCGCCTATGATACGATCTACGCCCATCAGGACCGCGAGGACGACGCGCTGATCGGCGTCAAATCCACGGCATTGCTGTTCGGGCCGCGCACCAGGCCGATGCTGTCGCTGTTTTTCGGCATCGCCGTGCTGCTGCTCGGCACGGCGGGTTTCAGCGCCGGGGCGGGCGTGATTTTCGCCATCGGTCTCGGGGCCTTTGCCGCGCATCTTGCCTGGCAGGTGAGGACCATCGATATCGACGACCCGGCGCTGTGCCTGCGGCTGTTCAAGTCGAACCGCGATGCCGGGCTGATCCTGTTCGCGGGCCTCGTGCTGGATGCGCTGATCTGATCCCGATGGCCATCGCGCCGGATCAATTCCGCGCGATGATCTCGTCCTCGCGGTGGACGGTCGGCGTGTCCGTGCGCCGGCCCGGCCTGCGGCGCAGCAGGATCGAGGGGCGGCGCTGGCGGATCGCGGCGCGCCGCCGCCGCCGCGCCGTGGCGAGGTTGACCTCAAGCGCGCCCAGGGTTGTGAGCGGCTGGCGCAGGCTGCCGTCCGGATCGGCCACCAGCAGTGGCCGGCCCAGCACCTTGCCCCAGGACTGCCAGTCCGCGACGATGTCGCTGCCGGTGTCGGCCGTGAACAGCGGCAGCGACAGGGCGGGGTCCCGATGCTCCAGCATCAGCACCAGCGCGCCGGGCTGGCGCTCATCCGCCGGCACCATCCGCAGCGCGACGCCGCGAAAGGCGGAGACCGGCAGGTTCAGCGCCATGCGCATGCCCCGGACGGTCCGTCGCACCACGACACGCTCGCGGTGCAGTTCGATCTGCCTCACCTGTTCGTCTGCCCGGCCATCGCTGGCCTGGAAGCGGACAGGCAGGGAGAACGGGTCGAGCCGTTGTGCACGGCCCGACCCGGAGGGCATAGCCCTGCCGATATCCATTTGACGCCTCAAAGCTTCCCCGCCGGACTGTGTCGCCCGGTCGTTGGAGCCATAATGCCCGAGACCTGCCCGTAAGCGCTTAAGAAGCCTGGTTAATCGGCCTTAGTCTAAACGGGTCGTTGCCG
>DATMEW010000055.1:0-24352 GCA_035556495.1 Xanthobacteraceae bacterium | reverse complement strand
CGACCTCGACGGCAGGCTGGTCAACTGCTTCATGAAGTGCGAGGCGGATCACTCCGCGAAGCTGCGCGGCCGCCGCCAGATCATGCTCGACGATTCCGACGTGCATCACCATCGCCACTCCAAGGCCGCGGTGGGCGGCGTTGCCGCCGCGGCGATCGGCGATCCGGCGGTGTTCGTCTCCGTCGACGCCATGCACCAGGGACCCCACGGCGGTGGACCCGTCATCGCAATCATAAACGCAGGTGAATGAGGCTCAGGCTCCGAAAGACACATCAGACTGACTGCAGGCCGCAACAAGATGGACTGCATAACCAGGGGGAAATACCAATGCTGCTGTCACATTTCAGCAAATCAGCTTCTCTGCTCGCGGCAATGGTCGCGGGTTTCGCGCTGTGCGGCCCGGCCCATGCCTTGGACAAGGTGAGGGTCGGCGTCTTTCCGGTGTCCTCGTCATTGCCGCTGTTCGTCGGCATCGAAAAGGGCTTCTTCAAGGACCGGAATATCGAGATTGAATCGACGCGGCTGATCGGCGGCCCGCCGAACGTCGCGGCGATGATCGGCAACCAGATCGACGCCTCTTCGGTGCTGGTCACGATCGAAGGCATGAACGCCAACCTCAAGAAGCCCGGCGTGGCGATGTACATCTCGGTCAACAGCCAGAACGCCAAATACGAGATGGAACAGTTCGTCGTCCGCAAAGGCCTCACGATCAAATCGCTTGCCGACCTCAAGGGCAAGAAGATCATGTCGGCACCCGGCCCGGCCAATGTCAGCATGGCACGCGCCGCCCTGCTCGCATCCGGTCTCAAGGAAGGCGAATTCCAGCTCGACCAGCTCGACATGGGCCAGCACGTCAACGCCATGAAGGCCGGCACCTTCGATGCCGGCTACACACTTGAGCCCAATGCCACGATGATGAAGAAACAGGGGGTGGCAACGACGTTCGAGGCCGGCGTGATCGCCCGCCACGTGCTCGGCGACCCCAATGCCAATGCCTGGGTCGGCGGCTGCGCGATCACTTCCGAGTTTGTAAAGTCGCGACCGGACGTCGCCAAGCGATTCACCGCCGGCTGGGCACAGGCGGTGAGTTTCATCAATGAGCATCCGGCCGAAGCACGCAAGTATCTGCTGAAGAATACACTGACGCCGGACGACATCGTCGACACGGTTCCGCTGGTGAAGTTCACCATGGTCAGCGACTTGAGCGAGAAAGATGTCTCCGACTTCCAGAAGTTCATCGACTTCTCGACCAAGACCGGCGTGCTTCCGGAGAAGGTCGACGTGACGAAATATCTGCAGAAATTCTAAGCAGACAACAGATCGCCACCTGTGATGTCAACGCGGGAAGTCCCCATGAACGCGCTCGCCTCGGTCGGCCAGTATCGGACCCTGTACGGCCCCGATGATGGCCCGACCCCGCACATCACGGTGCGCGGCCTGTCCAAGACCTTTCAGGGCGTCGTCATTTATGACGGCTTCAATCTCGATATTCCCCGCGGCCGCTTCACGTCCGTATTCGGGCCGAACGGCTGCGGGAAATCGACCCTGATCAACATGATTTCCGGCCTCATCCCGCTCGACAAGGGCGAGGTGCTGTTCGGTGGAAAGACGCTGGCCGACACTCGCATCGGCTACGTCTTCCAGAATTATCGCGAAGCGCTGTTCCCGTGGATGACCGCCTTCGCCAATGTCGAATACGCGCTGACATTGCGCAAAGTGCCGTCGAAGGAAGCGAAGGAGCGCGTCAACGCGCTGGTCAAGAGACTCGGCGTCAAGATCGATCTCACCCGCTATCCTTATGAAATGTCAGGCGGACAGCAGCAGCTCGTCTCGATCATGCGCGCGCTGGTGGTCGAACCTGAGGTGCTGTTCCTCGACGAGCCGTTCTCGGCGCTCGACTACGAAATGACCCTGTTCATGCGCGATCAGTTGCAGCGCGTGTTCGAGGAAACCGGAACCACCATGGTGCTGGTTTCGCATGACCTCGAAGAGGCCGTCTATCTCGCGGACTACGTCCTGCTGCTGTCGCGCCGGCCGGCCCGGATTGCGGATTTTCCGCTGGTGCCAATGGCGCGGCCGCGTCATCCCGCGACGCTGTCGGAGCCTGATTTTGTCGAACTGAAGGGGCGCTGCCTCGAGACGTTCCAGCGCGAGGTCCGCAAGGCATGAACCGGGTCCTTCACTACACCAAATCCGACCGCCTGCTGCCGCTGGTCGGTGTCGCCGGGCTGATCGCCTTCTGGTACATCGGCTACTGGTCGCGAATCGTCGATCCCGTGTTGCTGCCGCCGCCGCATGCGGCGCTGAAGGCCTTGTGGAACGGCATGACCGGCGGCCAGCTGCTCTATGACTTCTGGCAGACCGTGATCCGCACCTTCGCGGCAACTGCGGTCGCCGGCATCATCGCCATCCCGCTCGGCATCGTACTCGGCACCAGCGAGCGGGTTTATCGTTCGGTCGAGTTCGTGGTGGATTTCTTCCGCTCCACCCCGGCTTCCGCTCTATTCCCCCTGTTTCTGGTGATCTTCGGTGTCGGCAACGCCACCAAGATCTATGTGGCATCGTTCGGCGCCGCTCTCGTCATCCTGTTCAACGTTGCCTATGGCGTGATGAATGCGCGCAAGACCCGTATCCTTGCCGCCAAGGTGATGGGCGCCTCGCGCTGGCGGGTGATGAAGGACGTGGTGCTGATGGAATCGCTGCCGCAGACCTTCGTCGGGCTGCGCAACGGCGTGTCGCTGGCGCTGGTCATCGTCGTCGTCGCCGAAATGTTCATCGGCTCCGTCGACGGGCTCGGCTTCCGGGTGTTCGAGGCACAGCAGTTGTTCGACATGCCGGACATGTATGCAGCAATCTTTGCCGCCGGTGCGCTCGGCTATGGGCTGAACATCCTGTTCCTGCTGATCGAAAAGAGCTTCGTGCACTGGTCCGGGAAATGAGCGCCAACGAACTGTCGCGCAAGTCAGCGGTCGAACTGGCGCGGCTGATCCGCACCCGCGCGGTGACGCCGCTCGAGGTACTCGAGGCTCATCTCGAAACCATCGCGCTTCTCAATCCGACACTCAACGCCATCGTCACTGTGGCAGACAATGCGCGCGAAGCGGCAGTGACCGCCGGCGAAGCCGTCACTTCCGGCAAGACGCTCGGACCGGTACACGGCCTGCCGGTTGTGATTAAGGATGTCACGCTAACGGCAGGCATCCGAACCACATTCGGTTCGCCGCTCTACAGGGATTTCGTGCCGAAGCACGATGCTGCGGCGGTGGCGCGTCTGCGCAAGGCTGGCGCCATCATTCTCGGCAAGACCAATACGCCGGAATTTGCCACCGGCGCCAACACGGTGAACGAGCTGTTCGGCGCAACGCGCAATCCATGGAATACCGCGCTGAGCCCGGCAGGCTCGTCGGGTGGCTCCGCAGTCGCGGTGGCATCCGGCATGGCGCCACTCGCGCAGGGAACCGATTTCGGCTGCTCGATCCGCATCCCGGCTTCGTTCTGCGGCATCGTCGGGCTGCGCACCAGCGGCGGCCTCATTCCCAACGAAGGCATGCATCTGCCGTGGGATTACGGTCAGGTGCACGGTCCGCTCGCCCGCAGCGCGGAGGACGCCGCGCTGATGCTCGACGCCATGACCGGCTTCGATCCGCTATGGCCGATCTCCGTGCCACCCACCTGGGGGAGCGCCTTGCGCGTGGTGGAGGAAACCGACGACGCCAGGGGCCTGCGCGTCGCCTATGTCTCCGACATTGCCGGCTTCGGCGTCGATAGCGAGATCGATGTAATCTCTCGCGAAGCGGCGCTCCAGCTCAAGGATCACGGTGCCACCGTCGAAGAGATCGCGTTCAGCGCAGCCGATGGCATCGAAGCCTACAAGACACTGCGCGGCGAATGGATGCTCGGCCAGCAGCTTGAACGCATGGCGTTGCTTGACAAATTCGGCCCCAACCTCACCGGCAATATCCGCCATGGCCTCGGGCTCACGGCAAACGATATCGCGACCGCGGAGAACCGGCGCGAGGTGGTATGGCGGCGCTTCGTCGATCTGTTTAGTCGCTACGACTTCCTGATCACGCCGGCAGCCCCCGTACCGCCCTATCCGGTCGACAAGAACTACCCGGAAGACATCAATGGCAGGAAGCTTGAGAATTATATCGACTGGGTCGCGCAAGCGTTCCTGGTGACAATGGTGGGGTTCCCGGCCGGCTCCGTACCGGGCGGCAAAACCGCTAGCGGCCTGCCGGTCGGTTTGCAGATCGTCGGCCCGCGGCTATCCGAACCGCGCATCCTCGGCCTCGCCAAGTTGATCGAGGCAGCCCGTCCCGTCGGCTGGCCACCCGTCCCGTAACGGGAGAACGGCGGTTTGCAGCGGTTTTAAGCTCCAACGGGATTGGCGATCGTATCGCAAATGATTGGCGCACCCGACACGATTCGAACGTGTGACCTTTGCCTTCGGAGGGCAAAGGTAATCATATTCCCGGTGCTTACCCAAAATTCCTTGGCATTACCGAGTACGGAAAGTAAGCTGGAATCAGGGTTATTTGGAAGGCAACGGTCTTTCCCGTGTTTTCTTCAGATTCCCACCCCCTGCTTACCCACTGCTTACCCGGATTTCCATGGCCAGGATCACAAAGCGCCTCGTCGATGCCACCGGAGCCAAAGGGCCGGACCAGTTCATCTGGGATGACGAACTGCCCGGCTTCGGGCTCCGCGTGAAGGAGAGCGGCGCCAAGTCTTTTCTTGTCCAGTACCGCAATGCCAATGGCCGGAGCCGGAGGCTGACCGTCGGTCGGTATGGCGTGCTGACCGTGGAGGAAGCCCGCAAGGCCGCCAAAATCGCTCTGGCTGACGTTCTCAAGGGGGCCGATCCGGCCGAGAACCGGAAGCTCGAGCGCGGGGCCGTGACGATGGAAGCCCTGTGTCGGGAATATCTCGACAAGGCCGGGCGCGGCCTGATCCTGACCCGGCGAGGCCAGGCCAAGCGCGGCTCGACCCTCTACACCGACAAGGGCCGGATCGAGCACCACATCATCCCGTTGCTGGGGAAGCGGACCGTCAAGGAATTGACGCCCGCCGATGTCCGCCGCTTTCAGCAAAGCGTCATCAGCGGAAAGACCGCGACGGACGTTAAAACCAAGAAGCGGGGCCGCGCCATCGTCACCGGCGGCAAGGGGACCGCAGCCCGGACCATGGGGTTGCTAGGCGGAATCCTGACCTATGCCGTCAACGAGGGTTATCGGCCCGACAATCCCGTCCGGGGCATTATCCGCCCCAAGGACGAGACCCGGGAATGGCGCCTGGACGATGCCGGTTACCGGCGGCTCGGAAAGAAGCTGGCTGCCGCCGAAGCAGACGGGACCAATTGGCAACCGATCCTGATCACGCGCGCCATTGCCCTCACCGGATGCCGTCGGGGCGAGATCGAGGGGCTGCTGAAGACCGAGATCGATTTCGCCAGCAGTGCACTAAGGCTTGGCGACACCAAGACCGGCAAGAGCATTCGCCCGATCGGATCGGCCGCCCTCGCCGTCCTGAAGGCAGCCTGCGCGAAGTCTAAATCCCAATATGCATTTCCGGGACTGACCGACGACCGAAAACACTATGTCGGACTACCCAAAGCCTTGGCGAGAATCGTCGGGAGCGACGTGCCGGGCCTGGCACCGCATGGCCTGCGGCATTCATTCAGCTCGACGGCCGAGGATCTGGGATTTTCTCTCCCCACGATCAAAGCGCTGATGGGCCATGCCGGCGGCAGCGTTACCGAGGGATATATCCATAAAATCGATACCGCGCTGGTTGCTGCAGCGGATCGAATCGCACGTCATATCGAAACAGCAATGACGGGGAAGAAAGCTGAGAAGGTTGTCCGGCTTCGGACGGCCTGATGAATCGGCGCGGCTAGGGTAGCTCCCGAAAAGCCAGTACCGCACTGGCCTGCCGCGTCGTCATTGTGCGGATGCTCCGAGCGGAGGGGCAATGGCGAATAAACCCGATAAGCGACGCAAAATTGATATCGAGCACCTTCGTGCCGAAATTCCGGGATCACCGAACTCCAGTCTAGAAAAAACAATTTATGAACAAAGGGGCATCCGTGATTGCGTCATCGAAGTTTTCAATGATCCTAGGCTGACGATAGCTGCTGCTGTCCTGAAGGGAACGCCTGCCGACACATTCGCAATTTTCCGTGAAGCGGCGGACCATTGGCTTGCTGAGGCTGGAGAGCTCAAATACTCGGCAATCATTGATCTCGCAGAAAAAGCAAAATCAGAAAGCCCAGACGCGGGCGAGAGCGAAATCGATAACTTTGTTTTTCGACTTTGGGCTGCGCGAGTGGCAGAAAAGCATGGATATCTATCACCGGCCGCTATAGCCGCTAATTTTGTGAGTAGCAGCGACTACCTGCATCGCTGTGTTGCCGGCAATCAGGAACTGCTTAGCGCGGTGTACGCGTTTGCAGATGCATGGCATTGGTTCCACCTTGAAGGTAAGGGCGAACACGAGCTTGCCGCATTGGGGCTGAAGAGCGCGGCCGGGCGCGCCGTTGGTCCAGATGCAACGCATCAGCAGGCTGAAAGGAAGCGCCGCGTTGTTGAAGACACATTCCGTGCATTCGCTGCCGATCCGTCGCACGCTTCTAAATTGACGAGCGTGAAGGCCACCGCATACGCGATGCTTAGTGACATCAATGCGACGCTAGAGAAGCTCAAGCTCCGCCCCTTCAAGGCGGCCAGCCTAGAGAAGGCGCTGCGCCCTCTATTGGCTTCTCGGAAAAGCTGAAAGGGGTTAGCTCGGGACAAACTGGCCAGTTTGGAAAACAGGCTCGGATAACTGGCCAGTTTGGAAAACAACGTGGCTTCCTGATTTTATGGCAATGCCCCACTTTCCTTGCATTCGCGGATTTGCTCCGCATCGCGAGGACAGGATGGAAATTAATACTGAAGCGGGTGAATGGCCCGAATCGAGTCGCCTGACGAGCCTCCGCCTTCTGCGGCGGAAAGAAGCAGCAAAATATGTAACGGGAACCTACGGCTTTCCGTGCTCCCCGAACACGCTCGCCAAACTGGCCTGCGTCAGTTCTGACGGCCCGCCCTTTCGAATGGCCGGCCGCATTCCCCTGTACCCACAAGACGGCCTCGACGCCTGGGCTCGCAGCAAGATCGGACCCCTGGTTCGCTCGACCTCCGAGCGCAGCCAGAGCGCTGCTTGATCAACCCCAAACGAAAACCCGGCGGCACGATCCACATCTTGGCGGATCAGGTCGTGCGCACCGGGCTTAAGAAAGCTTTTCAGCATGCACAATTTACGCAAACAGACACTCTCTCGCAAGACTCAATGGACCGATCAGCCGGATTTGTTTTCCTGGCAGCCGGCTCGGGTCTTCAACAGCACACCAATCGTTGTGCTGAAGTTGGCTCGGCGCTTCGGGCTGACAATCCCTCACGCCATCACGGTGGCACGCCTCGCCGGTCTGAGCGGGTCGGAGGTGCGCCAATGAGTACCCAGATCACCATCCAGTGGCCCGATGGCCGTAAACAGATGTTTCACGGCCGGGAGGCCTGGACACTGCGTCACCTCGTGACCGCCGGTCCCACCGGAATCACCACGCTGGAGCAGCCGGCGCCGCGCTGGTCGCACTACGTGTTCAAGCTGCGCAAGGCGGGACTCGTAATCACCACTGATCGGGAGCCGCACGGCGGCAACTATCCAGGCAGCCACGGTCGGTATCGGCTCAAAACTCCGGTGACGGTCGTCGCGGAGGATGCGGCATGACGGTCCTTCAGTTCAAAAGGCGCTATCAGCCCAGCCCACGCAACGGCACCGTGTTCGTTATGGAGGTTCCGGTGGCCGTCGCAATCGACCTCGTTACCGGCGACCCGACAACAACTGTCACACGCTTCGATGTAACGCACGAATCTGCGTCGGGAGACAGCTTCGGCACGCTCTCGACCCATGACACGCGCCCCGAGGCAGCCGCCGCTGCGCAACAGGAAGCTATTCGGCTCAACGCCATCTATGAGCCCGGGCCAGGAGAAAACACGGTTGGCGCTCCGCTGATTGCCGGATGCTCAACCCACAAAGATGGGGGAGCAGCATAATGGGCGCGATCAGTCAGGCTCTTGCCTATCGTGAGCGAATTGATTTCGCTGCTGTCAGTAATGCCGCACGAAACGCGCTTATCAGTCTGGTGCAGGAATGGCTTCCGGACGGCAAACGCGAAGGATCCGAATACGTCGCGCGCAATCCAACCAGGAATGATGCGCATTCCGGATCGTTCAAGATCAACCTGACTACGGGTGTGTGGTCAGACTTCGCCACTGGCGAGGCCGGCGGCGACGCCATTGACCTGCTGGCATATCTCAATCGCACACCCAAGCTGGACGCTGCTCGTGAGATTGCGCAGCGGCTTGGTGTAGCCAGCGGCAGCATCTCGGCGCCTTCCTTGGTCCCGGTGGCTGCCCCGAAGGCGCTTACGCCGATCACCAACCTTGCGGTTGCTCCCGCTGCCTTCCCGGCACGCACGCCACCGGACCAGGACGGCAAGCCGCGCTTGTAGTTTCCGGCGAAGAAGGGCCGCGCATTCGCGACGACGAAAAGCGCCGTCACGTTTATTGCGTCGGTGGTGTGCCGGTCCGGATCAAAATCATGCGGAAGAACGGAGATGCTATGAACGTCTACCGCGTGACAGATGCTGATGGCACCACCGGCTGGCAGTATCGGAAGCCGGAGGGATTCGCCCCGGTCCCGTACTTCATCTGCAGCAATCCATTCGATGCTGATGCGGAGCGCCCCCTTTATTGGCCCGAGGGGGAGAAGGACGTAGACACAATCGCCAAGCTTGGATTGCCAGCCTTCACCTTCGGTGGTTGCGGCGATGGTCTGCCCGCTGGTTGCGAACAGTACCTTGCCGGGCGCCATGTCGTGATCCTCGCGGACAATGACGATGAGGGACGCGCGCATGCTGACAAGAAGGCAGCCGTCGCTATGTCGGCGGCAGCCAGTGTGCGTGTCATTCACTTCGGAGATTTGCCGAAGAAAGGCGATGTCTCGGACTGGATTGAGGCGGGACACACCCTGGAGGATCTGCAGGCACACGTCACTGCAGCCACACCGCTGACCCCACACACAGATAACGCGGCGCCAGACCATAGCGATGAGTCCAGCCCGACCGTTCTCCCCTATGGCTACAAATTCACCGACCGGGGGCTGATGTGGCTCAATCTGGATGATGACGAAAAGCCCCCCATCCAGATTGCCGGGCATTTCGATGTTCTCGCAGAAACTCGGGACAGCGAAGGCGGCAGTTGGGGCTTGCTTCTGCACTGGAAGGACCACGATGGCCGCGAGCATCGCTATGCGCTGCCTCGCGCGATGCTCGCCGGCGATGGTTCAGAGGCCCGGCGGGCACTGCTGGATGGCGGTATGTTCATCGCACCCAGCGCCAAGGCAAGGACGCAGTTCAACTCCTTCCTATTACAGGTGCGGTCTCCGAACCGGGCTCGTGCAACGCAGCGCGTCGGCTGGCACGGTAATTCGTTCGTTCTGCCGGACGACTGCTTCGGAGCTGATCAGCGGGACATGCTGCTCCTGCAAAGCGCCACCGCTCATGAACACGCATTTCGACAGAATAGCGACCTCAAGGGTTGGCAGGACAACGTTGCGCGCTACGCGGTCGGCAACAGTCGCTTGGTGGTGGCGTTGTCAGCGGCTTTTGCCGGACCGTTGATCGGTCCGTGTTCGGCTGAAGGCGGTGGTCTGCATTTCCGGGGCGCATCGTCCACCGGCAAGAGCACCGCGCTGCTGATGGCCGGCAGCGTGTGGGGCGGCGGCGAGGTTACGGGATTTGTCCGCTCCTGGCGCGCCACAGCAAACGGCCTCGAGGGTGTTGCCCTCGGGCATTCCGACACACTGCTCTGCCTTGATGAGTTGTCGCAGCTTCCTGCCAAGGATGCCGGCGAGGCGGCTTACATGCTCGGCAACGGCTCGGGAAAAAGCCGTTCGTCACGGGATGGTTCAGCGCGGCGCGCCGCCAAGTGGCGGGTCATGTTCCTGTCATCGGGGGAAATCGGTCTGGCCGACAAAGTGGCCGAGGATGGGCGTGGTCGTCGTCTCGCAGCCGGACAGCAGGTTCGGATCGTCGATATCCCAGCCGATGCCGGCGCCGGTATGGGCATGTTCGAGAACCTGCACGGCTTCGATACAGCCGAGGCGCTGGCTCGTCACCTGCGTGCCGCCACTATGCAGCACTATGGCGTCGCTTCTCGGCAATACCTCGCGGCGGTGGTTCCCAATATCGATGCTCTGCGCAAGCAGGTCTCAGAGCTGGTCCAGGCCTTCTGCGAGAAGTTTGTCCCCGCGGGGGCTGATGGTCAGGTCGAGCGGGTAGCGCAACGGTTTGGGCTGGTCGCGGCCGGCGGTGAAATCGCCGTTCGCTGCGGCGTTGCCCCCTGGCAGCGGGGCGAGGCCACGCTCGCTGCGGGGCGTTGCTTTAATGATTGGCTGGCGGTGCGCGGCGGGATCGAACCGGCAGAGGCCCGCGAGGGTATCGACCAGGTTCGCTCTTTCCTTCTCGCCAACGGGATGGCGCGGTTCATCCCTGCCTGGGAAGTGGATCAGGACAAACGTATCCAGCCACGGGACGTAGCCGGCTATCGCCAGAAAGTTGGTGACGGCTGGGATTTCTTTATCACCACCACCGCGTGGAAGGAGGAAGTCTGCCGTGGTCTTGATGCGCGCCGGGTAGCCGCCATCCTGGAACAGAAGGGAGGCATTCTCTGTAGCACCTCATCGCATAAGACCAATGTAGTCCGCGTTCCCGGTCATGGCCGCTTGCGGCTCTATCATGTGCCCGCTCGCTTCCTGGAGGCCGACCACGATGCATAGTTTCGAAGGTCTCGCGGATGAGATTTCAACCCTGCTGAAAAATGCTGGTGACATTGGTGACACTGGTGACAGGCAGAAATTATCCAGCTCAATCAACGATATAGATGTCACCAAAATCCACGCCGATGTGTCACCAAGTAAAGCCGCGTTGGTGACACCGCCCGCAAACTTTGGTGACGCTAAAGGGTTGGAATTTCAACGCCTTGAGCGGGGCGTCACCAATGTCACCAGTGTCACCAAGAAAAGCAGCAACGAGGATCATCGTTCAGATTTCGAGGAACGGGCCGCCATCATCCAATATGACGGCGGCTATTCCCGTGCTGCCGCCGAACATCTGGCAAGGCTGATCATCAGCGGCGCAGATCGAGTTCGAATCGATCTAGCGGTGGCTGCAATCGACAGGTCGGAAGTCATATGAAAATAGACCACGATGAATGCTTTTCGAACTACCGGAAGATACTAGTTCCCTTTGATAGACGTGAGGCAATGTCGCTCAGAGAGGCCGCCAAGTTCGCGGGACGCAGTGAATCGACCATGAGAAACTGGTGCGAAGTTCACGGCATCGGCAGGCGAGTAGGTGGCGTTTGGTGCGTCAGTCGGATCGCTTTGGCAATATTTCTCGACGGTGACGATTTCGGCCTTAAACTTTATCACGATGGGGAAACTAGCAGCGATTATCTGACTCATTACTACGAGCGATTTGCTCTATCCCGGCTGAGGTAGCTGGCCGAGTAACGCAGCGATGCCCTTGCAATCCATGGTGTTTCGCTGGCTCGCAGCTAATTAAGAATTTCGGGAGCAGTACGCGCGCGCGAGGCGGCCTGCCCTGCCAAACTTCGCCGCCGCCGCAACGAGCAGTCATTTAGCCAGCGAAAATGCCGCCGCCATCGCTGAAATATAACCAGCCTTTTGGCACAAATCTTTCAAAGCTAACAAACTCAGCAAAATCCTCAGAACCGGCGTTCCCCTGAATTCCTACGTGAGCGATGTTCCATCGAACAGTCCTAGAAAAGGATCAAATCGATGGCAGAATTGGTCGTCCCAAAAATTGACTTCTCGCCTTTGGCTGACCTGCCGAAGATTTACGAAGAGGGTGCGAAGAAGCGCACGCTTGCCGATATAGGTCGCGGACTGGCGGATGGCAGCCTCGATTATAATTCAGCCGGCGCGAAGCTGGCTGGCCTTGGCGACCTGAACAGCGGTCTATCCTTGATCAAGCTCGGTCAAGAGCAGCAGGCCGGGCAGGACTTCATGCGGCGTATCCCATCGCTGTATGGCAGCGGGCAGGCGGCATCTAGCGGTCAGCCGCAATCGGTCTCGAATCCGATGGGTAACGCCGGGCCGACGGTGTCTTCTGACCCGCGAGGCATCCGTAATAACAACCCATTGAATTTAGAAGCGTCACCATTCACTCAATCGCAGCCCGGATTTTCTGGCTTGGATGGCCGGTTTGGCAAGTTCGGTTCGGTTGAGCAGGGCATGGCCGCAGCGGATAAGCTTCTCGCGGGCTATGGGCAGCGAGGCATCAATTCTATCGCAGGAGTGATCAATCGATGGGCCCCTGCCAACGATGGAAATCCAGTAAGCGCATATGCAAACTTTGTTGCGCAGAAGGCCGGTATTGACCCTAACGCTCGGATTGACCTTTCCGATCCTACGGTCAGAGCGAAAATACTGCCGGCGATGGCGGAGTTTGAAAACGGGCGCCCGGTTCAGGTTGCGAGCAATGACCCGAGCGTAGGCGTCCCGCAGCCTCAGCAAACGGCGCAGCCGCAACAGGCACCACAGCCGCAAGCCCAGCCGCAAGGCGATGGGCTGTCGATCTCTCCGCGCATCCAGACGTTGTTGCAGGCCGTAGCTAACCCGCGTCTGCCGTCTGCTCACAAGGACGTGGCGAAGATCCTACTTCAGCGCGAGTTAGACGCGTCCAAGTTACCGGATGCCGTCAAAAAATACATGTTTGCGCGCAGCCAGGGCTACCAAGGCTCTCTCATGGATTATGAGACTGAGCTGAAGAAGGCCGGGGCCACTGCCATCACCACCAATATGCGAGGTGAGAACGCGGAGGCTGCCGCGATTGGCAAGGCCGCAGGCGAGCGTGCTGCAGAAACGATGAAGACAGCTGGCGCTGCTACCAAGAGCCTTGCCAACGTTTCTCGAATTGAAGCGCTCCTCAATCAGGTCTCGCAAGGGAAACTCGAACCCGCGCGTATGACGGTATCAGCCTGGGCAAAATCTCTGGGTCTCAACAGCGATGCGGCAGAGGCCCTAGGGCTGGACCCCAAGGGGGTTGGTAGCGCTCAAGCTTTGCAAGCTCTCATCAATGAATCGGTGGTTGGAAAAATTGGGTCTGGCGGATTTCCTGCAAACAACTTCAGTGATGCCGACAGAGAGTTCCTTGTGGGTATCTTCCCGCAGTTAGGAAATGATCCGCGGGCAAATCGGATTCTAACCGAGACAGCCAAGCGCGTTTATCAGACAGATCGAGAAAAAGGACGAGCCTGGCTTGCCTTCCGTCGCAATCCCAATACTCGTGATCGGAGTTTTGACGATTTTGAAATGGAATGGGCGGATAAGGTCGCTAAGGAAGACCGCTTTGGTGACCTACGTCATAAAGCCGAAGAGATTATCGGTTCGCCCCGTGCTGTTCGAGACACGGTGAGTAGCCCAGCGGCAAGACCGCCAGGGAGTTCGCAAACCCCACATTCGAGCAATGTACCTCGCGTAACATCACCAGCCGAGGTGAAATCGCTGGGCTTGAAATCTGGTGACCGCTTCTTGGACGACGCCGGCAACATTCGGCAGGTGCCATGATGACTCAACATAACCCTGATTCAACACTTTTCCCTCATCAGGCCACGTCGTTAGCACCCGGTCAGCGCGAAGACCCGTGGAGCGCTTTTCCCATCGTTGAGCACGCAGCAGCAACCGCACGGGCAGGCTCTGATCCATGGGCCGGATATCCTATCGTTAGCGACGGCCAGCCATCGACCTCAGAAGCTGCACCGGGCCAGTTATCAACGTGGAGCGATGTGGCAGGCGACGTTGGAAAGTCGATTGGCGCCGGCCTAGTTCACGGCGTGGCAGGACTTGCAGGTATGCCAAAGGCAGCCAGCGATCTGCTAGTCGCGGGAGTAGACCGCGTTCACCAGTATGTGGCAGGTGAGACGGATGAAGAGCGGCGCGCACGCGTTGCAAGCCGAGACAGCGGTGCGATGTTCAAGGGTATCGGTGATGCGATCAGCGCCGATGGCATTACTCGCGCTATTGAAGACAACATCACCGGACCGTTGCATGTCCCGCAAACCACGGCGGGGAAGTTTGCACATACCGCCGCTGAGTTTGTGCCTGGTGGCGCAATTGGTCGGATTGCGAATGTCGGCCGGAACGCTCTAGCGTTCGGCATTGTGCCTGGTATTGCCAGTGAAGGAGCAGGTCAGGCATTCAAAGGCACAGCGGCGGAGCCTATCGCGCGTGTAGCCGGAGCGCTTGTTGGCGGAGTTGGCAGTGCCGGTGCCATGAGGCTGGGTTCTGCTGACCGCCTTGTGCAAAATGCGACTCGTGGTGTTCAGCCGGCCGAGCTTGATGCTGCCGAGAATCTTTTCTTAACCGCACAGCGGCAAGGAACCCCAATCAGCCGGGCCGAGGCTCTGCAAAGCGTTACGCAGGGTCGCACGCAGATTGGAGATTTACAGCATACCGTCGAAGGTATGGGCGGTATGCGTGACTTCTATGCGGCGCGCCCGCAGCAAACGACCACCGCTGCACGCCGAGCGTTTGATGATGTGTCGCCGGCTGTGGCAGACCCATCGAGTATTGGCCCAGACATTGGCCGGTCCGGTGAGCGCATCATTGGAGATGTTGAAGGAGCGATAAACCGAGCAACCCGACCGCTCTACCAGCAGGCGGAACAGGGCCTGTTGTCGCCGGCGGAGTTTACAGCGGTTAGCCGTGATCCGGTTTTTCAGGAAGGATTGCGGCGCGTGCGCAACGATCCCTGGATCGGGCCGACGCTCGAAGGACACCCAGACAACTCTGTGGCAGTTATCGATGCAATCAAAAAGCAGCTTGACGAAACGAGCCGCAACCTGCGCGACCCCCTTAGCGGAACGGCGCGTAGCAACTACTCCGCTTCGATCGTGGATAGGGGACGTGACCATGCTGTGACGGCTGCGGATAGAGCCACGGGCTCGGTAAATGGTACGCCCGGGGCTTACGAGAGCGCCCGCGCTATCCAATCGGGTGCTCGTGAACGATTTTTGCAACCACTTCTAAACGGGCCCCTTGGCCGCATTGCCAGGAAAGACCTCACAACGCGGGAAGCTATAAACGCCTTGTTCCCAACTAAACCGCTGCCGAACAGCGCAGATGATATTTCAACCGCCATGACAGCGCTCGCCAGCAGGAATCCAACAGCAGCGCGAATGCTGGTGCGAGTACATGCCGAATCCATATTCGACGATGCAGCACGACGGCTTGCTACAGGAGGGCCTAGCCAGACAGCCGGAGCAAAGTTTTCGGCGGCATTGAGGGGCAACCCACAGCAGGCCGCAAATTTGGAAGCTGCGGTACGCGCACTACCGAATGGGGATCAGATTTGGCCAGGTTTCAATCGGTTCCTCGACGTTATGGAGGCACAGCAATTCAGGCAGGCAACTGGATCACGAACCGCGTTTAAGGGGCCTGCTGTTCAAGAGCTTGGTCGCGGCGGACTGGCCAACGATACTGCACAGATCGTCGCAACAGGCGGCATTAAGCTTCCAGCGAAAGTGTTCGAGGCGATGAAGAACTGGAACGTTGGCCGAAATACCGATCAGCTTTCCTACTTGCTGACCTCACCGGAGGCCGCGCAGCGTTTCCGACAGATCGTTTCCGCGCCTTTGGGAAGTAACAAGGCTACTGCCCTGGCCACGCGCCTCACCTATTTGGCCTTGGAGGCTCCCAGGCAGCCGCTCCACATCACGGTCAATAAAGCGCCGTCGCGCGAGGGACCATAACCAGCGCAATTTCTCTCCCGCAACGAATAGTCCAGCCGTGATGATAAATGCGAAGAAAATCCCCATGGCCAGCGCCAGCCCCCAATTTGGGAGTTCTCCGGCCTCAAGGGCCCGGTCATATTCGACCCACAGCCACCACCCCATGATGGTGGCTTGCAGTCCCATCCAGACGAGCGTCCGCAAGTGTTTTGGCCTCATGATTTGAAAGACTACTGCAAGAGCGCCTGCTTCGCACGCCTCATCCAGGATGCGCCAAAAATCCGAAATTGCATTAATTCACAATAACTTATTCTCACCCGGTCCGACTCTCGGCGTCGGCGCCGGTGAGCATTTTGAAACGCCTAACTGACTGAGAATAAATAGGTTTGCGATTTTAAGCGGTCCGGACCGGTAGTTGCTGTGTAACGGACGGAGTGCCCCACCGAAAACGTTAACTAATCGTAGCGATGGGCTCTTAACGCCCATAATTCTCGCGTCGCGGAAGTTTTTTTCGGGCGGACTTTCCATCAAACGCATTCAGCGGAATGCTGTTGCCTCTTTTCGATAAAAGGCCGCCAGCTATGTTTCAGCCGATTTCCTCCGACCGCTTCGATATGCCGGTATCCGAGTTCAAACCCGGTCCTGCTCCGCAGCTTCAATGGATCGAAATTAAGGATCTGGTGGTCGATTTAACCTACCAGCGGGAGATCGGTCGAAGAGGGGCAGCGAATATCAAGCAGATAGCAGAATTTTTTGATTGGTCGAAGTTTGCACCGGTTATCGTCGCCCCACTCGAAGGAGGTCGGTGGACAATAGTGGATGGCCAACACAGAACCACCGCCGCACTTATGCGGAACATCGAAAAGGTGCCTTGCCAGATTGTGCAAGCTGATCGAGTCCAACAAGCTGCCGCATATGCAGCAGTAAATGGAAACGTCACCAAGACCACTGCTCAGCAACTCTATCATGCTAAATTAACGGCGGGTCACCCGGAATCCTTGGAGCTGGATCGTGTGTGCGCAGCCGGCGGCGTAGAAATTGTGCGCGGCAACCTGACGATAAAGCGTATTAAGGTAGGGCAGACGCAAGCCGTCGGCGCACTCTCTCGCTGTCTACGGAGCTATGGCCAAGACACATTGATTACCGCTTTGCAGTGCATCACCCAAACATCCGACGGCAATGCCGGATTTGTCAGGGCGACCATCGTCGAGGGCATCTGTGACGTTCTCCATAAAAATAGGAAGTGGTGTGAGGGGGGAGACGCCTTACTTCGGGCAATGGACAGTCTGTCATTCCCGGATATGTGGAGCAAAGTTACGGACGACAAAGAGAAGGTGTTCGCCGGAACAGTGCGGAAACTGGTAGCTGACGAAATCACCGATCATTTAACAAGAGAGTTCGGTCGTCCTGTTAAACAGGAGCTGTTATCTGGAAGAGTGAGAGACCAATCGGCGCGTTTCTACGCTAGTTGATATAGCTGGAGTACGGTTAGGGCTCACGTTTGTTCGTCTTTTCTACGCCGAGCCGTCTTTTCTTCAACCTTACTCCTGCTCCTCCACCATTCTCCGCAATGAATTCGACGCCGGCCTTCTCGAGGGCTGCACGCACCTTCTCCTTGGCATCATCGGAGACCGCCGGCCCGCCTCCTTCCCGTTCCATTCTTTTGACCGTCGGGAGCGACAACTCGGCCCTGTCTGCCAGCTCTGTCTGAGACCACCCCAATAGCCCACGGGCAGCCCGAATTTGCTCGATTAGGATCACCTAAAATTCCTCTTGATCCTTTTTGGATCATATGCAATGATCCATTTTGTATCACAGAGAAGCTGACGGGACAACCCTTATGACCACGAAAAGCACCATTACGGTGAACGGCGGAGCTATGCCCAAATTCGACCGGAAGGCCATTCTGGTGAGGGCATGGGCCATTTTCCGCGAGACATATCACTACCCCTCCGTTCCGTTTTCGAGCATCGGCCGCTCCTGCTTCGCCTGGGCCCTTCGGAAGGCATGGGCTGAGGCTAGGGAAGCCGCGCGGCTGGCGGCCATTCCTGCGGATGTTCGCAACGAACGTTGTGTCATCCTGCGCGATCTGATCGAGCACACTCGCTACATGACGAACTGGTCGCAGGCGACGACTCGGGCTGCCCATTTGAAGCGCGAACTAGCTGCGCTTCAGTCGATAGCGTGACAGGAGGACACTATGACGAAATCCATCACAGCTTCGGTCGCAGCTCTACTCGGCATACGCAACCAGGATTTCTGCGCTGTCGATGCCGGTAGCAGGTTAGCAAAACTGCGCCCATGTCGGCCGGCAACGTTCATGGGGTTGGCCCGGCGCGTCGATATGACGGTCGAACTGCATGACGATGGCGCGGTTGCCTTTGTCTGGTGGCACCCAGACCGGGAAGTTGACAGCCGCAGTGCGCATCTTCTCAACGCATGGATATCGGCAACACCAGGTGGGATGAGCGCGCTGCGGGAGTACCTAGCGGATCGCGCGCGAAGGGGGCGGGAGGGGCAAAGCTATGTCGCAGCCTGAGCCCGTATCCCGTCGATGGGCGATATTCCGCCTTGGTCGCGCAGCGGCATCCGCAGCAGCGCTATCGACTGCCACTGTTCCCGCGATGGCCGCAAAGGATAAAGGGGGCTTTGAGCATCCCTCAGAATACGTGTCCGCCATGCAAGAAGCCGGGATGAGGATTGTTGCCGGCTTCATTCGCCGTAGCGACGGCACGATCCAACCGTTCGGTGTCTATGAGTACTACACGGAGGATGCTTGGACAGATGAAAACTTCAGAAGGCGGAACGCGATCGATATGCGTATGCCGATCCAGAAGGCCGCCGACATGCCGCAAGGCGAATGGTGGGATGATGTCTGGCAGTATCTCTATGACAAGGGTTTGCGTGAGGATGGAACGGCCTCGGTGCGTCAGATTAGCGGAAAGGACGAGGCATGAGCACGATCAAACATCAAGCCGACGAAATCGAGTCGGACATCTGGCACCTTTACCACCTGCTCGACACGTCGATTGATCTGCTTATGAACGAGAACAATCCCGTGCGCCTGGCGGCGCTGCTGTGGATCGCGCGGGACCGCGCAGAGTCTATTGGTGCCAACCTAGCGGCCCTCACAGTCGGTCTGTCGGGTGACCAATGCCGCAGGGAGGTGAAGCATGAACACCATTGAAGCAGATTTTGAAACTCTCGCCGCATGGATACGGGAAAAGCCGGAACATCTGGAGCGGGTGTGGGCGTTTTTGGATGCCCCTACTCTTGAAGACATCAGAGCCGACGCAACGCTTCTGCATCGTCTGCTAGACGCCTTGGCAGACCACATCATGGATCGCGGGCATTTGGTTATTGACGGAAAACGCAACCAAGCAATGGAGACAATCGCGGCCTTGGCAATCATCGCACGGGACCACACTTCAAAAATCGAAGACGACTTTGATGCCATTTTTGACCATGGCGTTATGTAAAAACTATGTGCAGATCATCGTTCGTGATGCGAAGTTAAAATTCGGCGCAGCAGGCCACCGGTGGCGTTGGTTTTATATCGGTGGCAATGGAGACGGCGCTGGTGCAGCTGCGGCGACACCTCGTTCGGCCCAACTTGGCGGCGCGTCGGTAGTGTCTGTGCCTGATCCTCGTGCCAAGGCACTGACTTTTCCTCAAAAGTGAGGAAATGCGCCGTGGCTCAAGCGCTCGTCAACATGTAGCTATCAGCCCGCCACGTGGCTAGGTAGCCATCGCCTTTTTAGCCGCTTGAGCAAGAAATCCTGAACGCGTGAAGCCATCCGCCTCGGCGCGGCGGTCGATTTCGTCAAGGATATCGGCCGGAAGGGTGATGTTGACCCGAACGCTTTTCACCGCTGGAGCCTGAGCATCGACAAGAACCGCGACACCTTCGCGATTGGTTGCGTCAGCCATCACGGCCTCCAGGGACGACGGTTCCGGTACGGCTTCGCCATCCTCGGCCAACCCTTCGAGATGCAAGGCGAGAGCTTCGGCCGCCATGGCGCGCGCCTCGTCGAGCGTGCTGCCAGCGGTGACGCAGCCCGGAAGATCGGGAAAGGAAACGCCGTAGTCGCTGTCGGCGTCCTTATGGATCAGAGCGATGTACTGGCGCATGGCTATACTATCTTCAGTTGTCTGATTTTACTCGTATCCACCTCACGCGCGGCGTGCCAAGCGTCGTAGTCGGCCTGCATGCGCAGCCAAGTTTCCGGGGAGCCCCCGATCAGCTTGGCAACCCGAACAGCAATGGCAGGAGACAGAGGCTTACGGCCAGACAAGATGCCATGTAGCTGCTGCCGGGAAATGCCGAGCGTGTCGGCAATCTCCATCTTGGACACAGTGACACCGGCTAGCACATCCTCGATAACTGCGCCCGGGTGTGAGGGGCAGCGGTTGGGAGCGCGGATTGCTTCGTACTCAGCCATTGATATCTCCAACTCTCATTTAGAGAGCCTGAGGCTGACACAAGATCAAGTAAGGTTGTTGACGGCGAAGTCAGTGCCGGCTGCGCTTAATATGACTTCCTGCGGCGTCGTCTGTCCGATTGAATAATCCGCCAGAGCGATCGGAACGATATCCACCAGCGCCACATTCCGCTACCCAGCAGAAGGCCGCTCAGGCCCCGCCAGACTTTCCGCCAACGCGATGACCTGATCGCGTGCTGCTTGATCGGCGATGCGTCGAAAGGATCGGATAAGACGCAAGCCGTCGTGTTTGAGGGCTAGGCTCTCCGCACTGTCGCACGGAAAGTTTCCAAGTCCTGGCTTGTCAAAATCAATCGACATCACAATGCGTGCCCACCGTCCAATTTTGGAGGGCAGACTTTAGCGGAGATGATCCCGTAATGCAATTATCGGTAGTACGTGTGGATATCGGCAACCGACAGCTTAGATTTGTACCAAATTGCAGTACACTGGGGGCATCGGGACTTTTGCTGGGGGAGCAGATCATGTCTGAAAACTCAGAAAGTGCGCAGTTTATAAAAACCATGGCGCTGCAATTGGCTCGGATGTCCGAGCAACTTGGCTTGGAAACCGCCGCATATAGTTTGGGAATCGCGGCGCTTTCGATCGATGAGGACCTTGCGAAAAGCCAGCGTCACAAGAGGACCGGCTGATACGGTCACCACCATCCCGCCATTCTGCCCCACGCTGCAACGAGGCAAAACACCAGCAGCGTAAAAAGCCGGCGTGCCTTGCGAACGTGGGGTGGAAGGTCAGCCTTCATTGCATGGGGACTCCAGCTTAACGCTGAGCAGCCATTCATCGCCGTTGCTCTCGGCTTTAGTTGTTTGGGTTATGGCGACAATGTTCGTTTGCTCTTTCGATATTCTTCGATCAGATCAGCACTGACATCTGTGGGGTAACAGAGCGGCCTGTGTCCCCGGGGACGCGAATAGGCGCTCCGCGCGCCACAGCGCCTGCCAGCTCTGTCTGCATCTTCAGGACAAGCGCACGGCTTATTCATCGCATAATATGACTGTCGGCTTGCAGCGATTAGAAGCGCGATAATGGCAGCTGTCGTTAAAACCGCTGCCTCTACCTTTGTTTTGTCGCGTCCATGTGGCTGCGGCTCCGCAAGTGATGGGCTTGCGACAACAATAGAGAACACGACAAACAACAAACGAACTATGCGCATGACTAGTCGAGCGCTTTTTGCACCACCTCCATGCGATGCTGTTCACCAGCTATATCTAGTGTGATGGTATAGTTCTTTGCGCCATCCTGGCCGACCAGTGGCGCTAGATGAATTTGACCGCCATACCATTCGCCCGGCATCAGGGTATTATCTTTGGCAATCCCACGCTCAAGCATCGCCAGATTCTGACGGCCTTGCTCGATCGTGGTCGAAATCATCGCTTCGTTCTGTGCCGACGCATTTGCCTGAGCGATTGCTGCCGCCGTTGGCGAGTACCCAGTAGTGTGCGCGGTATAGAGACCGCGAGGCGTGCTCACCGTGGTCGTGCTGTGATAGCGGCCGGCATTGGCCGCCGACATAGCGTTCGCACCTGCTGAAAGACCGACAGCTATCGCCTGAAAAGTCTGCCGGGTGCGTTCTTCTTGGACCAGTTCTTCATAGGTGATGACTTTGATCGGCGCCGTTTCACCATTCACGGTCTGAGACGCCTGGATATTCCGTATCAAGAAATCTACAGGCTGCCCGCTAAGATTATTTACCCCCACCACGAAAACCGGCCGACCATCCCTTGGGGTGAGCCGACTCGCTGGCCGTAGCAAAACAATCGATTTTTTCTGACGCGAGACCAGCGCCGACTGACCATCACGGATCAACGCCTGCTGATTAGCCCCCGCAATGAATTGGACCTTGTCAGCGCGCGGACCGCACGCGGCACAGAGCAATGCTGCGCAAAGAAACACTAATTGACGCATACCCCTACTCCCCGACGGGAGTTTGCCACTCAACCAACGCGAGAGCAACTGACGGATTCAATCCGCCAAATTCTGGGGTAGACTTGATTGAAAGCAGAGGCGTTCAATCAATGAAGCCAGCCTGCCACCACTACAGCGGCTAGACGGAAGCAGATGAGGTCGCTGTTTTGAAGAGCGTCAGGCCGCTATCTGAGCCCCCGCCGGCCTAACCTTTACGAACAGGAAAACGCGAGGCCGCTCCGGCTTACCGTTTACGCGCTCGATCACAGCACGAATCTTCGCACTCTTCAGCCATTGATTAAACGCTGCCGTCTGAATTCGGTTCACATAACCTATTGTTAGGCCCTCAATCGAGAACCGAACTGCATTCGAGTCATGTTCGTTCGTTGGTTCTGGGCTGATCTCAACTCCGGCACCTGTGTGAATTAGATTGCCGAGGTTCTTCGCATAATATCGATGGCCAGCGACCTCTAGGAGAATATCACAAGAAGGGTTCTCTCCGTCGAGAGGATCAACGAGAGAAAATCCATCACTCGGAAGTGTTGCTTCTGTCTTCCCCAGCAAGGCAAAATTTGACAACGCTTCAAAATTACGCAGCCGAAAATGCTTCATATATTCAGCAAAATCCGACCGTCCTCGCGGCGGCAGCCTGCGGTTGAACGCTTCAATTACCCCTGCCGTATGCTCACGCACCTTCGTGGGAAAAGCCGCGTAGCCAGCATAACCAAGGCCAATCATTTCCTCGTATCGTCGGCCACCATTGTGATCTTCAAACGACGAGCCAGGTGCGAAATATCGCAGGATGAAGCCATCTCCCTTGGGCATTATCTCGCCAACCGCCCAGCGAAAACGATCCTTCATGTGGTCCGGCGCTTGCCATGCAAGTACGAGAACCTTCGGTTCGCGGACCTCTTCTAGCCAATGTTCCATCGTTAGATTCCAAGCGCTTCAGCCAGCCGCTTTTGTCGTCCTTCAATCAACCGCTCGACGAACTGCGCCCGGGTGAGAGTGAAGGGGTGCGCACACTTTACTTGGCTGAGAGCGGTAAGAATTTCGTTTACCCGGATCATCTCGAATCGAATCATATTTTTCATTGTTTGGCCAGTCTCAGGGTACGTCTCCCGGAATAGACGGCAGAGCGAGATGTGGCCTTCGGGAGTGTCATTTGACCGTGCCCAACTGCAATGGTGCTTACCTCTGTCGATATAAGCGCCCAATCGCGCGTCATCCCAGCTTCCCGCTAGACTTTCTTCAGTTCGTTCGTAGGCAAGACTGGTGCCATTATCGAAGTCAGGGGCTAGACGGAAACTGCGGTTATTTTGCGCGTCCACCTTTGCCAAAATGCCCCAGTTATCTGGATGCCTATCGGTGTTCCCGATCAATGCATCAAAAACGAGCGTTTTTGCCCACCAATTGCGAGCATCAGCTATCTGAAGAGCTCGGCAAATCTCGGCATTTGATCTCACGCTGTGGGGGCGGCCTCGCTTCTTATCGATGAGAGAGCGCTGAAGAAGGTCAGACGCGTGAACGAACCGCTCAGGGGTCGCCTCACCTGGATAAGCGAAAAAGAATTCAATGACCGCACCGAGGATACCACGTCCGTCCACCCCAACGAAGCATCGGGGGACATCAACCCCGACGACCAGAGAAAAATGCCAGGCAAATACCTCGGTCCACAGTTGACCTGCTTGCCAGCCTTCTGCGTTCTTAAATAAATATCGATGCCCCGGTATCAACCAATCGAAGGGAGGGTGGTCGGGGCAGATCAAAAGCTTCTTGGGTTTTGATCCAACCGGAAACACCGGATTGTCTTCGTCTGTTGGCCACTGTGAAACGTCCACTGGTCCGATTGTTTCAAGGTTGATCACCGAGGAGCCCTGCCTCGCTTACCCAGTGCTTACCCAGCCAACGTGCAGCACATATCAGAATACTATAAGTATTTGAAATCATTGGCGCACCCGACACGATTCGAACGTGTGACCTTTGCCTTCGGAGGGCAACGCTCTATCCAGCTGAGCTACGGGTGCCTAGGGTCTTGGTAGAACCTGGCGCGTTCATAGAACAATGACGGCGGGGCGGCAATCGTGAACA
>DATMEW010000054.1:0-28106 GCA_035556495.1 Xanthobacteraceae bacterium | reverse complement strand
ACTTAACCCAACATCTCACGACACGAGCTGACGACAGCCATGCAGCACCTGTGTCCAGGTCCCCGAAGGGAAGAAATCCATCTCTGGAAGTCGTCCTGGCATGTCAAGAGCTGGTAAGGTTCTTCGCGTTGCTTCGAATTAAACCACATGCTCCACCGCTTGTGCGGGCCCCCGTCAATTCCTTTGAGTTTTAATCTTGCGACCGTACTCCCCAGGCGGAGAGCTTAATGCGTTAGCTGCGCCACTGAGAAGTAAACTTCCCAACGGCTAGCTCTCATAGTTTACGGCGTGGACTACCAGGGTATCTAATCCTGTTTGCTCCCCACGCTTTCGCACCTCAGCGTCAGTACCGATCCAGTGGGCCGCCTTCGCCACTGGTGTTCTTCCTAATATCTACGAATTTCACCTCTACTAGGAATTCCACCCACCTCTATCGGACTCAAGATATGCTGTATCAAAGGCAGTTCCGAGGTTGAGCCCCGGGATTTCACCCCTGACTGACATATCCGCCTACGTGCGCTTTACGCCCAGTGATTCCGAGCAACGCTAGCCCCCTTCGTATTACCGCGGCTGCTGGCACGAAGTTAGCCGGGGCTTTTTCTGCAGGTACCGTCATTATCTTCCCTGCTAAAAGAGCTTTACAACCCTAGGGCCTTCATCACTCACGCGGCATGGCTGGATCAGGGTTTCCCCCATTGTCCAAGATTCCCCACTGCTGCCTCCCGTAGGAGTCTGGGCCGTGTCTCAGTCCCAGTGTGGCTGATCATCCTCTCAGACCAGCTACTGATCGTCGCCTTGGTGAGCCGTTACCCCACCAACTAGCTAATCAGACGCGGGCCGATCTTTCGGCGATAAATCTTTCCCCGTAAGGGCTTATCCGGTATTAGCTGAAGTTTCCCTCAGTTGTTCCGAACCAAAAGGTACGTTCCCACGTGTTACTCACCCGTCTGCCACTCCCCTTGCGGGGCGTTCGACTTGCATGTGTTAAGCCTGCCGCCAGCGTTCGCTCTGAGCCAGGATCAAACTCTCAAGTTGGATGAGATTTTGATCTCGGCAAGTCACAACGTTTTGACGAGGTCCACACTCATCACTTGCGTGATGGGTGTAACCTTTGAAAACGTGTACCGCCGTGTCTCTTCCTGACAGCTCATTGAAGGATCGCTCCTTCCGCGAGGCTGTCCGCAAGGACTCCGCCGTCCACGTTTCTCTTTCTTCCGATTAACTTGTCAAACAGCCCGGGAACAAAGTCCCCCCTAACCTTATCTCCCCCGAAGGAGACCGAAACTCCTAAGCCCGCCGACAACTATCGGAAGGCTTGACCACTGTAAACAGTGAGGAGTGTCAGAGGCGCGCCGTCAGCGCCGTGGCAACAGGCGCGCCGTGATGAGGCGTATATAGGCCCCAGCCCCGAGGACTGTCAACTCGAAAAAATCAAAAATGTCATCCGAGCCTCACATTTTTGAAAATATGCGTAGAATCAGCGTTTTCTTCGCCTCCTTCCCCCGGCAGGAGCGGTTGCCCTGTCGCATTCAGGTCATATTCGTGGGGCGTCGTGCGTTTCGCGGCACGGGGATTCCGGGCGGATTCATTTCGTCCGGGGTGTTTTTGTGCTCCGACAGGGCGGTTTCTCTGCCCTAGCGGCCGCGGTCGCCCCGATTTGACGGGGCGCACACCGCGCGGCATCGTCAATTCGGCTCGAATCCGACCGGAGCCCCGGCTGGAACACATACGGTTCGAGCCCACACGCGAACCACGGCGCGCCGGTCTGGGCGGCGCGTCTTCAAAATGCAGGCCGGCAGTCCGAATGCGGGCGAGTGCGGCAAGCCTTTCGAAGGGGCAACGGTTTGGATCACGGAACCCCGCGCAGCGGCAATCGCACGGCAAGCGCGTTCGAGGCCCATGACCTCGGCAACGAGCCCCCTCTCTCCGTGGACGGCGAATCGACACTGGTCGACCGTCGTCGCGTCTCCCTCCAATGGTTCAGCGGCACCATTCTCACGGGCCTTTGCGGAGCGGCGCTGATGGGTGGAGCGGTATTCGCCTCGCTGGATGGCGAGTCGAACTTCGCCACCCATGCCGAACGGCAGGAAGCCAGCCTGCGCGGCGCTGTCGGGCTCGTCGGCCCAGCCGCCGGCACGGTGCGGAAAGGAGACCGGCTGCCCGCGGCGAGCGAACTCACCGCACGCCGCCAGGTGCTGCGCGTATCGACGACCACTCGGGTCGGCAGCCGGGAGGTCGTGCGGGTGCAGCCTTTCGTCCGCGTGGCCGGCAACCTTGCCCTTGCAGCTTCCGAACTGTCCGCCGGCCTTCCCCCGTTCAATCCGCAGAAGCTCATGGAAGGCCCCGCTCAGGAGAGCAATGCCGCGCCCGAAGCCACGGCCGCCGCGCCGGACGCGGAGGTCTCTTTCGTGATGCGCGATCTCGGGCCGGTGCTGCCCCGGGCGCGCATCGGCATTTCCCTGCCGATGGAGGATGTCATCGGCCGCGTGCGGGAGGCGGCGCATTGGTCGGTGAACACTCCCCTCGCCGCAGCGCCGGTCCCCGCCCTGCACTCGGCCGGCGTGCGCCTTGCCTATGCGCCGAGCACCGATCCGGCGCTCGATCCTTATGGCGGCTTCGAGCCGCGCATCGTGCCGGAAAACATCACGCTTCAACCCAAAACGCAGGCCGACGCCGGCAGCGCCTTCAACGAGCGCATCGTTCTGGTGAAGAAAGGCGACACACTTGCTTCGGTCCTCAAGGATCTCAACGCCACGGCGGAGGAAATCCAGGGCTTTAGCAGCCGCCTCACGGCATATGCCAAAGACGGCGGCTTGAAAGAGGGTCAGAAGCTGCGCATCCTGGTGGCGCCGGCAAGCGCTCTGGGACAGAGGCTCGCTCCCGTCCGCATCATTGTGGACGGAGAAGACGGCATGGAGGCCATCGTCGCTCTCTCCGACCTCGGACACTATGTGCCGGTGGACATCGGAACCCGGAGCGGAAACAGCCGGATCGCCGCAACGAGCGACGAGGACGACGAGGAAACAGGCACCGGCGTCCGGCTGTACCAGAGCATCTACGAAAGCGCGATGCGCCAGCAGATTCCGCGCGGGGTCATCGACGAGATGATCCGGATCTATTCATTCGATGTGGATTTCCAACGCCGCTCGCAGCCGGGCGACAGCTTCGAGGTTCTGTTCGCAGGCGAGGAGGATGGCACGCCGAGCGAACATAGTGACGTTCTTTTCGCATCCTTGACGCTCGGCGACGAGGTCAAGAAATTCTATCGCTTCCAGTCGTCCGACGATGGCATCGTCGATTATTATGACGAGACCGGAAAGAGCGCCAAGAAATTCCTGGTTCGCAAGCCCGTGAACAACGGCGTGATGCGCTCGGGCTTCGGCGGCCGCAGGCATCCGATTCTCGGATATACGAAGATGCACACCGGTGTCGATTGGGCAGCCCCCTACGGCACGCCGATCTTCGCTGCCGGCAACGGCGTGGTCGAGCAGGCCGGTTGGGAAGGCGGTTACGGCCGCTACATTCGCCTTCGCCATACCAATGGCTATGAAACCGCCTATGGCCACATGACCGCGTTCGCGCGCGGCATGTCCCCGGGCACGCGGGTGCGTCAGGGCCAGGTCATCGGCTTTGTCGGCTCGACCGGCCTGTCCACCGGCCCTCACGTGCATTTCGAAATCCTTGTGAACAGCCGCTTCGTCGACCCCATGAGAATCAGGCTGCCGCGCGGCAGAGTGCTCGAAGGACGCTCGCTGGCCGCTTTCGAGCAGGAGCGCGAGCGCATCGACAGCATGATGAGCCGCCCGATCATGCCGAGCGCGACCGCGGATTCGCCCACACGCACAGCCCAGGCGGGACGATAGGGGCGCTGCGGCGCCCAGCCCTGCGCACCGCAGGAAGGCCGCTCGAACATTTATCTGCTGTTGCGGACAGCCTTCAGCGGCCGCCGGCCGCGCGGTGTGGCAGACGAGGCTCGATGGGCGGCGTGGCTTTCCTCACCCGCGCGCCAAGCTGAGTCAGCGCCAGCGCCACCTCTTCGGCGAGCTGCCGCGTTCGGGCTTCTCCATTCAGGGCCAGTTCCTGCGCCGTGACCGCACGCAACTCCAGACAGAATGCGAAGACCCGCGCCGCGCCGACATTGGCGGCGGCGCTGCGCAGCGCATGAGCCTGCTCGCGGTAGCCATAGACATCCTCATTCGCGGCGGCTTCCTGCAAGGACTGCATCAGCGAAGCCGAATCGGCTTCGAACTGGCGTGTGAGTTCCGCGACGAACTCAATCCCGCCAAGGGCCTCAAGGTTATGCAGGGTCTCTTCGTCCAACGGCGCAGCGGCATCCAGGGCAGGCGCCTCATCGACGAACAGCGACACCTCGGTCTGGAGATCCCGGACATCGCCCCGATCCTCAGCCATGGGCACCACACTGTCGATGAGGTCCAACAGCTTTGCGGGTTCTATCGGCTTGGTGGCGCAAGCATCCATGCCGGCCTCCTCACATCGCGCCCAGGCTTCGGGAGTGGCGTCGGCGGTCAGCGCGACGATCGGCAGACGCGCCTGGCCGATAGATGCGAAACGATACAGCTTCGTCGCCTCGATGCCGTTCATCACCGGCATGTTGACGTCCATCAGCACGAGATCGAAACTTCCGCCGCGCATGCGCGCGACCGCTTCCTCGCCATTATTCGCGATGGCGACCTCGTGACCGGCCCGCTCCAGAATCTTGCGGATCACCATCTGGTTCGTGCCGTTATCCTCCGCGACGAGAATCGACAGCGCACGCCGCGAAACAGTCTCGCTCGCATGTGCTGTCGATGTACCGACCGCAACCGTCGCCATGGCATCTTCCAGAGCCTTCGGCGTGACCGGACGACCGATGCTGCCGACAAAGACCGTGCGGAACGCGGCCGGCACCTCGCCGAGGCCCCAAATCTCGTTGACCAGAACGAAACCGCGGACCTGCTCGCGATAGCCGCGAAGTCCCATCGCCGAGATTTCCGGCAGGGAATCAAGGCATCGATGGTCGAAAACCACGAGCGGGCTCTCCTCGGCGCAATCCGCCGCTTCCAGCAACGCTGCCGCCAGCGCACTGGACGAGGGGCAGACGACCACCGGCCGGTTGAGGGTCCGGGCAACGGCAATCAGCGTTTCATCTTCGGAGACGACGACCATCGGGATATCCGACGCAGGTGCGGATGCCTGTGCAAGAACCGCGACATCCACCTCGAACCAGAAGGTGCTGCCCTCGCCCGGCACGCTGCTCATGCCGATGTCGCCGCCCATCAGCTTGACGAGCTGCCTGCAAATGGCGAGCCCCAGTCCCGTGCCGCCGTAGCGGTCGATGATCGTCGAGTCGGCCTGAGTGAAGCTCTCGAAAATGCGGTCTTGCGCCTCCGGCGCTATGCCGATTCCCGTGTCGGTCACTTCAAACCGAAGCCGGACCGAATCGCCTCCGGCCGATACAGCATCCATCCCGATGACGACGAATCCCTTTTCGGTGAACTTGATGGCATTGGCTGCAAGGTTGATGAGCACCTGTTCGATATGGCCGAAATCGGCCTGAATCCGTTGCGGGACCCGTGCGGTGACATGAGTCGCGAACGAGATCTGCTTTGCGCCTGCCTGCACCGCAAGCATCGCGCGGATCCGCGCGACGGCGTCATATACATCGACATCCACCAGCGTCACCGGCATGCGGCCGGCTTCAAGACGCGAGAAGTCGAGAATGGTGTTGATGAGACTCAGCAGGGATCTGCCGGCACTGGCAATGGTGGTGACCATCTCGGTCTGCTCACGGTCACGAACCCGCTCCCGCAAAAGATCTCCCAAGCCGATGATGGCGTTGAGCGGGGTCCGCAGTTCGTGGCTGATGCTGGCCAGGAAGGCGCTCTTGGCCCGATTCGCCTCCTCGGCCTGATGCTTGGCTTCATTCAGCTTCCGGATCAGCGTCACCGCATAGAGCGGCAGCATGATCATGCAGGCCTGAAGCGCAAGGGACATTCCGAAATGCTCACTCCAGTTGTTCGACACCGTCAGGGCGACGGCCAAGCCGACATTGCCGATCAGCGTCGCTATCAGCAGATAGGCCGTGCCGAACCGGAAACCGTTCCCGAACACCGTCCACAGAAACAGCGGATAGAGAAAGCCGCTCGCCATGCCGGCTTCGGCAGCGACATAGGACATCAGCGAGAAATCGACGATCATTGCGGCGACCCGCCGCGCTGGCGAGATGCCGGGGTTCCACAACATATGGGCAAAGAGGCCGGCCACCGCCGCAAAATAAACGATGAAGCCCCAGTAGGTCTCCCGGAGCATCGTGGCGGCGAGATCGTTCCCAAGCCAGGTTGCGACAAGGAGATAAATCTTCACGGTGATCGCGAAGACCAGCCGGTTCGGCATCATTTCATGTTCGGTATCCGGCCGGTTGCCGAGACGGTTCTTTATCCGGGCAAACAGGCCCTCGCGCGTCGGCCCGGCCCCTGCGGCGGCATTCTCGCTCAACTCGGAGTCCCTTCTGTCAGACGGCGTTCGCCGTCCGGCCCTGCGGCTGGATGAAACGCTCGAAATCCCGGGTCGGCATCGGCCTGCCGAAATAGTAACCTTGGACCTCCTCGCAACCGATCGCGCGAACGATTTCAAGCTGCTCGGCGGTCTCCACACCTTCCGCGACCACCACCAGGTCGAGGCTGTGGGCGAGGTTGACCACCGCGCTGACGATCGCCCGGTCGCTGGGGTCCGATACGAGATCGCGCACGAAGGACTGATCGATCTTGATCCGGTCCACCGGGAGCCGCTTCACATAGCTGAGAGAGGAAAAGCCCGTTCCGAAATCATCGATCGAAATCTGAACGCCAAGTCCGCGCAGATGATGGAGCTGCGCCGCCACCTGCTCGATGTCCTGCATCAGGATCGTTTCGGTGAGTTCAAGATCCAGGCAACGGGGGTCCAGCCCCGTTTCCGTCAGAATCTGGGTCACCAGCAGCGGCAGGCTCTGGCGCTGAAACTGCACCGGCGAAAGATTGATGCTGATGCGCTCCACGGACAGGCCCGCACGCTTCCAGGCTGCCGCCTGACCCGCCGCCGTGCGCAGGACCCACTCATTGATAGCGACGATCATGCCGTTCTCTTCCGCGCGCGGCAGAAAGCCAGCCGGCGAAACCAGCGTGCCGTCCTCGCGCCGCCAGCGGATGAGCGCTTCCGCGCCGACAACCGCGCTGTCCGAGAGCCGGATCTGCGGCTGGTAGAACAGTTCGAATTCCCCACGCTCCATCGCACGCCGCAGATCGCTGTCGAGCGCCGCAGCCAGTCCCGCACGCACATGCATGTCGGCGGCGAAGAAGCGATGCTGATTTCCGCCCTCGCTCTTGGCCTTGTACATCGCAAGATCCGCATGCCGCACCAGATCCTCGATGTCCTCGCCATCGGCCGGATGAATGGCGATGCCGACGCTCGCGCTGGTCACGGTCGGACGGCCATCGACATCGAAGACTGCCTTCAGCACTCCTGCGATCTCCTCGGCGCAGACCGCTGCGGACGCGCTGTCGCGCAGGCCGGTCTGGAGGATCGCAAACTCGTCCCCGCCCAGACGGGCGACCACGTATCCCGCGCGCTTGAGCGTGTTCAGCCGCTTCGCCACCGCCACGAGGAAGGCATCGCCGCAGGAATGCCCCATCAGATCATTGACGCTCTTGAAGTTGTCCAGATCGATGATATGCAGCGCGAACCGGCGGTCGCCACGCCGCGCCCTCGCGATCTCCTGGCTCATCCGCTCGGTGAGATAGGTGCGGTTCGGCAATCCGGTCAGCGCGTCATGATGCGCCAGGAAACGCAGATGCTTCTCCGCGGACTTCCGCTCGGAGATATCCAGCGAACTGGTGACGACGCCAACGATCTCGTTCTCGGCATTCTTCAAAGGTGACTTGGTCGTCTGGAAGAAGCGCTTGGCGCCGGTTCTGTCGGTCAGTTCCTCTTCAAAGCTATGGATCGCCTTCTGGTTCTGGATGACGAGACGATCCAGCGCCTTGCTGCGTGCGCCGGTCTCGGCGCCGAGCAGGCTCTCTATATCTTCTCCGATATGTAGCGCCGCGTCGTAACCGGTGATCTGTCCATGATAATCATTGGCGAACAGCAGCCGGCCCTCCCGGTCCGTCGCGCTGATGAGCGCGGGGACCGCGTCGATCACCTGCGCCAGCCGCTCGCTGGAATCCCGCACCGCCTGTTGCAGTGACGCTTCGCTGTGCTGCAGGCGCTGCTCCAGCACATTCGCACGGTCCGCCAGAAGAAGCTGCTGCTGACGCAGGCGCAGAAGGTTGCGGGCTCTGGTGACGAATTCCCGATGATCGACCGGACTCAGCAGGAAATCGGTGGCCCCCGCGTCCAGCGCGCGGAACCGGAAGCTTTTTTCCTCGAAGACCGTGATGACGATGACGGGCACATCCGCCAGGCTTGCCTCGGCCCGGATATGGCGGATGAACGTCGCCCCGTTCATGCCGGGCATCTTGTAGTCACTGATGATCAGATCCGGCGGATCGGCCAGCATCGCCACCAGTGCTTCGCGCGGCTCCGCGAAAGTCCGAACTTCCACATGCGCGTCAACCGACGCAGCGATCCTGGCGTAGATGCTGCGGTTGATGGGCTGATCATCGACGATGACGATTTTGTTCATGCCCTCACGACACCACTCGGATTCATTGAAGAATCAGCGAAGAATCAGCGGGCTGAACCGAAATCTCCTCGGGCCGGCTTCTTTAGGCTCGCCTCTCCTCAGCCTCACTATGGGGGAAAGGCGCTAAAGAAAGATTGATACGATCTCGCCAAGGACGAGGCGTGAAAGTTAACCCACCGTTAACGATTGGCGAATGGCGAGTCGCGACCGGCTGTTCCTCGGTTCGGCTTCCCACGGCCGGACCACCCGAACCTAGACGCCGGCTTTCCGAAGCCGGGCGTTGGCCCGCTGGGCGATCAGGGCGCATACCAGCAACTGGCTCATATGATAGATCATCAACGGCAATACGGTCGCGCCGACTATTTCCGCAGGGAACAGCGCGGTGGCGATCGGCAGTCCGGTCGCGAGGCTTTTGGTCGATCCGCAGAAGAACAAAGCAACCCGATCCGCCTGCGGCAGGCCGAAAGTCCGGGCCGCCAGCATCATGAGCCCCATGGCAAGGGCAAGCAGCAGCAGAACCACCGCGAACAGAACGAGCAGGCTTTGCGGCGGGATATTGTCCCACAGCCGCGCGACCGTGCTGGCGCTGAAGGCGGAATAGACGATCAGGAGGATCGAGCCCCGGTCCACCGTCAGGGTCAGCATACGGTGCCGCTGGACGAAAGCGCCGATCCAGCGGCGCAGCATCTGGCCGATCGCGAAGGGCAGCAGAATCTGCACGCTGATCTTCAGGATGGCGTCGAGATGCACTTCGCCGCCGCCCTGGCTCAGCAGAACCGCCACGAGCAGCGGGGTCAGCACCACGCCAATCAGATTCGAGATCGACGCCGCGCAGATCGCCGCAGGCACGTTCCCCCCCGCGAGCGAGGTGAAGGCGATCGCGGACTGGACGGTCGAGGGCAGGACGGTCAGAAACAACAGGCCCAGCGTGACGGCCGCGCCGAGCACGGGGCCGAACACCGCCGCCAGCGCCAGCCCCAAAAGCGGAAACATCACGAAAGTGGCAATGAAGACCAATCCCTGGAGACGCCAGTTCAGCAGCCCCGCCCGAACGGCCGCCGGCTCCAGCCGCGCTCCATATAGAAAGAACAACAGGGCCACGGCCCAATAGGTCACATGGCCGAGGATGTCGGCGGCCAAGCCTTGCGCGGGCAGCAGCAGGCCAAGCCCCACCGTCCCGAGCAGCAGAAACATGTAAGTGTCGAAACCGAGCCGCCGGAGGAAATTCATCGCAAATCCGATGCGCCAGGGCTCGGGAAGCCCCATGGCAAAGCCAGAGATAGGCCCGATAGGACGCCGGAGCACTCCGAATTGGAAAGCGTGGCGGTCACTTGGCGAAAAGCTGCTTCAGGTCGGCGAAGGCTTTCATCTCGATCGCGTTGCCGCTGGGGTCGCGAAAGAACATGGTGGCCTGCTCACCCGGTTCGCCCTTGAAACGGACATATGGCTCGATATCGAACCGGGTCCCCGCCGCCACCAGACGATCCGCGAGCGCCTGCCAGTCCTCCATCATCAGCACGATGCCAAAATGCGGGACCGGCACCTGATGGCCGTCCACGGCGTTGCCGCCGGCGTCCGGCATTTTCAACCCCGGAACGAGGTGAGCCACGATCTGATGGCCGAAAAAGTCGAAATCGATCCATTCATCCGAACTGCGCCCTTCGGCGCAGCCCATGGCTCCGCCCCAGAAGGCGCGAGCCGCGTCCAGATCGTGGACCGGAAAAGCGAGATGAAATGGCCGAAGGGACAAGGCTGATCTCCACTGCATCGCGCATAGCACGGGGCGGAGCCCATGAAAACTCATGACTCCCATGACGGACACGGCGCCCGAACCGCGGATCGGCCCGCTCGCCGCCGGCGACGCCCTCCGCGGCGCCAGCCGGCCGCCCGGCGCGGCGCGGCGATAGCGTAAAGCCCGGCCTGGACCGTCCTCTCGTCCGATAGGTGATCTGAACCACGGCACCCCCTCCGGCGGGCGAGAGCCCGATACGGCAGCCCTTGCTGTCACGGAAACAGGAGTGTCGCGGACAAGGCGGCGCGACCAACGGATTCTTGAGCGCCTCCCGTTCTTGAGCATATCCCGAGGCAGTTCCCGACGCCCTTCGCAACTGAGCCGTCCTTGACAGACATCCCGCCGCGAGGCTGATCTGCCGTGACTCCGGATCAGCGCCGGGCGTCACCGCTGCCGGGTTTATTGGTTCAGAACTCCGCAGACCTATCCCCCCGGCACCGGCCCGGCCTGCGTGACGACTGCCGGGAGGCCCCGAGGCTGTCGGAAACAAAAATGCGACCGGTGGAGATATGGATGCGCCCGTTTCTGATCAGCCTTTTCCTGATGTCGCTCCCCGTGGCGACATTGGCGGACAACGCCATCTCGCCGGTCCGCGTCAGTCCAGTCGCAACGACGAGCGAGACGGCGTCCGGACAGCCGATTGTTTTGCCGCAAGGCGCGGTGCGGGTGGTCGTTTCCCGTTACACCATCGCCCCAGGCGCGAAACTGCCGGTCCACAAGCATCCGCATCCACGATATGGCTATGTCGAGGCAGGAACACTCGCGGTCTATGACGCCGACACCGGGAAGCGTTACGATTACAAGCCCGGCGACTTTATCGTCGAAGTCCTCGATCAGTGGCACTATGGCGAGAATTCCGGAGCCGTTCCGCTCGAACTGCTGGTCATCGATCAAATGCCCAAGGACAGCCAGTCGAACACCGTCATAAGACCGTGACAAGCTCACGACATTGCACGCTGCCATGACAGCAAACCACGGCCGCATAACGTGCAAATTAATCGTTGATTCACTGCAATTTCGTCAAAAGCGGCGTGTGGTATTTATGCACTAGATGAACCGGTCGGGACGTGGTTTCTCCACATCAGTTCAACGCCGGGGGTTTATCACTATGCGTCGCCTTCTTCTCACAACTGCACTCGTTACCGTTGCTGCACCTGCTTTCGCTGCCGACCTTGCCCGTGCGCCGGTCGCCTACAAAGCACCTGCCGTGATCCAGTCCGTCTACAACTGGTCGGGCTTCTACATCGGCGCCAATCTCGGTGGCGGCTGGGCCAACGCCCGCGGCACTTCCACCTTTGTCGGTGGCGTGCTCGGCGGCGCTGTTTCTCCCGGACGTGGCGACCTGAACGGCGTCATCGGCGGCGCCCAGATCGGCATCAACTGGCAGGCTGGAAGCATCGTTTACGGTCTGGAAGCCGACCTTCAGGCTGCCGGCCAGAGCTCTTCCGCTTCGGTTGCGTTCGGCCCCGTCACCCTGACGGAGCGGGCCAAGGTCGACTGGTTCGGCACGGTGCGCGGCCGGCTGGGCGTCGCTGCCGACAACCTGTTGATTTACGTCACCGGCGGTGTCGCCTGGACCCATGCAAACCATCGCGTCGATGCCACATTCGCCGGAGCGACCACGCGCCTCGTGAATGTCGACAGCACGCGCGCCGGCTACACGCTGGGCGCGGGCCTCGAGTATGGCTTCACCCCGAACTGGTCCGCCAAGGCGGAGTATCTCTACATCGATACACAGAAGGTCGGCACCACCGCCGCTTTCGCGGCTCCGCTCGGCGGCACGGTCACGGATAATTTCCGTATCCACAATCACATCGTCCGCGCGGGCGTGAATTATCGCTTCTGAGGATCCCGCGTAGCACTTGAGACGACGCAACGCGAACCTTGCCCGCCTCCTCGGAGGCGGGCTTTTTAATGCCTGCCCGGACCGGCTCACGCCGAAACCCGGATCGATAGCGCGGATTAGCCGTGAGGCACCGCTTCACACCACAAACGCTGTCGCCATATCCGGGCGCGTCCGTCCCAGCGGATGCTCTCCTTCCGGCAACTGATAAGGTCATACTGTTGGCTTCCGGACGCCAACCGGCTTAGACTGCTATTCTGCGATTTCGGGAGGGCGACGTGGAAGCTATCATTGCTCAACTGATCGGCGGTCTCGCGGGTGGTGCTGCCGGCGGCAAGACCGTCAAGGATTCAGACCTCGGAAATATCGGAAATCTCATCGCAGGAGCGATCGGGGGCGTCGGCGGTGGCGCTCTGCTCGGACCGCTCCTCGGCTCCGCAGGCGTGGCAGCGGGCGGTCTCGATATCGCGGCGCTGGCCGGCCAGCTCGTCGGCGGCGGCGTGGCCGGCGCCATCGTTCAAATCGTGGTCGGGCTTATCGTCAACAAGCTGATCCGCAAAGCATAGCGCAACGAAAGATCAACACAGGAGGGGGGCATGAGTCACAAGTTCGAGATATACAAGGACAAGGCCGGCGAGTTCCGCGTCCGCTTCAAATACAACAGCGAAGTGATGTTCTCGACCGAGGGTTATACAAACAAGGCCGGCGCACAGAACGCGATCGATTCGATCAAGAAAAACGGTCCCGCGGCTCCCGTCGAAGACAAGAGCTAGCACGGGCTCTCCAGTTCGCGAGCACGCTCGCGCAACAGTCATGGGGAACGCCCACTAGTCGAGGCGCTCCCCCATCATTCGGAAGCTGGAAGACTCCACATTTTCCGGGTTCATACTGCTGCGTTGACTCGCAGGCCGAACCCGTGGCCGCTGTCTATAAGGGCGCATTGCGGGGTCGTTGATGTCGACATGGAGCAATTGTGATGAGCAGTTGCGGCCGGCTCCTCGAAACGCGGGCGACGGACGACGGGCGGGAAATGCAGGACGGAGAGACAGAAGCTATGGTAGACCGACTTACAGGACGCCTGGTCGCCGCAGGCCGTAACCTGGTAGGTATTGGCCAGGACGAACTGGCGAAAGCTGCCGGAGTTTCCATAGAGAAAGTCCGGCTAACGGAGGCAACCGGCTCCGCCTGGCTTTCCGAAGAAGCTTCGCTGGCCTTTATGCGAGCGCTTGAATCGTTCGGAGCGATTTTCATCCCGGATAGCGACGAAATGGGAGCGGGCGTCCGGCTGAAATTCACCCGCGACGATGTCAAGCAAATTGGGCGCTTGGAAAGCGAGGGAGGCCCGCCCCTTCCAGATGACGTGCCCTGATATTCGGCCGTTCGGAAGACCCTGTCCCCGTCACAGATGCACCGTTCCGCACAGCGTTCGCCGAACCATGCGCTACTCCTTCTAGGTGCGCCAGAAGTGGCGATCCGGCCCCGTCTGATCGTCAGGACGGGCGCGGTAGCGTGGCAGGGACAGATCGTACCGGAGAGCCACGAACCGAACCCCCAACCCGGCAGCAAATCCGGCAGCAGCGGCAAAATCGTGCGGAACGCCTTTCGCCGCGAGATACGTAAAGAGCGCAGCCGCTGCTATCGCGGCTGAAGCATAGATTTCCCGGAAAAGGATCATCGGACTTTCACCGCCGAGGAGATCACGAATAGCTCCCCCGAACGTTGCCGTGATCACACCCATCGCGATGGCAACGGACGCGCCAGCCCCCGCGATCATCGCTTTCTCTGCGCCCACCACGGCGAATATTGCCAAGCCGATGGCATCCAGCCAAAGCAGATATCGATATCGGGCCTGCGGGATATGTGCCGTAAAAAACAGGGCAACCGACACCCCTACGCATGCCACCAGATAGGTTGGTTCATGCACCCAGAATACCGGCAATCCCAGAAGGAGATCGCGCAGCGAGCCTCCTCCAACCCCTGTAACGGTACCGAGGATTATGAAGCCGATCGCATCCATCTTTTTCCGGGATGCGACCATCGCACCGGTGGCGGCGAAGGCGATGACGCCTATCCAGTCCAGCACATTTGCAACGGTCTCAAACATTGAACTTTCCAGCATGCGGTAAGATCGATTCGAAATCGCCCACATATGAGCTGGGCGACATAGCCTCGGCTTCGATGCCTGACGGACGGGATTGCAGGATCGCCACCTAAACGCGAGCGCGCTGGTGATCGTAGACCACCACCGCTGTTCCGATGGGAGCCCGGCCATAGAGATCGAGAATGTCCTCGTTCAGCAGCCGGATGCAGCCGGAGGAATCCGTACCGCCGATCGTCCAGGGCTCATTCGTACCGTGGATGCGATAGAGCGTGTCTCGACTTCCCTGGAACAGGTAGAGCGCGCGGCACCCGAGTGGATTGTTGACGCCGGGAGCAACGTATCGCGGAAGGTCCGGGCGTCGCTTCAGCATCGCGTCTGTAGGCCGCCAGCCAGGCCATCTGGCCTTCCGCATGACCAATGCCCGCCCCGACCAGGTGAAACCGACGCGGCCGACACCGATTCCATAACGTAATGCCGTTCGGTCTTCGCGCACCAGGTAGAGATACCGGCTCCCGGTATCGACGACGATCGTTCCGGGTCGTTCGGGCCCCGAATAGTCAACCAGTTGCTTATGGAATTCAGGCGGCACCCGGTTCATATCCACTTTGGGAATATCGAAAGGCTGGTCCGGAATCTCACCGATATACCAGGCGTCGGAGTGAGAAGGCGGCACAGCGCCGGAGGGCTCGGGCTCCAGAGCCCGGAATAGCGCCTTCGCCGGCCCCGGCGTCAGAACGGCAGCAGCAGCAACGGACAGCAGAAGACCGCGTCGGTCAGAGGATGTCATCGCAAAATCTCGGGATGTGAGAGGACAGGTTGCTTGCCTCCCCGGCGCGACGAACCGCGCAAGGAGAGGCATGCGGCCGCTAGCTACGACCGGACAAAAAGGTTGAGCAGCGGCTCAACAGCTATTTAGAAGAAGGGGCAGGGAAAACGACGTGGCATCGCCAAGACCTCCGAAGTTGCTTCGCGCACGCGAGTGCATGCGAAGCCCCCTCTGTCATTGGCCTGAGAGCATCGCCAAAGTCCCCTAAGGAGACTGAGACTTACACCGTCGGCGGGAGCGGATGCTCCACTTTCCAGAGTATTGATCGATTGAGCGGTCCGGGTGCCTGAGAGTTTCCGGGGCGGTTGCTCCTTCGGCGGCCAGTAAACCAGCTCTCTCCCGCTCATCGATACTGTCAATATTCCTAAATTTAGGGCCAAAATAAGATGCCGCCACCCCGACACAGGCGAAAGGCGGGCAACCGTTCAACCGGACGCACCAACCCCCATGCCGGCTGGCAACATCCGGAATTCGGACGACCTCCGACGGCCATCCTCGCCGCACCGAAGCTAGACGTTGGTTTGATCCGGCGGAATCCCCATGGGCAGTCGGGCGGCGCCGTCGCCCTCTTCGCAAGGCATGCCCGCCATGCCGACCCCATAACAGGTCATCGACAGCGATCCCATTGCATAGCCCCGCAGCAGGGGCTTTGCATCTTTCTCCGCTGCCGCGAGGCCGGCAGTGTAGAGAAGCGGAATGAAATGGTCCGGCGTGGGCACAGCCATATCAAAGTCAGGATGTTCCACCGACCTGAGAATGTCGGCAGGCGCCTCGATCATCTGGCGAACCACCGTATCGTCGAAGCGTTGCGCCCAATCCGCACCTGCATCCGGACGATTCCATTCGATACGCCGGAGATTGTGCACGACATTGCCGCTTGAAAGAATCATCACCCCGCGCTTTCGCAACTCGCGCAGCTTGACCGCAAGATCCACGTGATAATCAAGCGGCTTCAAGGCATTGATGGATAACTGAACAACGGGGACATCGGCTTTCGGGAAAAGGTGCGCAAGCACACTCCATGTCCCATGATCGAGCCCCCATTGATCACGGTCGGCCCCGACCCAGAACGGCTTGACGATTTCAGCCACTTCTCCCGCCAGTTCGGGCAGGCCCGGCGCAGGATAATCGAAGGCAAACAGCTCATCGGGAAAGCCGTAGAAATCGTGGATCGTACGCGGCCGCGCCATGGCGGTCACGGCGGTGGCCCCGATGAACCAATGGGCAGATATCACCAGCACCGCACGCGGCCGCGGCAGTGCCTCCCCGAGCTTGCGCCATGCCCGCGTATAACCGTTGTCCTCAAGAGTGTTCATCGGACTGCCATGCCCGATAAAGAGTGCAGGCATCGCTTCGGCCATCTCAATTTCCCCGCATTACCGATCACCCGGAGCGTTTTCGAGCGAAGCGGAACCAGTTCGCGTGAAGAAAGCGCATCAGAATAGAATATAGAACTTTGGCTTTGATTCTATTAAAGCCAAAGTTCTATATGCGCCGCGCCTCATTCGATTACCGAACCTCGTCCAAGCTGCCATCGACTAGCCGGAATTCCGGGCGGACAGCCCCGGTTTCAGGTGTCGATACTCATGGAGCGACAGTAGCTCCCGGGAGCGGGAAGACGAAGGGCGCGACAGAAATTCCCGTCCGCCCTCCGTCGTCCCTCCCCCGATCACGAAGCGCAACCGCACCGGCGTCATGAAGACTATACCGATAGCAGCGATAGGAGAGGGAAAACCCTCCCCCATCGAAGACACTATTGAGGCTGAATGTTTGTCAGCTTGATGAGGCGCGCCCAGATATCCCGCCGTCCGGTCAGAAGCGCTTGATTCTCCTTCAGCGTCATCCGGGGAAAGGTTTCCGCACCCACCACGCCGATCGCGGATTTGATTTCCTGATTGTCGTTAAGCTGGCTCAGCCAGCCATGCAGCTTGTCCTGAACATCCTTCGGCGTGTCCGCTGGCACATAAGCGCCAAAGAAGCCATCCAGGTCAAAGTCGGAAAATCCAGCTTCCGCCATGGTCGGGACATCCGGCAGCAGCACGGGCCGGCGCTTCGAGGAAACCGCCAGCGCGTTGATCTTTCCGGATTTGATATGGGGAAGGGCTGCCCCTACATCCGCGAACAGGAAGTCGATCTCTCCTGCCATCAATGCCGTCAGGCCATCCACCGTCCCCTTGAAGGCAACGGGCGCGGCCTTGATCCCCGCCATCGCCTTGTAGGATTCCGACATAAGCTGGGCGCCGGAACTGGTCTGACCGAAGAATGAACGGCCATCCTTCTGTTTGAGCGCCTTGGTGAGGTCGTCAACGGACTTTCCCGGTGTTTTTCCGGGGCTGGTGACGAGGACAAAGGTGTTCCACACCATCGGCGCAACCAGCACGAGGTCCTTTTCGGGATTGTAGTTCAGTGTTTTGAACAGGAACCGGTTGCCGATCGGCGTGGAGTCCGGGGCGAACAATACGGTGTAGCCGTCCGGCTTGGCCGTAGCGACATTCTGTGCAGCGACCATGGCGTTGGCGCCGGGCTTGTTCTCGACCACGACGGTCTGGCCCGCCAGCGAGCTGAGACGATGCGTGAAATGGCGCAGGAATATGTCGGGGGACCCACCAGCCGGGAAGCCGACGACGAATCTGATCGTGCGGTCTGGATAATCCGCCATCGCCGGCGCCTGCATCAGCAGCAGGACGCCCAGACCGGCAAGGGCGCCCAAGCTTCTGCGAAGCCATGAAGAAAAACTAAAAAACGAGACAACAAATGCCCGCGAGCGCAGGACTGCGTTCATGAATTTCCTCCCGGATGATGGCCGCCGAACGATGTCGGGCGCGCGTTGTTATGCCGCCATAATTGGGCAGGTGCCCCATTGCCGTCAATGCCCAACCTGCCGACTTGACTTCCTTATCTACGCCGGACGTAGTGGGCAGAATTGCCGATAAAAAAATCCGGGAGGAAACGATGCTCACTCAGGAGCAAAATGATCTGCTGACCCAGACGGGCGCCGACAAGCCGATGGGACGGCTGTTCCGCCGTTATTGGCAGCCAGTCGCCCTTGCAGAGGAATTGCCACCGAACGCCGAACCGCGGCCCGTCCGCATCATGGGGGAAGATCTCGTCCTGTTTCGGGATGCGTCGAACGGCATCGGCCTGATGGGACTCAAATGCCCTCATCGCGGCGCCGACCTCAGCTTTGCCCGCGTGGAAGGCGACGGACTGCGCTGTCTGTATCATGGCTGGCTGATGGACAAGCGGGGACGCTGTCTGGAGCAGCCGGGCGAGCCCGCCAGCAGCAGCTACAAAGACAAGATCCGGCACCGCGCCTATCCCTGCCGCGAAGCGAGCGGCCTCATTCTGACCTATATGGGCCCGGGCGAACCGCCGCCATTTCCAGACCTGCCGATTTTTTCCGCGCCGCAGGGGCATGTCTGGACGAGCAAGCTGCTCCATGAATGTAATTACCTTCAGGGCAACGAAGGTAATGTGGATCCCCAGCACCTGTCGTTCCTGCACCGCATGGCCTCGCCCAACAAGGCGCCCGATGAGCGCACCAAGCAGGTCGACGCGCTACTGGGTGCGGACGTGGCCCCAGCCCTCTCGATCGAAGAGACCGCCTTCGGGCTGCGGGTGTCCGCCACGCGCAAGCTGACGGAGGACGAGCGTTACGTTCGGGTCAGTAACTTCATCATGCCCAACTGTTCCGCATTCGACGGCGGACCGCTGCACGATCCCGCCAAGTCGCCGCCGCGCGCCAATATCGGCTACTGGATGCATTGGCACGTACCGATCGACGATACACATCACTGGAAATACACGATTGCCTATTGCTACGATGATCCGATCGACCCGGCTTATCAGGACAGGATGGTCCGCAGCGAGTTCACCGAGAATTACGATACCCGGCGCCGGCGCTCGAACCGCTATCTCCAGGATCGTTCCGAAATGGAACGGCTGACATTCCTGGGCATGGGCTTCAATTTCTACGACCACGACCGCTTCGCGGTCGAGAGCCAGGGCGATATCTCGGACCGCACCATCGAAAACCTCGGCGCGTCGGATCGCGGTGTCATCGCGATGCGACGGCAGATGCTGCGCGCACTCGAATCAATGGCGCAGGAAGCCCCGCTCCCGGGCCTAGGAATCGGAGACTATGACGACCTGGTCGTTGTGTCGCAAAAGGTGCAGAACGAGAACGAGATCAACACTGTCTGGCAGGCGCATCGACCGGGTCCGACAAAGAAGTCGCTGGCATCGACCCCATAGCCGGAGACCATAGCGCGACAGCGTAGGGCTATTACGCTGCCTCGCCTTCCACACCCACGCTCTGTGGCGGGCTCTGAAAAGCGACAGAAAGACTGGTCGCCGCTTCAGCGCGGCCTGCGATTCTGATCGCCTTGTCGGGATGAACTGCTGGCGTGGAAAAAAATACGACAATCGCAGATCGCTGCCGGCCAGATGCAGCCTCACGCGCCTCCGAGATTGCGCGGAATTTTCGACGTTTCCCGCTATATGCAAATAGTCCGTTGTGACCGCAGCGCACCGCGGTTTCGCATGCCTGTTACAGTCCCGTGACAATCTCATGGTGAGAACATCCGGGACCGCTGATGATCAAGGAACCACAGGCCGAGAAATTCCAATCGGATGGAAATGCAATCGAAGTTTTCGCCGCCTTCTTCAAGCTGGGGCTGACCTCCTTCGGTGGCCCTATCGCACATCTGGGCTATTTCCGCGATGAGCTGGTGACGCGCCGGCAATGGCTGAGCGATCATGCCTATGCCGATCTGGTAGCGCTGTGCCAATTCCTGCCCGGACCGACCTCCAGCCAGGTTGGTTTCGGGCTCGGCATGATTCGAGCGGGATGGCTCGGCGCGCTGGCCGCCTTCACAGCCTTCACCTTGCCTTCCGCGCTGATCCTGTTTGTCTTTGCCATGACGAGCGCGGCGATTGACGGACCGATCGGCACAGGTGTCCTGCACGGTTTGAAAATCGTGGCCGTCGCCATTGTCGCACAGGCGGTCTGGGGGATGGCGCAAAGTCTTTGCCCCGACCGGGAGCGGGCCACCATAGCGGTTCTTGCCGTAGCGCTAATGGCCTTCATACCGGGAACATTCGGCATGGTCGGAGCAATCCTGGCGGGTGCGCTTATAAGTCTTGTCCTTGGACACGGCACCAGCGAGCAGATCCGCAGCCACATGGCGATGCCGGTGTCGCGAGGCACGGCAGCGGCAGCAATTGCCATTTTTGCAGCCTTGCTGCTTCTGCTGCCGCTGCTCGCCGGACAGTCACAAGCGCTGGCTGTGATCGACAGCTTCTATAGGGCTGGCGCACTCGTGTTTGCCGGTGGCCATGTCGTGCTGCCGCTGTTGCAGGCCGAGGTCGTGCAAACCGACTGGGTCACTCAGGACGCTTTCCTCGCAGGCTATGGCGCAGCACAGGCAATTCCGGGCCCCCTGTTCACTTTTGCTGCATATCTCGGCGCGATGCTCGGCCCGGAGCCAAATGGATGGCGCGGCGCAACGCTGGCGCTTTTTGCTGTTTTTCTCCCAGGATTCCTGATTCTGATCGGCGTCCTGCCCTTCTGGCACCGATTCCGGGCAACGGTGTCCGCGCAATCGTTGATGCGCGGGGCCAACGCCGCCGTGGTCGGGATTCTTGGCGCGGCGCTATATTCCCCCGTTTTCACGAGTGCGATCGCAGGTCTCAAGGATCTCGCTCTGGCGCTGGGATGTTTCGTTCTGCTGATGGTGTGGAAGTTGCCGCCATGGGCGGTGGTGGTGGTCGCTGCTCTGGGCGGGATCGGCGTGACGACCAGACCCTGAAGCCGCGCGCAAAGAACTGTTCGTGAGCCGAACTCGTCGGCATGCATGGATATGCGCAGGGCGGATAGGATTATGGCAGGAGCTCGGGTTTGGTCGCTCTCGACACCTGACGGAGTTCCTTGATCAGCATTCTTGCAAATCTGCTGCCGGGCTGATTGGCTCGCCGAATAATTCCTGCCTCTGAAATGAGCCATGACCGGTCACACAACAGCACCTTCATTGTGCCGGCTGTCATCTCGTCCAGGATATTGTTGCTGGCAACCGCAGCGATTGCACCGGCCTGGCGCATATATGTCAAAATGGCCGCGCCAAACGTCGCTTCGAAACAGTTTCTGGGAAACGTGACATCGCCTTTGATGAAGATTCTGTTCAGCGTTTCCCGCATCTGCGTGCCCGGCAACGGTATCGCCCATGGATAGTCAACCAGATCTCTCAGCTCCATCGAATCGCGATTTGCCGCCGGATGTCCAGCCAATACGACAATCGCGAGTCGATCCTGAAACAGCGGATCGAATGCGAGACCCGCCATCTCCGACGGCTCTCCCCGGCGACCAAAGATCAAGTCCAGCTCTCCAATGCGGAGCGCATGCAGAAGCTGCTCATTCGTGCCGGGTATCGCCGATACATTGAGTTGCGGATGAACCTTCTTGATCCGCGCTACGGCAACCGGAAGCAAGCGGGACATTCCGACATAGGGTCCGCCGATTCTGATCGTTCCTTCGAACGAACTCTTCAAGCTTTCGATTTCATTCAGGCCTGAATTCAGCTCGGAGATTGCCGGGGCAGCATGCCGCAGCAATGCTTCGCCGAACAACGTCAAGGTCACTCCGGTCGGAATACGATTGAAAAGCTCCACGCCAAGAGCGGCCTCCAGCTCTTTGATGGCTTTCGAGACCGCGGGCTGCGAAACATTCAATGCGTCAGCGGCGCGCTTTATGCTGCCGTTGCGAGCAGTTTCGAGAAAGATGTTGATCTGGCGGAGATGTAAGCGAAATCCCAAGCAGGCCGACCTTTGGACAATGGGAGAATGAGAGGCTAAGACCGACCCTATCATTTGGTTATGCATTTTGCCAGATTGGTTATTCCAAACTCTCCCCGTGCTCGGCTATTATCGGCAATCCGCAGTATCGGCGCACGCTATGAGGGGGATGGGATGAATTCTGACGGTAAAATGCGGCTCGCAGCGTATTACAATCCCACCGGCCACCATGTCGCCTCGTGGCGACACCCGCGCGCTCAGAAGGACGCGTCCTTCAATATCAAGCACTATGTGGAGATCGCCCAGACAGCCGAGCGGGCAAAGTTCGACCTGTTGTTTCTGGCGGATGCCAACGCCACCCGGGAAGCCGCCGTCGAGGCAATCTCCCGTTCGGTGCAATTTGTCGCGCATTTTGAACCGATGACGTTGCTGTCAGCGCTTGCCATGGTCACCGAAAAGATCGGATTGATCGGCACGGTTTCGACCAGTTGGAACGAGCCTTATCATATTGCCCGCAAGTTCGCCTCGCTGGATCATATTTCCAACGGGCGGAGCGGCTGGAATATCGTGACGTCCGGCCAGGATGCGGAAGCGCGCAACTTCGGAAAAGACAAAGCTTACGAACATCACGAACGATACGTTCGCGCGCGCGAGGTCGTAAAAATCGTTCTTGGCTTGTGGGACTCCTGGGAGGACGACGCTTTCGTTATCGATACCGAGAGCGGCCTCTATTATCAGCCCGACAAGCGCCACGACCTGAATTGGGAAACTGACCTGTTCAGGGTCAAAGGTCCTCTTAACGTGCCTCGCCCCGTGCAGGGATACCCGGTGCTCGTACAAGCGGGCGGCTCGGACGATGGTCGGGAAACGGCGGCAATGTTCGCGGAGGCAATTTTCAGCCCTCACCTGAATATTCCAGCAGCCAAAGCCTATTATGACGACGTGAAGGGCCGTATGAAAAAGTATGGCCGGAACCCGGACCATTGCAAAATTCTTCCGGGTCTCAGCGTCATCTGCCGCGCCACTCAGGAAGAGGCGGAGGAGGATTATCAGCACCTGCAATCATTGATCCATCCGATCGTCGGCCGGGAAATGCTGAATACGATGCTTGGTGGGCGGGTCGATCTGACAAAAGTCGACATGGATGGCCCCCTTCCCGATATGCCCAACCATGATGGCGGGCACTACGCAAGCCTTTTGGATATGGCTCGCCGCGACAACATGACCGTCCGCCAGCTTGCAATGCACGCAGCCGGAGCGCGGGCCAAGAATGTCATCAAGGGTTCGCCTGAATTCATCGCTGACTATATGCAGGAATGGTTCGAAGCCGAATGCTGCGATGGCTTTACGATCATGCCCGCCTACATTCCCGGCGCGCTCGACGATTTCTGCGAGATGGTGGTTCCGATCTTGCAGAAACGTGGCCTGTTCCGCACGGAATATGAGGGCGCTACTCTGCGCGAACACCTCGGCGTGCCGCGCCCGGCCAACCAGCATATCGGGCCCAACCAATTCTCCGATGTCCCCGCCACGCTGCCCCACAATGCCGAATGAAGCAGCCGCGAACCAAGCTGCCTTGGGAACTCTCCGGTCGGACGAGCATCACATCTTCCCGGTTCGGATTTGCCGATCCGAAACGGGGGATAGTTCAGACACCACGCCATGAACTGACACAGCAGCGGCAAGAGCGGCTCGGGCCGACAGGCCCTGGCCGGACGTACGGCACGTCCTTCGGTGACGCGAGGATCTCGCGCTGACATCGACTGTCAGCCGCCGGACCGATCCAAGCCGATGAAATAGGATGCCGCGGGTGCTCGCGAGCTGATCTCGGAAGTCTCCGAGATGCTTGTTGCTTTTTTCTGCTTTACGAATTTTGGTCTTTGCTCCGACATACCGGATGCGCACTGGCGATAAGGGAACCCCCACAGCAGCCGTCTCGCGGCCTGTTTATTCGAGGCCGCGTGACAACGGCAGCCCCATCGTGCGGACAATATCCGAGACGCGAGCGGCACGCGAGACTTCGACTACCTCGAAGATGACCTCGGAATTTTCTGCCCCTCGCCCTAGCTGCCGACGAAGTCGCGGGCTTTCGCCGTGAAAGAGCCACACGCCGGGAGGCATCGTCGAGGCACTGGAGGCCGATATCCGCTTCGGCGCGTCGAGAACGCAGGCGGCGACTGCGGCCACGTCGCCGCGGCTCACCAGGCGCTCCACCAGATTTGGCCCGGTCTCGGTCCGACCGGCGCCCTTCTCGTCGGTCAGGATGCTGGGGCGAAGCATCGTCCAGTCGAAGTCAGTAGACGCGAGGCGCGTGTCGGCGGCCGCCTTGGCGTCGACACCGCGCCGGAAAGCCCGTGCTCGGTATCGTTTGCAACACGCAGCGCTTCGTCATCCCCGCGAACGCGGATGATCGTCGCGATCGGGCCGAAGGATTCCGCCGCCGCCACATGCATGTCGTTGGTGACATCGGCAAACACATGCGGCGGCAGCATCAGGCCCTGGGGATCGCCAACCTTGAGCCGCCCCACGCGGGCCGCGAAGCGCTCCAGAAATTCGTCATGCACCGTGTCGTCGACGATGAAGCGGTTGATGCTGGTGCAGATCTGCCCCTGATGCAGGAATTTTCCGAAGATGGCCGCATCGATCGCCCGGTCCAGATCGGCGTCAGCCAGAACCGTGAAGGTTCCGTTGCCGCCAAGCTCCAGACCGACACGTTTGATGATTGAGGCTTCCGCCGCCAGTCGCGCGACATTGCGGCCGACCGGTGAACGAGATCACCCGCGGCACGGGATGGGAGACGAAGGCGTCGCCGATTTCGCTGCCCGATCCGACCACGACGTTGAGCAGTCCCCCCTGGAGCCCGGCTTCTTCAAGGATTTTGACCATGAGCAGACCGCCTCTACGCCGCTTTTGGCAACAAGGCGCAGCTCTTTCTGGAAGCCGCCCGGCCTTACAAGACGCTCTACTGGAAGCCTGCCTGGGAGCGGCTGTCGGCAAATTCGGATATCCATGAGGGCATGGCCGGCTTTTTCCGGGAAGCCGCCGGCATCCCGACCTCGCAGGATGCACCATGCGGATGCCTGATCATCCTGGCCGCCACCACCGTCTCCGCCGAGGCGGCAGACCGTCAACGAGGCACTTAAAGAACTGCGAGAGGAAGACCTCGATTGTTTCTGACCCGCATCCAGCGGGCGATCGGCGAAGGACAACTGCCGCCCGACACGGATGCCCCCGCCATGGCGGCGGCGTTCAACACCATGCTGGACGGCATGTCCTTGCGGGCGCGCGATGGCACATCCCGAAGCGAGCACGAGCGGATCGGCGCGATCGCGATGAGCATGTTTCCCGACGCCAATCCGACATCATCCCACCCATCAGGAGTTCAGCCATGACCTTGCCGACGGGAATCTGCACCACCAACGGCCGAGGCCGGCTTTTCGACAGCGTTCTCGACACGGTTGGCGATACGCCGGCGATCCGGATCAACAATCTCGGCGTTGAGGGCCGGACTCTCTATGTGAAGGCGGAATTCTTCAACCCGACCTCCTCGGTGAAGGATCGTCTGGCGCTCGGCATCATCGAGGACGCTGAGCGCCGCGGCGCTCTGAAGCCGGGACAAACGGTGGTCGAGGCCACCAGCGGCAATACTGGCATCGGGCCGGTACCTCGACCCGAATAGAGGACTACCTTGGTTTCCCCGCCGGTATTTCGGGTCAGGCGCTGGCCGGCCGCGCGCAGGTCCAGGCGGAGAAATTCGATGCGCGACTCGTGATTCCACGCCGCGTCACGGCACTGCGAGACATATCCGCATCGACTAACGCTCGACGACGGGCAAAGCCTCATGGCGCGCCATCGTCATCGCTACCGGCGCACGTTGTCACAAACTCGAGGTGCAGAACTACAGCAGGTTCGAAGGGCACGGCATCCACCATGCCGCGACGACCGTGGAGGCCAAGCTCTGCACGGGCGAGGAGGTGGTGATCGTCGGCGGCGGAAACTCGGCCGGACCGGCGGCTGTGTTTCTCTTCCGGTCGGTCGCCCATGTGCATATCCTCGTTCGTGGCGGCGGCCTTGCCGCCACGATGTCCGACTATCTCATCCAGCGCATCGACCAAAGCCCAAAGATCACGCTTCTTGCGAAACCCGAGATCACGGCGCTTGAGGGCGGCGCTCGATTGCGTCAGGTTGGTTGGACGAACCTAAACTCCGGCGCGACACAGACCATCGCATGCGGGAATGTGTTCGTTATGATCGGCGCCGAACCGATCACGGACTGGCTGAGCGGTTGTCTCGAGCTTGACGATCATGGCTTCGTAATGACGGGACATGATTCCGGCGGACGCGCCCATGGCTCGCCCTTTGCCACCACGACAGCCGGCGCCTTTGCGGTGGGAGATGTTCACTCGGGGAGCGTCAAGCGGATGGCGTCGAGTGTTGGCAAAGGTTCGGTCGTCGTTTCGGCAGTCCACCAGTATCTCAACGAGCAGCGCATCGGCGACAATACTGCGCTACCGTCCGGCGGCCGAAAGGCTCCCGGCCGGGACGATCGCGCAGAAAAGACCGACATCCGAAAGCTCTATTATTATAAAGATGAACGATAAGGTCCCTATCGTCGAGCCCGTCTAATTCGCTGCCTTTGGGGCTCCTCTCTCCATTTCCGACGTGCCATTCCGCTCGCTTCTGCGCGGCGTGAGCAGCGCGTGCGTCATGTGTATGGGGGGGGGCCGCTCGATGAGCAATACCGTCAGTGCCCTTTTCACGAACATCGATATAAACGGGCTGACGCTTCGCAACTGCTTCGCCCTCGCTCCGATGACCCGCGTCAGCACCACCGCTGCGAAGGAGTGCGTCGAGGGCGGCTAAGTCGCCCAATCGGAAGGATATGCCGCCATCATCACCCTGACCGGGTGATGCAGGACACCACGGGCAACCTGCCGCCCCAGCCGGGCATCTTCCGGATTATTCGGTGCCCATCGTCCGCAACACCCTAACAGGGTGCGCGAGCTGGCCATGGCGCACTGAAAATGCCCGCTCCCGACCCTGATCGGGAGTGGGAACCGGTTGTCGGACAAGGTTGTCCTTAAGCAGAAAGAAGACCGACAGGTCTGATTCAACGACGCTGGATCGGAGGCTAGCCGATGATCGCGCGAAACACCCGGTTCAGCTCCTTCTCGAACCGCGGATCGTTGATCGTGAGCGGCCCCGGATCGTGGATCAGTGTGTTGATCAAGGTCCCGTGCAGAACCTGGAACGCAAAGCCGATCTTGTCGGTCTGCGCCGCGGTCAGGCGCCGCTTGTTACGTTGCCCGAGCCGTTCGGCGAACAGGCCGGCGGCGAAATGGCCGTGCTCGCGGATCGGGTCCCAGATGCGACTGTCGGCCATTCCCTTGCGTACCGTGGCGCGCATCAAGCCCTGGCGATTGCGGAAATTCCGCACCGCGGCGGCAATGATGTGGTCGACCAGCGGGTCGCCGTCATATCGACGATAGATCTCGATCAGGCCGGCACGCACCTCCGCGACCATGTCCGCCACCAGCGTGCGGAACAGCGCCTCCTTGTCCTCGAAGCGCTGATAGAACGCGCCGACTGAGCATTTCGCCTCCCGAGCAATCTCCGAGACGGTGAGATCCTCGAAATTTCCATTTCCGATCAGCTTTTGCGCCGCTGCGACGATCCGGTTGCGGGTGAGCAGGCTGCGCGCCTGCTTCGCTGGCCGCGTGCCCTCCGCAGGAAGGGCCGGTTGACTCAAATAAGAACTATCATTCATATTCGTGTCCAAAGGTTTCGGGCAAAGGCTTTCGGGGAGGATATCATGTTTAGGTTTCTGCTGGTTGCGCTGGCGATGCTGATGCTGATGGGGGCAGGGAATACGCAGGCGCAATCCTATCCGGACCGGGTCATCAAGGTGATCTGTGCTTTCGCGCCCGGCTCCGGCGCGGACATTCTGGTGCGCTATTATGCCCATAAACTGGGCGAGATTTCCAAGGCGTCGGTGATCGTCGAGAACCGCACGGGCGCGCAAGGCAACATCGGCACCGAATTCGTCGCCCGCGCCAAGCCCGATGGCTATACCATTCTCATCACCGCCAACACGGC
>DATMEW010000053.1:0-57920 GCA_035556495.1 Xanthobacteraceae bacterium | reverse complement strand
AGCGGCAGAAGCCGGCGTTGCCGATGACCTGCTGATGACGCCTGCGCGCACGCGGGACGCTGTCGATCTCACGTTCGCGCTCTTGCAGATGCAGGCGGCCGACAGTGCTGCCCTGCCGATGTTCTGGGGCAGCCGCTTCGCGGACAGCTTCAAGACGCTGACCTATGTCGACGTCGCTGGCGCGACCAATCTCGATAGCAGCGTGGCGGGGGTCCTGAAGCCGACGGTTACTCCGGGTGCTGCACAAATTCCGACGATGACTGGCGCGACGACGGGCGGGGTGAGTATTTCGGCGAATGAGGAACAGTCTGGGTTCAATGCTTGGAAGGCCGCAGACGGGAGCCAGCCAAATACAACAAACAGCGATTGGGGATCGGTCAATGCGCCGTCCGGCGGCGCGCCGAAATGGCTTTCAGTCGATTACGGGGCCGGGAATAGCATTGTCGTTGCTAGCTACGAAATCGGCGCGTCTGGATGGTCAACAAACTCGTCGCAAAACTATATGGCGAAGGATTGGACGCTAGAGGGGTCCAACGACGGAGCGTCGTGGACAGTGCTCGACACGCGAACAAATGTCCCTGCCTGGGCCGCAGCGGAAAATCGAACCTACCAGATCGCGTCACCCGGATCGTATCGGTACTATTTGCTGTCAGTGAAAGCGACGCAGAATGGTCAACTCGTCATTCTCGGCAAGATTCAGCTCTATGTTGCCGGCGCCATCGACAATATGACTGTTTCCTCGGCCACGCTGGCTGTCTCCGCGTCGCCGGATGCGGCGAAACTCGTGGTCCGCTACAAGCCGATCGATAGCATCACCCTCGGCACGGACCTGATGTTCGACGTCTCCCGCGATGGCGGCACGACGTGGAGTGCGGTGACGATGGCGGATCGGTTTACGTCTCCGTCGCCGGTTGCCGATATCCACGTTCTGGAAGGCGACGCGGATGTTTCCGGCCAGCCAGCCGGCTCCGATATGAAGTGGCGCGTGCGATCAGCAAATGCCAAGGCGTTTGAGCTGAGTGGCGTGGCGCTGTCGTCTTAGCTGGTCAGCTTCGAGCCGCTGACGATCCTATGGGGGCGGCACATGGACACGGGGTTCATCAGGAAGGCACGCAGGAATTTGCGCGCTGGAGTCTCGAATAGATAGAAGCTGGCAAAGGCCAGTATCGTTGTAGTCGCCATAGCCACTGCGCAGAAGCTGATCGCGTCGACAGTCGGGCTACCGAACATGTGCATGTAGCCATCCTGCGATAGCCTGACGAAGATAAAGAACTGTAGCGCGTACACCGAATAGCTGATTTCGCCCATGATGATGAGGGGGCGACCGCAAGCAGCGCGCGGTAACCTGAGACAAATGACCACGAGCGCCGGAGCGAGCGCGGGGGCGAATGCAAACGTTACCAGCATGTCGTGAACTGGCCCATCGGTGACAAACGCTGCCGCTGTCATCACGACGGTTAGCCACAATGTGCAGGCGATCATGAGTGCCCTCGACAGCGCTTCATTTGCCGGCCGATCCCGATAGGCGAAGTAAACGCGACACGCCAGCACGCCTGCGATGAATTCGAGAACACGGATATACGGCGAGAAATAGGTGAGCCACATCCACGGCGGGGCGCTGAGAGGAAGCTCGCCGGGTACTATCGTAGAAATGATGGCTGTGATCTCGATCCGTTGCGAGAAGAGCGCAACGAGGCCGATGAAGCAGATCGTGATGAATGAGGCGAGCCAGACGGCAGGCTTTTTGATCCGCAATACCGGCGCGCAGATAAAAAGAAAGAAGCCGTAGAAAAACCACTCGGTGCTGATCGACCAGGACTGTCCGAATGCTGATCCGCTGATCCCGTGCACGTTGAACCATGACTGAGTCAGCGTGAGCGCCGACAATCCAGCCAAGGGCGAGGCGAATAGCGAATCATATGGCGGTGGATAGGGGTATTGGGTGAGTGAGACGACGAGCATCAGCAGGTAGAGCGGATAAAGGCGGGCGAAACGCGCAACGAAAAATCGCCAGCTTCCTGCAACGACGCCGTGTTTGAGCACGTCGGAATAGCCATAGCAGATCACGAAGCCGCTCAGAACGAAGAACAGCGACATTCCGAAGTGAACAAGGCCCGTCACGTAGGCGTGAAATTCGCCTGTGAACGCATAGTCGATGGTGTGAGCAAACAGAACTGAATAAGCGGCCACGCCGCGCAGCCCTGTTAGCGGCGCCAATTGCAAGTTCGTCGACACTTCTGAGCCCCTGACGGATTGATCATAGCGGGAAAGATGCGGCCCGCAACCAGCCAGCGATCTACTGAACATTGAGGTTTGACATGACCATAGCCGCTGCCGTGGCACGTGGTCCCTTGCGCTTGGGCGCACGGGGCGACGCCGTCTTTGCGCTCCAGACTGCGTTGCGCGCACAGGGTGCCCAGATTGTCGCCGACAAGGTGTTTGGGGCCATCACCGAGTCCGCGGTGAAAGCGTTCCAGCTTGCGACCCGGCTGAGACCGGACGGCATCGTCGGGGCGCTGACAGCGGCGGCGCTCGATCGCCTCAAAGCCGTGCCGGCGGAGAAGCCGCTGCCATCCTCGATCAAGATCGCGCCGCATCTGTCGGTGATGCGCGCGATCACCGGCACCAAGGAGGTCGCCGGCAAGGGCAACAACGCGGTCATTCTCGGCTGGGCCACGGAGATCGTCGCGCGCTATCCTAGCCTCAAAGCCAGCGTCGGCTGGTATGTGGCGGATGAGACGCCGTGGTGCGGTCTCGCGCTCGCCTATGCTTGCGTCATGGCTGGCCAGAAGCCGCCAGAGGCACCGCTTTGGGCATTGAATTGGCGCGATGCATGGCGCGACGGCACGCGTCTGCGGGGGCCGACGCTCGGCGCGATCGGCGTCATGTCCCGCGCCGGCGGGGGCCATGTCACGCTCTATGAAGGCGAGGACGGCGCCGGCTGGTTCGGACGCGGCGGTAACCAGTCCGACACCGTCAACGTCGCGAAGTTTCCACACAGCCGGCCGGTGACGTGGATGTGGCCGAGGGGCCTCCCAGTCCCGAATGCTGGCCGGGTCAAGACGACGTTGGTCGCGGCCGTGTCAGCTCGGGAGACCTAGTCGCTATCTTTTGCAAGAGGCGTAGTACCCGCCTGAATAGCGCTCTATGTCCTTAGTGGCCTTTGCACACACCATTTCCATGGCGACATCGCGCTTGTCGATGAAACACTGCGCAACATAGCGGTCTCTGCTTTTTGACTTCGAACGGCCGTCGCAGGGTGTTCTGAGGCCGACCTGAACGCAGCGAACCTGCCTATTTTCGATCAGCCGCGCGAGCTCGCCCGCTGATTTTCCGAAACCCGGATGCCCGCGTTCTGGACTGTCTACTCCGCACAGCCGAATCTTTATGTGTTCCCCGCTGGCGTTCATGCTGAACGAATCTCCATCAGCAACGGCCGTGACCGTTCCAACAAAATCAGCACTCAACGCTGGTTGAGCTATTACCAGCAATAGTAACGCTGCCGTCCATTTCCACATGATGCCCTCCCTTTAATGTAGAGAGTATCTGGTGAGCATTTGGGCTGGGCAAGTGCCCAGTAGTCGAATCCCGCGCCCGGCCGGGTCCGCCGGGCATCCTCTAAAATATAGGTGAGACATGACCTGGGATTCCATCCAGCAGGTGGTGCGTATCGTTGCGTATGCGGCAGGCGGCTATCTCCTCGGCGATGCCGTCGCACAGAGCGCGCAGTTTCAGGCCGCCGTCGGCGGTGTGCTGAGCGTCGGCGCGTTCGTCTGGTGGTTCTTCTGGGAACGTACCCGGCCGGCCGCATGACCTGGCTCTCCGCCATCGCGTCGGCTCTGGCGATCCTGCAGGCGCTCGCTGAGTACCTGCGGGATCGCAAGACCATCGACGACGCAACCGCCGCTGCAATCCTCAAAGGACTTCGGGATGCCGATGATGCGATCAACCGCGCCAAGAGCGCTCGTGACCTTGTGCGTGCTGACCTGTCTCGGGATCCTGACAGCATCCTGCGCGACGACGACGGCTTCAAGCGCCGTGACAACGAGCGGGGATAGTATCCGCGTCGCCTGTTCGTCGTTCGAACCGATCTATTGGTCGGGCGACGACACGGCGGAGACCGTCAGCCAGATCAAAGGACACAATGCTGCCGGCAAGGCGCTGTGCGCGTGGGTGACGAAATGAGCGAGCCTGATGGAATCAGCATTCGCGGGCTCAGTCCGGGGGATGTGGCGCTCTTGCGAGATGTTGCGGAGGCGGCTGCCGAGAAGGCGGTAAAGAGCACGTTCGTGGCGCTTGGCCTTGATCCCAACGATCCGATCAATGCTCAGGCGAATTTCGTGTTCCTGCGCAACCTGGCAGCCGCAGGCGAAGACCCCGACGCACAGGCAGACGCACAATGGGTGCGCAGGACTCGGAAGCGATCAGAAGGTATTGTCGGCAAGGCCGTGGCTACCGCAGTCGGACTGGCTGTTCTGCAGACGCTGTATCTCATTGGAAGCGGATTGAAGTCCGTTCTGAACCTTCCCAATTAGGGTAAGGGCCGTCCCGAAGCTCTTTCTTGTTCCTGCCGCTCTAGTTCTTCGGAAAGCCGGATTACCTGCATCCGTGCGTCCCTGCCGCGAAGGCTCATGAATGATCTGTATAATCGGGCTCCGTCTTGCATGAGCAGCTTGGAGTCCTGCGACCGAACCGCATGAAGGTCGCGCGGGCGCACTTCGTCCGTCACAGCGTAGCCTCGCGTGTCTCGATTTAGGCGTTCAACGGGGTACGCCAGCGGGGGTTCCGTCACCCCTACATAATTCGATCCGCAGAAGTCAGCCCCCGGTTTGGGGCTGCGACCCGCACTTTTCAAAAGTGGGAGATTGTGCATGACGCGCGCCTTGAGCGCCGTCGTTGTCGCTTGCGCCTTGGCGCTGACGGTGACGACGGCTGAAGCAGGACCACGCCAGCAGCAGATCGAAATGCGGTGTGACAACGACGGACGGTGCACAGCCGCTGCGGGACTCGCCGGTGCCGTTTCCGGCGTTGGCGGCTATGAGGGTAGCGGGCGGGCCAGAATATCGCACCAGCGAGTCTCTGGCGGTCGCCCGGCCGGTTGTCCGCCACTCTGGTGCGGCTGCGGGCTGGCGCTCAAGCTGTTCGGCCGACACGTCCGCGATCTGTGGCCGGCAAGGGCGTGGCTGAAGTTTCCGCGTGTCGGCGGGCCGGTGCCAGGCTCAGTCGCCGTGCTGTCGCGCGGCCGGCGTGGTGGGCATGTCGGCATCGTCCGCGGCGTCGACGCGAACGGCAATCCGATCATCTTTTCCGGCAACCATAACCGGCGCTGGGGCGTGGCCACTTATCCGCGCGGGCGAGTGATTGCCTATGTGAGGCCGTGAAGGGGCATGTGCCGCTTGTACAAAAAAATAAAAAAGGTCGGGCGGACCCGACCTTTCCAAAAACACCGTATTGATCCTTGCCAGTACATCCGTGGTCAAAGATCGACGGCGTAATTACTGCGCAGTCTGCAAATTCGAGGCCGCGAACTTTCCGTTCCGCGAGTCTTGTACCACGTCAAACTGGATCTTCTGGCCTTCTTGCAGAGGGGGCATTCCCGCTTGTTCAACAGCAGAAATGTGGACAAACACGTCGGCTTGACCGTTGTCCTGTTGGATGAATCCAAAACCCTTCGCGGCGTTGAAAAACTTTACTGTTCCTGAGCTCATGACGATTCCTTTCAAATCGGCAATGAAAATTGCTGCCTGGGCTGAATGCCGAGGCGACATCGTTCGATTTTGAGAAGGATGGTTTGCTTGGCACTTTGTGGCGAAGCAATATTCGTCAACAACATCGATTGATTATCTCTGACATCAAACAGTGTCTAAAGCAAGGCTTGGTTTCGTGACGTGGCTAATGCCGCCGCGTTCCGTGCGGCTTAACGCGCCAATCAGCAATCAATTTTGCAAACCCTCTTAGCCGGCTTGCGACCGGGATACCTTGGCCCTTGGGGGCCAAGGTATTGGCATGGAGCTTCCTCCTGGTCGGGGCGGCGGCTCATCATCGTCCAGGGAGCGTAGCGCGTCGATGATTTCATCGAAAGCTACCGGCGCCGGTGCTCCCGGTGGCTTTCGGAGCGCCGGGCTCGATTCAACCGCGCAAGCGTCCGAGGCCCACGATGACAGGATCGCTCGCTTTTCCTCTCGGCTCAGCCGAGGTGCGGCGACAACATCTCGGGGATGGACGAAAAACTCGCGCGGCCGCAGCAGTCTGCGGACGGCCGGATCGGGCAGATCGACTGCGAGGGTGGTTTTTGTCATGCCAGATTCCCTCCGTCGTTGAGCCACAACGCGAAAAGGACACAGAGAATAGACAGCAACGCCGTCACGGCGAAAAGGTCTGGGATCATCGTAACCTCCACGAACCTCCTTTCTGGACGGCTTGAAAATTTAGAAAAAGCGCGCCTGATTTCAAGTCTCCGGCAATCCTGGAAACGGGGCGAATCGCCCTATACCGTCCCCATGAAGAACGGCCTCCTCGAAGCTACTGACGGTTGGGATATCGTCGTCAACGGTGTCGATCGCACCTTCCGCGACCGTGAGCCTGTCGCGATCGCAGCGGCGTGTTATCTCAAGCAGCAATGGCCTCGGGACGAGGTGCAGATTCGGACACGCGCCGACGGCACGCTGCGGACGGTGCGCCCGGATTTCCGTCTCGAGTAGCGGTCTTAGCCCCAGTCCAGCATCCCTCGATGCCACAACACGGTTGTAAGTTGCTGGTCGACCCCCTCGAGCGAGCCGCCGGCCGCCGCTGCCATCAGTAACTCTGCGGCATGCGCCCATTGATGGGCGTGGTAGTCGTCGATCGGTTGCCGGCTGACATAGTTGGCCGCATCGCGCAGGGTGCGCAGGGTTTTGCCGCCTTTGAGTTTGATCGGGGTAAGCAGCGGACGCTTCCAGTTCGGTTTCTTGGCCATGTGAGAAAAAGTCCCGGGGGCGACAATTGATCCGGAACGAACCGCGCGGTCAGGGATTGGCCTATGGTCTGTTGCAAGTACTCCGCCACACGCCCGCTCGCGGAATCTGGACTCCCGTGGGCGGGTCTTTTTCTTGGTCGCACTGCGAGAACGCGCGATTGAACCGGGCAGTATTGAGTGGTCCCTTCCTGGGGGACGAAGCCCGGCGCCCCGCTCACGGTTTTGCCCCCAGCCTCGCTGTGAGCGGGGCTTTCCAGCATAGGACTGGCGCGGCTATTTGAGCGCCGCGCGAATCTTCTCGGCGGAATTGCCGTGTTGCCGGACCAGATCGGCCAGCCGCTCCTTCGACACCCCGAGCACCTTTGTCCAATACTGGACTTCCCATTCCTCGCCGAGCGAGATCCGGGTGGCGTCGGCCGGGCCGCGTTTGCTTAGATCGTCATTCATTGCTGTTCTCCGCTTTTTTCCCTCTGGTGCTAAGCGGCACCGCAAGCGGCTGGTTCCAACCGGTCCCGGGTCGAATGGAACGATCGATGCTGCGGTCGGATTGTCGCGACGTCCGTGATGGACGATGTGTGTACTGGGCCTGCGACGCGAGCTTCCTCCCGCGTGCGCAGGCTTTTTTCCGGGTACCCGGAACCGGTGGCATCGGGCGTCATTGATGAGGTGCGCACGAGCGCGCCTGCCCAGCCCGTCCGTGGCGGCCCGAACCCCACGGGCGGGCTACTTATGCCGGTTCGTCGCCGTCGGTTTTCTGACCCCTGGCGACGATCTGCAACGAACCGTTTGGCAACGGTCGCTGCAAGTGCAGCGCTTCATCAGCCGGCGCGCCCATCCAGGTGTCGACCTCGAAGGGCGTGGTCAGGATGACCGGCATGGCCTTGGGGTGAATCTCCGCTACCTCCGCGTTCGGCTCTGTCGTCAGGAAGCCGAATAGATCGTTGACCGTCACGCCTTCCTTTACCTTCCGAACCGACTTCCAGTTCGTCCAGATTCCGGCGAAAAAGGAGAGGGGTCTGGTCTGATCGAGCGCAAACCAGACGTCGCCGCCGGCGGCCTTGTTGAATTCGCTGAAGCTAGTGAAGGGCACCACGCAGCGGTGCTCGGCGCCCAGCCAGCGCTGCCAGTGCTTGGAAGCTGTATTGCGGATATTGGTGACGCCGCCGTCCGGCTCGTTGGCCAGCAGCGCCTTGAAGTCAACCGCCTTGCCCTTGGCTTCCAGCCTGGCCGCCCGCTTCTTCGCGGCCTGCATCAGCGCAACCTGAGACGTTGGCATACCCCAGCGGGCCAGCACCAGCTCGCGCTGGCCGTCAGCACCGGTGCGCACGATCGGCGCCCGGTAGTCTGGAAAGATGCCGGGCATGGGTGGCAGGTTGCCGGTCTGGTCGCGCAATGCGCGGGTGATGGCGACGATCGCCGCCTGGCCCTTGGTCTGGCTGTAGAGATTGCACATGAGGGGACTATCGGCCGCTGCTGGACTCGAGGCAACTTGCGGTCAATCTCGTCGCCGCTTCCCATAATAGAAGGCACCCGGATCGGCGAATTGCATCAGGCCTGGCGGCTTCATGATTTGGCCGTGAGCCGGCGGCCAGACCGCACGTAGCTCTGCCGACTTGCGGCCGCATTTCGTGCAGCGACAACGGTCACGAATAGACGTCATCGGGGTTTCGGGGGGGTAGGCCGCCAAGCTGATCCGCCCCGAGTGATGGCAAGGCGGAATCGAAACGCAATAGACGATGGCAAATTCGATCTTGCGAGCTCGCCAGTCGCCGACCGTTCCAAGATCATTCTGTCGTGACATGCGCAACCATCGGCCAAACGGCCGACCTCCTGAGTGATGGTTGCTGCCCTCACAGACCCGACGCTCTACCAGTTCGCTAACCCGGGCAAGGGCTAACTCACCCGGAACTAACACCGTGAGTAGTGAGTATGTGGTGAGTATCGAAATGACAAGTGGAGGGGGTGTTCAAAAACCCTTGTTTTATGGTGCTGCCGGACAGGATTGAACTGTCGACCTCTTCATTACCAATGAAGTGCTCTACCACTGAGCTACGGCAGCCGGCGGCGGCGCTGAGGCCGATGCGCGGGCTTGCGAATATCCGATCAATGCCGGTATGTCGAGCCGTATCCGCGGGTCTTTGCACGTTGTTCCGCGTGGAAGGTAGGGTCGGGAAATGACTGAGCATTCCGGATCCCGGTCGGCAGAGGCGCTGCGTCGGGAGGCGCGGCTCGCGGCGGCGCTGCGGGAAAACCTCAAGCGCCGCAAGGCGCAGGCGCGCGCCCGCAGCCAGCCGGCGACCGATCCGGTGTCTTCCGCGGCCGCAAAGCCCGAAGAAAATGGTGCAGGAACCGGAGTTTCGCCGCAATCGGACGGCGAATAGGTGCATTCCGTATACTCGCGGGCTTTGCCCCGCCGGCGCGACCGGCTAGAGCGGGCGTTGATCTACGTTTCGGTGGCTGGTCCGGCCGCTGCATTGGGGGGCAGATGGAGCGCATACGCATCACCGGCGGCCGGCCGCTCAACGGCGTGATCCCGATTTCCGGCGCCAAGAACGCCACCCTGCCGTTGATGATCGCGAGCCTGCTGACCGAGGAGACGCTGGTCCTCGACAATGTGCCGCGGCTTGCCGATGTGCGGCTCTTGCAGCGCATCCTCGGCAATCACGGCGTCGACGTGATGATCGCCGGCAAGCGGCCGGGTGACAGCGCCGACAACCAGACCCTGCACATTTCCGCCGCCCGCATCGTCGATACCACCGCGCCCTACGACCTCGTCTCCAGAATGCGGGCGAGTTTCTGGGTGATCGCGCCGCTGCTGGCGCGTATGGGCGAGGCGAAGGTGTCCCTGCCCGGCGGTTGCGCCATCGGCACGCGCCCGGTGGATCTGCTGATCATGGCGCTGGAGGCGCTCGGCGCCTCGATCGACATCGACGGCGGCTATGTCGTCGCCCGCGCGCCGCGCGGCCTGCGCGGCGGCGAGATCGTCTTTCCCAAGGTCACCGTCGGCGGCACGCATACGGCGCTGATGGCCGCGGCGCTGGCCAACGGCACCACAGTCATCGATAACGCCGCGCAGGAGCCGGAGGTCGGCGATCTTGCCGACTGTCTCAACAAGATGGGCGCGAAAATCGCCGGTGCGGGCACGCCGCGCATCGTCGTCGAGGGCGTGTCGCGGCTCGGCGGCGCCCGTCACAGCGTGCTGCCGGACCGCATCGAGGCCGGCACCTATGCGATGGCGGTGGCGATGACCGGCGGCGACGTGCTGCTCGGCAATGCCCGGCCGGAACTGCTGCAGGCGGGGCTCGATGTCATCGCCGCGGCCGGCGCGACGATCACCGCCACCAACGAAGGCATCCGCGTCGCCCGCAACGGCGGCGGCATCGCTCCGGTCGAGGTGACGACCGAGCCGTTTCCCGGCTTCCCCACAGACCTGCAGGCGCAACTGATGGCGCTGATGACGCGCGCCAGCGGCACCTCGCGCATCACCGAGACGATCTTCGAGAACCGTTTCATGCATGTGCAGGAACTGGCGCGGCTCGGGGCGCGCATCCATCTTGACGGCCAGAAAGCGACCATCGAGGGGGTCGACCGTCTCAAGGGCGCGCCGGTGATGGCCACCGATCTGCGGGCCTCGGTGTCGCTGGTCATCGCCGGGCTGGCAGCGGAAGGCGACACGACCGTCAACCGGGTCTATCACCTCGACCGCGGCTTCGAGCGGCTGGAGGCGAAGCTGTCGGCGTGCGGTGCCTTGATCGAGCGGCTGGGCGGCTAGCGCGCCGCCCGCGTGAGTCGGCGCGGCGTCGCCGCTGCCGATCCGCCGGGCAGGGCTTCCTTCCAGCAGGACTTCCTTTCCAACAGGGCTTGCGAAGCTGCGATTTGACCCTAGCTTGGGTGCGGACAAGCGGATGTACTGCAGCAGGCGACGGACCCGATGACTTCCGATCTCATCAAATTCATCGTCCTCGACGAGGAAGATCTGGAGATTGCCTCGGCGCATCTGCAGGACGCCGTGGTCAAGGTCTCCGATTTGATCTGGCTGCCGCAGGAAAAGCGCCTCGTCGTCGGCCTCAACCGTTTCGACTGGGAATCGGCGGTGGCCGAGCCGCCGCAATATCGCCGCCGGCGGGCTGCGTTGCGTTTCGAGCGGGTGATGGCCTGCAAAAGCAGGGCAATCGATATCGGCAGCGAGGTGCAGGTGCTCAACCTGCTGGCGGTCGAATTCGTCAAGCGCGATGCGCCCTCGGGCGTGGTGACGCTGACCTTCTCCGGCGGTGCCGCGCTGCGGCTCGATGTCGAATGCCTTGAAGTGGAACTGGCCGATCTTGGTCCAGCCTGGATCTGCGCCAAATGCCCCGAACATGAGCTCAACGGCGCTGCCCCGGCGGCACCCCTTGCGGATCACGCCTGACCCGCCGAAAGCCACAGTCATCGCGGGGTTGACGGGGCCGGTATCGCCGCGCCAATGACGTGCATGGATGTCCGCTGCGTTGCAGCGGGCCGCATCGCCGGACCTTTTGCGGACGTATTGCCATGCCGTTTCGTTTCGACAGTCAATCCGCGACCTTTGCCGCGCAGTTTCGCGCGTTTCTGGCGACCAAGCGCGAGGCGTCGGCCGACGTCGAGCAGGCGGTGCGCGCCATCCTGGCGGAGGTCGAGCAGCGCGGCGACGAAGCTGTCATCGAATTCACCGCGCGCTTCGACCGGCTGTCGCTGACGCCGTCGACGCTGCGGGTTGCCGCCGCCGAGATCGATGCGGCCGCAGGCCGGTGCGATCCGCAGGCCATCGCGGCGCTGGCGCTCGCCCGCGACCGCATTCGAGCCTATCACGAACGGCAACTGCCGAAGGACGACCGCTTCACCGATGCGCTCGGCGTCGAGCTTGGCTCGCGCTGGACGGCGATCGAGGCCGTCGGCCTCTATGTGCCCGGCGGCACCGCCGCCTATCCGTCCTCGGTGCTGATGAACGCCGTTCCGGCAAAGGTCGCCGGCGTGCCGCGTCTCGTCATGGTGGTGCCGTCGCCGGACGGAGCGCTCAATCCGCTGGTGCTGGCGGCGGCGAAGCTCGCCGGCGTCGACGAGATCTATTGCATCGGCGGCGCGCAGGCGGTGGCGGCGCTCGCCTATGGCACGCAGACCATCGCGCCGGTGGCGAAGATCGTCGGTCCGGGCAATGCCTATGTCGCGGCGGCGAAGCGGCTGGTCTTCGGCCGGGTCGGCATCGACATGATCGCCGGCCCGTCGGAAGTGCTGGTGCTTGCGGACGGCACCGGCAATCCGGACTGGATCGCCGCCGACCTGCTGGCGCAGGCCGAGCACGATGCGAGCGCGCAGTCGATCCTCATCACCGACGATGTCGCACTGGCCGGGCAGGTCGAAAACGCGGTGGCGAGCCAGTTGCGGAGCTTGCCGCGCGCCGCCATCGCATCGGCCTCGTGGGAGACGTTCGGCGCGATCATCACCGTGCCGCGGCTTGCGGATGCGGTGCCGCTGGTCGATGCGCTGGCGCCCGAACATCTGGAGATCGTTGCGCAGGACGCCGAGCCGCTGGCGGCTGCGATCCGCAATGCCGGTGCGATCTTCATCGGCGCGCATACGCCGGAAGCAATCGGCGATTATGTCGGCGGCTCCAACCATGTGCTGCCGACGGCGCGTTCGGCGCGCTTCTCGTCGGGGCTGGGTGTGCTCGACTTCATGAAGCGGACCTCGATCCTCAAATGCGGCGCGGAACAGTTGCGCGCGCTGGGCCCCGCGGCAATCACCCTCGGCAAGGCCGAGGGGCTCGATGCGCATGCGCGGTCCGTTGCCATCAGGCTCAATCTGCCATGAGCGACAGCACCGCAGCGGACGCCAGACAGCGTCTCGTCGCGGTGACGCTCGACGAAGCGTCGATCGGCCGATCCAATCCCGACGTCGAGCACGAGCGCGCCATCGCCATCTACGATCTGCTGGAAAAGAACTCCTTCGCGCCGGTCGGCCACGATGGCGGTCCCTATGTGCTGCATCTGAGCGTGACCGGCAGCCGGCTCGCCTTCGACATCCGGTTGGAGGACGGCACGCCGGTCGTCGCGCATCTGCTGTCGCTGGCGCCGCTGCGCAGTGTCGTCAAAGACTATTTCCTGATCTGCGACAGTTATTACGCGGCGATCCGCACCGCGACCCCGGACAAGATCGAGGCCATCGATATGGGGCGGCGCGGCCTGCACAATGACGGCTCGACGCTGCTGCAGCAGCGGCTGAAAGGCAAGATCGCGGTCGATTTCGACACGGCGCGCCGGCTGTTCACGCTGGTCTGCGTGCTGCATTGGAAGGGCTAGCACGCCGATGCCGGCCGTGAAGCGCGCCATCCGTCCGCAGGCGGTGCTGTTCGTCTGCAATCTCAATGCCGTGCGCTCGCCGATGGCTGCCGGGCTGTTCAAGCAGATGTTCGGTCGCAATATCTATTCGGCCTCCGCTGGCGTGCAGAAGGGCGAGCTTGACCCCTTCGTGGTCGCGGCGATGGAGGAGGCCGGCATCGACATCGCGAAACATCGGCCAATGACCATCGAGGAACTGGAGGACTGGGAGGGGCTGAATTTCGACCTGGTCGTGTCGTTGTCGCCGCAGGCGCACCACCGCGCCCTCGAACTGACGCGAACCCTGCCGGTCGAGGTCGAATACTGGCCGACCGTCGATCCGACCGGGGCCCGCGGCAGCCGCGAGCACCAGCTCGACGCCTATCGTGCCGTCCGCGACAGCCTGATGGAGCGGATCAAGCAGCGTTTCGGCGGGCCGGGGGGCGGCAATGGCTAGGACATGATCCCGGACAGCGGGAGCCGGCTTTCATGCAAGATCATGCCCGGATAAAAGGATGCGGTGCAATCCGGTTTCCGCCTTCTTCTCGTGCGCGGCCGTGGTTGTGAAAACCGCCGCCTTCCGCTACTCAGCTTGCCGCGCCGTCCCTGTCACGACAAATCGCGAATCCCGATGATCGGCCGCCCTAAAATCGTGCTTGCCTCCGGTTCGCCGCGTCGGCTCGCGCTTCTCAATCAGGCCGGTATCGAGCCGGATGCGCTCAAGCCTGCCGATATTGACGAGACGCCGAGGCGGGGCGAGTTGCCGCGCGCCTATGCGACGCGGCTGGCGCGCGCCAAGGCCGATGCGGCGCTGGAAGCGGTGAAGCTCGACGATATGCTCAAGGGGGCGTTTGTCCTGGCCGCCGACACGGTGGTGGCCGTCGGACGGCGCATCCTGCCGAAAGCCGAGCTGCGCGACGAGGCGGCGCAGTGCCTGCGGCTGCTCTCCGGGCGCAATCATCGCGTCTATACCGCGCTCTGCCTGGTGACGCCGCGCGAGGCGTTTCGTCAGCGGCTGGTGGAAACACGGCTGCGCTTCCGTCGCCTGTCGCGCGAGGACATCGACGCCTATCTCGCGTCCGGCGAATGGCAGGGCAAAGCGGGTGGTTACGCGATCCAGGGCATTGCCGGAACCTTTGCCGTCAAATTCGTCGGCTCTTACACGAATGTCGTCGGCCTGCCGCTCTACGAAACGCTGACTCTGCTCGACGGCGAGCGCTATCCGATCCGGGCCGGCTGGCTCGAGGGCCGCTGAACGCATCGGCTGTCGCGGCGTTGCGATAAGGTTTTGTCGATCAGGTAAAGTCTTGTCGATGCGCTTTTGTCGACGGGACCATATCGATAAGCTTCTGTCGATGAGGGCTTGTCGATGAGGTTTCGCCTTTGAACATCGCGCTCGATCTTGATCGTGCCGCCCGCGACCACGGTGATCGCCCCGCGGTCGGCAATGGCACGCGCGTCGTGCTCACTTACGCGGAACTGGGCGCGCGTGTCGCGCGGCTTGCCGGCGCCTTGCGGGCGATGGGGCTGATGCCCGGCGACCGCGTCGCGGTGATCGCGAAGAATACGCCGGACTATATCGAAGCGCTGTATGCGATCTGGCATGCCGGTCTCGCGGCCGTGCCGGCCAATGCCAAGCTGCATGCCGCGGAGCTCGGCTATATTCTCGATCATTCCGGCGCGCGCGTCTGTTTCGTCTCTGCCGATATCGGCGGCGAACTCGCTGCGCATGCGCCGGCGACGCTGGAGCGGATGATCGTGCTCGGCGGCGCCGATTATCGCGCGCTGCTCACGGCTGAACCGCTGGCGATGGCGGCGCGCGCCGCCGACGATCTCGCCTGGCTGTTCTACACCTCCGGCACAACCGGCCGCCCGAAAGGCGCGATGCTGACGCATCGCAATCTTGCGGTGATGAGCCGGGCCTATGCGCAGGAGGTCGATCCGGTGGCGCCGGGCGACCCGATCCTGCACGCCGCGCCGATGAGCCACGGTTCCGGGCTCTACATCATGGCGCATGTCGCCGGCCTCGGCGTCAACGTCGTGCCGGAATCCGGCGGTTTCGATGCGGAGGAGATTTATCGCCTGCTCGACCGCTGGCCGCGTTCTTCGATGTTCGCCGCGCCGACGATGCTCAAGCGACTCGTCGAATCGCCGGCCGACGGCAATGTCGGCCACATCCGCACTTTCGTCTGGGGTGGGGCGCCGATGTATGTCGAGGACGCGCTGAAGGCGCTCGACCGCTTCGGGCCGCGGCTGGCGCAGATCTACGGGCAGGGCGAAAGCCCGATGACCATCTCGGTGCTGACACGCGCCGAGGTCGCCGACCATGCGCATCCGCGCTGGCGGGCGCGGCTCGCCTCCGCCGGCCGGCCGTTCGCCTGCGTCGAGGTGAAGGTTGCCGGGGCGGATGACCGGCCGCTGCCGGCCGGCGAAACGGGAGAGATCCTGGTGCGCGGCGACGTCGTCATGCGCGGCTACTGGCGCAACGATGCAGCGAGCGCCGCGGCGCTCAGGGGCGGCTATCTGCACACCGGCGATGTCGGCGCCTTCGACGCGGAGGGCTATCTGGCGCTGAAGGACCGCTCCAAGGACCTGATCATTTCCGGCGGCAGCAACATCTATCCGCGCGAGGTCGAAGAGGTGCTGTTGCGCCATTCCGGCGTGCGCGAAGTGTCGGTGATCGGTCGTGCCGATCCGGAATGGGGCGAGGCCGTGATCGCCTATGTCGTCGGCGAGGCGGACCGCGCCGAACTCGACGCGCTGTGTCTTGCCAGCATCGCGCGCTTCAAACGGCCGAAGGATTATGTGTTCGTCGCGGCGCTGCCGAAAAACAATTACGGCAAGATTCTCAAGACCGAGCTGCGGGCGCTGGATGCGCAGCGGCGGAATGCATAGAGCTTTTTTCGAGCGAAGTGGGCACCAGTTCGGGCGAACAAAAAACGGAGCCTTGCACTTCTGGCGGAACTGGAAGTGGGGCCCCTCCGCTGATCCGGTTCCTCGCTTGTCGTTTGATCTTTGTTCGAAGAAACCGGTTTCCGTTTTTCGGGATGTGCCTCCCGTTCTGATGCGTTTTCTTCATGCGAACCGCTATTCCCTTCGCTCGAAAACGCTATAGGTCTCTTCCATGCCGACACTCGCGCCCGCCGCCCCATGCCCGATCTGCCGCCGCCCCGCGGAGGAGAGGTTCAAGCCGTTCTGTTCGGCGCGCTGCCGCGACATTGACCTCCACCGCTGGATGGCCGGGGTCTACGCCATTCCGGCAAAGCCGGATGACGAGGAGGATGGCGAGGACGGTGCCGCTCCGCGCCGCGACGATCCCGAACCTGGTTGAACGGGCGGGGCCTATTCCGCCGCCGGGTTGGGGCAGAGGGAGGAGCAGGGCCGGCCCCGGCATGGGCGTCTGGTCGGAGAGGCGAATTGGAAGCCGTGCCCCCCGGCTGCGCCCGAGGCGGGGGCAGCCTTGACGCGCGGGAATCGGTGTCGCTCTTGGCACGATGAGACGACCCCGGACGCCATCTTTCAACTCGTACCGTTCGACTGGGCGACCGCCGGGCGCCGATAGTCGGGCGTTGACGACGACGGATTCGCGGTCGACAGACTCAAGTCAGGATTGTAGCTCACCCTTGTTACACAGTGGGCCAGCGTAACACCTTGATAGAACTTGTCTTATTGAAGGCTCTCAGTTCTTCAAGCCAATGGTGCCAGGGGCGGAATCGAAACTATATATTACGCTGTTGAAATGATTGATAAATCTTCAGTGTGAATGATGATCGATACCCACAAAATTACCCAATCCAAAATTATACCGACGGTTCGATTCCGTTTCCCACAGGAAATTACTTCATTTCGCCAACTCTAGCATCCAGCTTTATCGGACTTCATCACCTTCTCGCTGTGGTCTCCACGCCACAGGATTTTCGACCCAGCGGTTGATGTCGGATTCCTTCCATCCCGCACTGTTGGTGCTGATCTTGAGTTGGGGCGGGAACGTGCCCTCGGCGATCTTGCGATAGATGGTGGACCGCGACAGTCCTGTCCGGGACAGAACGGTTTTTAGACGGATGATACGGTCTGGCTCTCGCATGGCTGCGCTGCCTCCTGCCCGTTGTTTCTGACGGCTTCTGAGATCAGTCAGAGCAAGCGGTCGCGCGCGCAAGAGCATTTTTCACGTCGGCGTACTGTGGCGTAGAAACGGCGGCAAATACTTGCAATCGGCGGGATCAATCCATGTCGCCCAAAAGGGCGTGGCGGTTCTTTGGGATACTACCTGCATCAAACTGTCTCCGTCTCAGGCTGGCGCAGCGACCGTCCAACGGTTCGGAGGCAGTTTCGGAAAAGCCTATCCCGCGCGGTAGGCAGAAACGTCGCGAGCGATCTTTCTCCCTACCGTCGCCAGCATGGAGATGCGCCGGCCCTGCGCGCTGTCGCGTGCGCCAATCACAATCCGATCCCTCGTCCTATGCCAAGGTCGATGCCATGATTGAAGGCGAGCTCCCGGCCGAGGCTGCGGCCGGACTCGAACGTGATGCCGAGTTGCTGCTTGCGGCCCGCGAGGATGGATTCCAGTTGCGGATCGCGCTCCAGGCTCTTGGCCATATCGCCCATCGCCGCCCGCGTGGATTTGTAGCCGGACATATCGCCGGCCTGATACTGGCGCTGGCTCGTGTGGCCGAGCTTCTGCCAGCGCTCCACGAAGCGGTCGGCGCGGCGGTGCGGATCGGTGCGGATTTCGGTCTCCAACTGGAGCGCGCGGACGGCGCGGTTGATCCGACCCGACCCTGCTTCGCTGGCCAGTTCTCCATCCTTGGCGTAAGCGGCTTCCGCATCCTGCCAGCCGTGCGGCCGCACCTCATCGAAGGCTTTCCGCGTGGCGGTCAGTTCCTTCCATTGCTCGGGACTCGCCTTGCGACCCGCATCATCCGCGCTGAAGATCGCGTCCACGGCGCGGGCATGACGTTTGAGCGCATCGGTGCGGGCGCGACGCAGTGCGACCTCCGGGTCGTCGTTGGCCGCGCGCGCGGGCACTGCGGGTTCGCGCCGCGCCTCCACATCCGCGCCTTTCCTTTCCGGCCGCTCTCCAACGTCTGAACCAGGCGCGGCGTCAGCGGCAGAGCGCGAACCGTCGAACATCCCGCTGATCCGGTCGCGCACCTTTTCCGGCACGACCTTGCGCACGATCTCGGCGACGCGCTCGCGGAAGGTGATGCCGCGCCGTTCGGCATAGTCCTGCATCGGATCGCGTTGTTCGTAATCCGACGCCATGTCCTTGGCGCGGTCGCGCGACAAGGTGCGGACAAGCCGGTCCTGGCCGGCGAAGTCGTCGCGGCCGTAATGCAGGTCCATGCCGTCGCGGTGCCGCGACAAGGCGACATAGCTGCCGTGGGCGTCCATCCCCGGCGTCGCCAGCACATGGGTGCGGTCCATCGTCATGCCCTGCGCCTTGTGGATCGTCGCGGCATAGCCGTGGTCGATCTTGTTGTAGTCTTTGAAGTCGAACGAGACGTTCTGTCCATCGTCCGTCTGCACGGTCATGCTCTGCGTGCTGACCTGTTCGATAGTGCCGAGCGTTCCGTTCTTCACGCCAAGCCCGCGCTCGTTCTGAAGGAACATGACGCGATCCCCGCTGGCGAAGTTTCGCGCGCCGCGTTCGACTTTCAGATGAACGTCCTCGCCCAGATCGCCGGCGTCCCGCATCCGTTCACGCGCGCCCTCGTTCAAGGCGCGCACCTCTGCATTGGAGTGGGTGAGGATGATGCGGCTGCGACCCGGTTCTGCCTGCCGGTCGCGGTCCCAGCGGTCGATCAGATCGCCGCGCGCCTGCTCGCGGGATACGGCTTCATGCACCATGCCGTTCTGCTCATAGGCATTGATCGCTTCGCCTGTTCTGCCGGTCGCCAGATCGCGGGTCGCGTCGCGCTGCCAGTCCTCGCGCTGGCGGCGGACCTCGCCGATTTCCGCGCCGCCGTGACGCTCATGGATCGACCGGAATGCCGCGCCCGCTTCGATGGACTGCAACTGCTGCGGGTCGCCGACTAGCACCACCTTTGCACCGGCTTCCGCGGCATGGGAGAGCACGCGCTCCAACTGGCGCGTGCCGACCATGCCGGCCTCGTCGATCACAAGAACATCGCGCGAAGTGAGCATGTCGCGGCCGTTGTTCCAGCCGTGCTCCATGCTGGCGATGGTGCGCGACGCAATGCCCGATCCGCTTTCCAGATTCTCGGCCGCAATACCGGACAACGCCACGCCGCGAACCTCGTAACCGGACGCCTCCCAAGCCTCTCGCGCCACACCCAGTATGGCGCTCTTGCCCGTTCCGGCGTAACCGACGACGACGTCAAGGTCGCGCCCGTCCGTGACATGCGCCAACGCATCGACCTGTTCGCCGGACAGGACAAGGCCGCGTGCTTCCGCGCGCGCAAGAGCATCGAGTCTGTCCCTGTCATTGACCGCATGGCGTTCCCGCTCGGCCATCAGTTCCGCCGCTCGGTGCAGGCGCTGTTCGGCCTCAATCATCTGGCGAGTGGTGAAGCGGTCTTCACCACGCCCGTCCTGGCCGAGTTCGACCAGATCGAGCGCATTGCGCATCGCGCCCATGACCTCGTTGAACTGGTCCATTCCGTCGCTGTGCCGGTGCGCAAACTTCGCCATGTCGCGGCGCGTGAAGGTCGATTGCTGATGCGTGATGGCGTCGAGTGCGATGGACGGATCGGCAATGATCTTGTCGCCATTGTTGCGGGCGATCTCGCGGTGCATTTCCGCCCTGTCGGCGGCTTCAATTCCTTCGCCTTCGATGCGCTGTGCAGTCGCGCCGATCTGGCTCTGCGGCTCCAGTGCGATGCCCTGCGCCTCAAGGCTGCGATGGTCGATCCGCGCGTCGATATCGAGTTCGGCCAGACGTTCGTTGGCAAGCTCAGCCCAGCGTTCCCGCCAGCGCTCCACCATTTCCGTGCGGTTCCAGTCGCGCACTTTTGGGCCGAAACCGTTCTCATCCACGCTGCGCATGGTCAGCATGACATGGGCATGGGGTTTGGGGCTTCCGTCTTCGCCGATGTCCCAATGCACATTGAGATCGGCGATCATGCCCTGATCGACGAACTCCGACTGTGTGAAGTCGCGAGCGAGGTCGATGCCCTGCGCCTGCGTCAGTTCGCGCGGAAGGGCGAACTCCACCTCGCGGGCAAGCTGGGCGTCCTTCCTGACCTCGAAGGACTCGACATCGTTCCAGAGCCGTTCGCGGTCGGACCATTGCTCGGGTGCATCGTCCGGCAGCAGCACCTCGGAATGGACCACACCCCGTTTGGCGGTGAAGTCCTGATCGCGGCCCAGGCGCTCATCGCGCAGCCGCGAGGCCGAGCGGTAGGCGGCCGACGCCACCGCGCTCTGGCCGCGCTTGCGGCTGATGACCTTGACGTGAAGATGATAGATCGCCATCGCGATCGGATCATTGACACGCTCAAGCGCACGTCGGAACGACGTATAAGCGCGCCCTCGAAACTAATTTCTCGGGACGGACCGCCGCGTCTCACGCTGTCCCGGCAACATAGAAGCAATCCGCAACGCGCTCAACTATCCTCACTCCATCGACAACAAATGATGACGATGGAGACGACACATGCGCAAACCACGCGACTTTGACTCCGAACTGAAAGCGCTCGAAGACAAGGCACGCGAACTTAAGAGTCGCAAGGTACAGCAGCTTGGCGAACTGGTGATTGCCACCGGAGCCGATATGCTCAGTGCCGAGGAACTGGCCGGCGCGCTGATCGTGGTGACCGAGACGAAAGACGCCAGAACGAGGGAGGCATGGGCGAAACGCGGGGCGACGTTTTTCGAGCGGCGCGCGCGGCGAACTGCTCCGGCAACTGAGCGCGACGCTGGCGGCGCTCCAACGCAACCGGGCAGCGCGCAACCGCCATCAGGCGGCGCGCGCCCGGCATGACATGCGCAACTGGCAGGCCGAACGCCGCAAGCGCACGCGGCACCTGATCGAACTCGGCGGCCTCGTCGTCAAGGCCGGCATCGTGGACCTGACCGGCGATGACCGCGCCACCATCTTCGGCGCACTGCTCTGGATGGCCGACAAGCTCCAAAGCGATCAGGGCGGATACGCACACGGCGCCTGGACGAAAATCGGACAGATGGCGTTCAATAGGCCGCAGCAGGACCGGGTGTGATGGCGGGCGGCGCGGAGACTTCACATATCGCCGCGCCGCCCGCCATCGCGCGACTTGCCTATTTGCCATCAACATCCTTGAGACCAATTGAGACACCTCGCGAATGGAGGTGCTCTGGTTCATCGTAGATGCAAGGAACGAAAGTGAATCAGCTAATAATAGTATCATGCGCGGCGTTCATTTCTAACCTAGCGGAGACATAAATCCGCCAGCCATTGATAATGATCTGCCGGACAGTATCGCGAAGTTGTAAGCTTTCTAAGCTATTGAACTCATGATTGTTTGTGCACTCATTCAGGCGTAGCCTTGATGGCTGACTATCAAAAAGATGATTGGTAGCCGATGAACATTCGAATCACTGTGGTCCGCCGGCTATGAATATATTTCGGCCGCCGCCACCGAGCTCTTATCGAGCCTCTGATCTTTTGGATGCTTACACACCGTTAGGGGGTGGGCTTCACGATGTGTCGCCCAGTCCGGTTGAAACACCGGTTATGTCCGGGCGGTTACTGTTTCGCGAGATCCAGCCCGGCCTCATAGCCGTGGCTAACGACACCATTTGCCTTTTGACCCAAGACTTCGTCATTGACCGGGAGGCATGCCTTGGATGCTCCATCCTGCTTGGTGGCGACGAGCGCGACTTTGTCGAAGTCGAATCTTATGGCCGCGTCTACAAGGTTCTTGAGCGTGCCGTTCTGGGAGGATGCGCACGATCCATGCGATGCCATGGGCGCAGTATCGCGGGCCATACATCGCGCAGCGCGGGTTTTGTTCTCAAGCCGCTTTTTTCGAGCGGTTTGCTGAAAACGTAAACGACGACGGATTGACGATGCTGCTTTCCTTGGTCCGCACCAAATTCCAGACCAAGATCTTGCCGCGCTCGCCCCGACTTGTTGCCATTGCGCGGAGCAATTTGGACCATGCCTATACTGGCGCGCTTGGCGAACTATTTCTCGAAAGCAATATCCTTGCCTTCGTGATCGAGGTTGCCGAGCTTCTCAAGGAAGAGTCGCGGAAGGTCGCGCTTATTGGCCGGCGGCATTATGACCGGGTGATGGAGGTGCGCGACATCCTTGACGCCAACCTGACATCGCCGCCGCGCATATTGGAATTGGCTAAGCGTGTCGGCGTGAACGTGACAACCTTGCAAGCCAATTTTAAGGCTGTGTTCGCTACAACTATATTCGGCTATGTCCGGACTCAGCGATTGTTGATCGCGCAAGCGCTGTTGACGGAGCGCGGTCAGAGCATTGCCGAAGTCGGTTATAAGGTTGGCTTTTCCAACGCGGCGGCCTTCTCTACAGCCTATCGAAGACATTTCGGGCGCTCGCCGCGCAAGGACGCCGTGCGCAGTTGACCTCGAGCGATTTTCAAGAGCTGTTCTAAATTGTCTGCCGCGAAAGAGTTCTTGCATGTCGCAAAAGCCATGATCGTGGCGTGGCGAGCCGCGCGACCCTATGAAGAATCCCCAGACATGGGGGTTCTCGATGCAGCGCAAGTCCTTGAAGCAGTTTGGCATAAACGTGATGGCGGGAACCGCCATCGGCGCAGTTAGCGTCATTTTCGCTTCGTCATTGCCTGCATCGGCACAGTCCTCACAAGCGTCGCCTAGCACATTGCCGCCTGTGACGGTCACCGCTCCCAAGCAATCAAAGTCCGCCGCGCGCTCGTCAAGGCGCTCAGGTCAATCCGCTGGTCGCATACGCCTCATTGCGTCGAGACCCGCAATCAGGTTGCCCCCCCGTGGACGTCGCCGGCGGCAATGCGCCCGAGCGGGCGAATGGACCCGTCCAAGGTTTTGCGGCCCGGCAGAGCGCAACCGGCACCAAGACTGATACGCCCATTTTGGAGACACCGCAGTCCATCTCGGTGGTAACTCAGGATCAGATTGCAAATCAGCAAGCGCAGGCGATGAATGAGGCGCTTCGGTACACACCTGGCCTCGTCACCGAACGATACGGCGCGAGCTCGACGAGCAACGATGATGTTGTCGTTCGTGGCTTTGTGGCCCCGCGTTATCTTGACGGGTTGAAATTGCCTGTCGATCCGTCGCTCAATCTCGCGGCAACCCATATCGATCCGTGGGGGCTTGAGCGCATCGAAGTTCTGAAGGGGCCATCATCAAGCCTTTACGGAGAGACATCGCCTGGCGGCTTGATCAACATGGTCAGCAAACGGCCGACGCTTACGCCGCAAAATCAGGTGGAGTTCCAGACGGGCAGTTATGGTCGTGCCCAGGCAGCTTTCGATTTCAGCGGTCCCATCGATAAAGACAAAGAATTTCTGTATCGTATTTCAGGAGTTGGGCGCTATTCCGATAGCTGGGTCGATTTCAATAACGAGCGGCATTATTCCATTTCGCCAAGTCTGATGTGGCGTCCTGATAATGATACGACGCTTACGATCTTGTCCAATTTCACAAGGGATCGCAATAACAGCCCAAATACCCAATTCGTGCCGGCTTACGGAAGTCTCTACCCAAGCATTTATGGACGCATCCCCTACAGTGCGAATTTGGGGGAGCCGAGCTTTGATCGATGGAGCGCCGATCAAAATATGATCGGATATTCGTTCGAGCATCGCTTCAACAACGTATTTCAGTTCCGCCAGAATGCACGCTACTCCGACGTATCTGCACATATGACCCAAATGCAGAACTCAACGCCTGATCCTCAGGCCACGGGTGGTTATATCGCACGACTGGCAAATGACGTGTACTCAAATTCACGCTCGTTCGTGATTGATAACCAACTTCAAGCGGATTTCACGACAGGATGGCTAGGTCATACCGTCCTATTCGGCGTTGACTATAGCACAGCCAAATCTGGCGGCTCGTATGCGATTGGGCTTGGGTCAATGCTCAACATTAACTCGCCTGTTTACGGACAGGGACTTCCGGATCCATCAGCGTTGACGACGTATTACTCGTTATCGTCCAATCAAAGTCAGGTCGGGATTTATCTTCAAGATCAGATCAAGTTTGACCGCTTCGTCCTCACGTTGAATGGTCGGCACGACAATTGGCAAGCGGATACGACCAATTTGTTGAGCTCTGCCGTTACAAAGCAGGACGCGGACGCATGGACCGGACGCGCGGGATTGTCCTACGTTTTTGATAGCGGCCTTGCGCCCTATGTCAGCTATTCGACATCGTTCCAGCCTGTCACCGGCCTGTCCATCGCCGATTCATCTGGCAGTCCATTCAAGCCCACGACCGCGCAGGGTCAGGAGATCGGCATCAAGTATCAGCCGCCTGGTTATAAGGCGATGTTCACCATGGCGGCATTTGACGTCACGCAGCAAAACGCTTTGACGACTGACCCATCTAATCCGTTATTCTCGATTCAGACTGGCGAAATCCGCGTCCGTGGCATCGAGCTGGAAGCGAAAGCGAGTCTTTCACGAGAGCTCGATATCACGGCGGGCTATACCCACCTTGATCCCAAGGTCACCCAAAGCAGCACCGCCGGAGATGTCGGCAAATATGTCCCCATGATCCCGCGGGACTATGCCTCGTTGTGGGCCTTTTATACGTTCCGGGATGGCCCCGCAGCGGGTTTTGGGCTGGGAGGCGGCGTGCGCTTTATTGGAGAGAACTATATGGATGCGGCAAACACTGTCGCGATCCCATCCTATGCACTCTTTGACGCGGCAATCTCCTATGATTTTGGACAATATCGAAGGGATCTAAATGGACTCAAACTTCAGATCAACGCGACCAATCTGTTCGACAAATATTATGTTTCGACTTGCGTCTCGAGCCTGAGCTATTGCGTGCTTGGCGCTCCAAGAAAAGTTCTGGCCACCCTGAAATATAGCTGGAACTAGGCTTTGATTGGTTATGGCAAAGCAATACGCAGATGGAGCTGGATACATAAATGGTCCAGCATCATTTGCACCGTCTTCATGCTGATGCTCTGCATTACCGGGCTGCCGCTGATCTTTCACCACGAGATCGACGACCTGCTGCATGAGGGCGTGCCGGCGGCCCAGGTGCCGCCCGGCTCGCCGAAGGCCGATCTCGATCTCATCATCCGCAACGCACTAGCGCGGGCTCCCGAACAGGTGCCGCACTTCCTGGCCTGGGATCGTGACGATCCGAATACGCTGTTCGTCGCGGTCGGCTCATCGATCACCGCTGATCCAGCCGACAACCGGTTTCTGCGGATGGACGCGCACACCGGGGCGTTCCTCGATTTACCGGACGTGACCGGGCGCTTCACCTATATCATGCTAAAATTGCATACCGAGATGTACGCCGGCTTACCAGGCAAGCTGTTCCTCGGTTTCATGGGCATCCTGTTCTGCATCGCGATCGTATCCGGGATCGTTGTCTACGCGCCGTCGATGCGCAAGCTGAGGTTCGGCGCCTATCGGCGCGACCGGCCACGAATCGTGCGCTGGCTCGACGTGCATAACCTCGCCGGCATCTTGTTGGTAGCGTGGACCCTTGTCGTCGGTTTCACCGGCGTCATCAACACTTGGGCCGACTTGGTGGCGAAGCTCTGGCAGTATGGTCAGCTCGCCGAGATGACCGCGCAATACAAGGATCGCGAGATTCCTACGAAACTCTCCTCGGTGCAGAGCGCCGTCGAGGTGGCGGAGCAGGCAGTGCCTGGCATGGTACCGGTCTTCGTCGCCTTTCCGGGATCGCTATTCACCAGCAAGAGCCACTATGCGGTGTTTCTGCGCGGCGATACGCCAGTGACCTCGCGGTTGCTGAAGCCCGCGTTGGTTGATGCCGAGACTGGGCAACTCACTGATACGCGCGATCTGCCGTGGTACGTCTCGACACTGTTGTTGTCGCAGCCGCTGCATTTTGGCGACTATGGCGGTATGCCACTGAAAATCATCTGGGCGATTCTCGACATTCTCACCATCGTGATCCTGTGGACCGGGCTCTATCTCTGGCTACGTAGACGCAAGCCCACGACCGTCGCAGCGCCGGCGGCCGCTCGGCCGATAGATCAGCAGGCGGTGTCGTCATGAGCGTGAACCGCTCGCGCCGTCAGACCCTGACCAAAATTTTCGCGTGGCCACTGGTGATCGGCGTACTGTCGATCACTGGGCTAATCGCGGCCTTGGTCGGCGACGGCATCTGGGACCGCGTCTCCTGGGCGACGCTGCTGCTGCCAAGCGTGCTCTACGTCGTGTTTCTGCTGCGTCCGTTCCGGTGATCCGCCAGCGCCAGGCGCAATGGTTCCCGACGAGGATACGATATGGTCCTTCGGTCGGCCCCTCAGGGCGCCCATCTCATTGGTTTCCACCGGTCGGACTATTCATTCTAGCGCTGCGCGTTGAGCTTGCGCGGTTGGCTCACGCAATCGGCCCAGACTCGGCTCGTGGCCGCCGCGGTGCGTTGAATGCCTGGAGGAAACCAAGTGGACCTGCGCCACCTTCGCTACATCGTCGCCACCGCCTGCAACGGCAGCTTCAGCGCCGCCGCCCATGAATTCAATGTCAGGCAGCCGATCGTTAGCAAGCGCATCAAGGAGGCCGAGATCGAGCTTAAGGTCAAGCTGTTCGACCGCTCCACGGCAGGCGCACGGCTGACGCCGGCCGGCGAGGATTTTGTTGTCGTGGCGCGCCGCATTATCGAGGATTTTGACCGGATGGCCCAGCACGCGAGGGCCAGCGGTGCCGGGACGGTCGGGCGCGTCGTTGTCGGCTTCTACCAGTCGCTTTCGGCGGGAGCGTTCCACGCGGCCGTGAGCGACTTCCGCAAACGGTATCCGGAAATTGACGTGGAGTTGGTCGAGCGGCCCTTACTGGACATGACGGCAGGCGTGTTGTCCGGCGCGCTCGACGCCTGCATCATCCTTGGCGACGCCGGCAAGTGCGAGGTATTCGATACGATCGCGCTTTGGGCGGAGCATCTCGTGGTCGCGCTGCCGAAGGGACATCCTCTAGCGGACAGATCGGTCATCTATTGGCCTGAGTTGAAAGGTGAACGCTTTCTCGTCAGCCATCATGACCCCGGCCCGGACATCGGTATCCTCCTGCTCCGACACCTCGCGGCGCCGTCCGACCATCCGGATATCGTCACATGCCGCCTCAGCCGCGAAAGCATCCTGAGCGAGGTTGCGCATGGTCAGGGCATCGCGTTGCAATGCGAATCCGCGATCGGCCTCACCAGCCTCGGCGTCGTGTTTCGGCCGGTTCATGATGGCAATGGCGCGACCCGTCTCGGCTACATCGCCTGCTCCAAGCCGGACAACAAGAACCCGGCACTGAAAACCTTCCTGAACGGCATCCGGCCACGCGGGTGATCCTGGCCCAGGGACAAGCACGGCGCGCATGAGCGATGCTGAAATATGCCGCATATTTCCGGCATTCTTCCGACCATCGCTGTGCAGCTTTCGCTTTGCTGGGCGATTGTCTCTCTAGGCGAGGAACAACTTCGCCGGGTTCACCCCGCTCGCACACTTGAGAGCGGGCGTTCCTGCTTCCACCAATGAAACCGATTCAATCGCTACGACACCCTGGTCATAAGCAGACTTAAGTGACTGGCCGCTGGCAACCGCACCATAGAACTTGGTGGCGAAAGCAATGGCCGCGATATCACTAATTGAGTCCTGCATAACAATAAGCGCCTTGGCAGAACCTAAAAGTGAGGTGCGCGCACCGGCACTCCGGCAAGCATTCAGCACAACAACTTCGGGCGGTGTATCAGTCGCACGAAGTGCCTTGCCCAAAATGTCGAATGAGACAAATTTTGTCTTCACGCGGTTGATACCGCCGTCGTCACCGGCTAGGCCTCCGCTATTCCCGTGACCTGAGAAATGCACGATACGGGGCCGGTGATCGTTGAGACCGCGCAAGATGCTGTCGAGGTTGGCTGCGGGTGACTGGTGCAGACGGATGTTATCGCGAAAGTTTGAGCGACGAATCTCCTCTGTCACCTTGCTGACCTCTGCATCGACTCGTAACGAGTGCCGTTTGATCGGATTGGCCATTAAGTAAAGTACATCTAGCGGCTTCTTCTGCCTCAAAGCACTCCGTGCCACACCTCTCCCAACAACGACGTTCACAACATGATTGCGCTTGGTCGGTGTTTTCTTAGCGAGAGCAGGTTTGTCAGCGTATTTGAGTATGTTTTTTCGATGCGCACGGACGTTCGGCTCCTTGCCGTAGACATAATGGCTTCCGTCCGAAACCGAGCCGCCATTCTTATCTCGCAAAATCAAACCATATCTTGCGAGGTAGTCCAGTTGATTTTGAGCCTGCTGGCCGTGGCTGGATTTGATTCCAGTTGCTGCCATCAACTGCTTCTTTGTGCGTAGCTTTGATCCACGTCCATAGATCGCGTCGAATAGCTTTCGACGGATGCTGTTCTTGCCGAGATGGTTGCCGAGTTGAATGCAATTCTCTTCGTAGTTGCCCGACCAATCGACCACTGCGGTTCTGGCATTCATGGTGTCAGCCCTTCTTCGCAGTTACTTTGGGGGCCGTCCGGCTAACTTTGGGGGTCATCCGGCTAATTGTGGGCTGGCTAACACCTAGGATTTGAGCGAGCTGCGATTGCGAATAGCCCCGTTCAAGCATTTCCGCGAGCTTGAGCTTGCGGAGCATTTCCAACTCTTTGAGTATCTGTTCGGCCTGTTCGTCGGTCATGCCGGCTCCGCTTCAGTAACGAAGCGCCGATCCGCGATTTTCGCTATTTCCTTAGCGAAGCCTTTTGGATACATCCGGCTTAATGTTGCGTCGCTAACGCTCAGTGCTACGGCGACATGCTTCTGCTGACATCCCTGTGCAAGGGCATTAAGGATTAGCAGCATTTTGACAGCCCTTATTTCTCCGAGGAGTTCGCTATTGTTGCTCGTATCCATTTGTATCTCCTAACTATCCAGCCTTGGACGGCTTCCGACCTTTAGACAATGTGACGTTCACGTGATTGGCAGTTGTTCCAAGTATGCTTGCTATCAGCGTCGGGCGAAGTCCGGCGCTTGAAAGGAATTGAATTTTCTCTTTCGACGATTCCATCGTCGCCGTTAAAGCCGCTGCTTGGAGCCGTATGAGGATGTCCAGCTTTTCCAAAACTTCTTCATTCATGACTTGCCGCCCTCAGCCTTCAGTGTACCCTTGTTGAGCGGATAGACATGTAATGGAAGCCGGTCGCTGCCGACGCGCACGACCACACCAGCTTCGATCCAGCGCGCTACCGCGCGGCTGAAATTTCCCCGGTCTAGTTTTACCTTCTTGCAAATGTCAGCCTGCGGCGTTTCACCGTCGCAGAGATTGTAAGCCAATAGTTGCTTATCGCTTCCGACCGTTGGCATCACGATCTTCGCAAGTACATCGGGCGGAAATGTCTTCCGCGCGACGATGCTCAAAATCGCCTTGAGCAGTTCCTCAGTCGTATTCAATTGGCCCTCCTCCCTGAATAGGTTGAGGAGAAATATGACATGAAATCAGCACTGCAAGGGAGCAGGCTTATTCATGATCAGCATTTGGTAAGTCATGGAACCTGAATTATCAAGTTAACCATTGAAATCTCAGGATAATATCCTTAGAAAAAAATTTTCATTACCTTTTGCTGTGAATAGTGTTGATAGCGATGCTGGCCGTTGGAAAAGCCATTGCTAGGGGATGATCTGCACTGATTCGCGAAAGGTGAGCGTCAGTCGCGCCGTCGCGCCGTGGTGAGCGGCCACTGGCTCTCGGAACGGGCTGGAAGGCCCCCGAACGACTGAGCCACTCCCACGGAAAATGTTCGCGCATCGCGGCGGCGAAAGCCGCGTGGAATTCTTCGGCGAATGAGCGTCCTCGTTCTTAACGGCGTTTTCCGGGCCACGAACATAGGAGATGGGCATTACTGTTTCGTTGTTCCTCTCGACGACGACACGTAACCGCACAAACTACGATGAACTATCGGAGCCAGCCCTCCCTCGACCTCTCGGCTGCGGCGTGCTCCTGGTCTCTCGGAGCGTCTTGCCAGTCGCCATGAATCTGGCGATCATGGGTGCAATGGGTACGGTAGCCTTGCGTCTCTATTCCAGTCGTTCGGGAGCTTCGGTGCGGTGCCCGGAAACTGCCATTCGTTTCGCCGCAGCGACGACCAAGCAGGGCAGAGAGCTGCCGTTCGCCACAAGCTCGAAAGAGCGCACTTACCGATTGGATATTCGCCGCTTTCTGCAAGTCCAACGTACTTATTTTCAGATTGCCGTAAATCCATTCTAGAGTTTCGTGTGACCCCACCATACAATGCGCAACCGGCCGTAGGTATATCCGATCGAACCATCATGCCTGAAGCCTCTTCGATCAACTGGACCAACACATCAGTAAAAGCGTTCGCGAAGAATGCTGATCCACTGGCCGCTATAGAAGACGCAGCCCGTTCCCTCGTGTTGACGGCGCGCGAGAAGGGCTGGGAAGGTCCCCCGTTCAACCCTCTGCGCATCGCCGAAATGCTTGAGGTCCAAATCGAAGCCAATTCCAGCGTCGCCGACGCGCGACTGGTGGCGACGGAAAGCGGCCCAAAAATCGAATTTAATCCCCAGCAGCCGCGAGAGCGGGTGCGGTTCTCTATCGCTCATGAAATCGCGCACCTGCTATTTCCTGATTGGTCGGAACAGATTCGCAATCGGGGCGGCAATAAAACTCCAGACGACTGGCAGCTGGAAATGCTCTGCAATGTGGCAGCATCCGAGTTTGTGCTCCCGATTGGAAGCCTGCCGGCCGCATCGGACATTCCCCCAATCGAAGACTTGATGCGTCAGCGCCGCGAGTACGACGTCTCGGCAGAGGCCTTTCTCATTCGTCTAGCGAAGATATCTAGTCAGCCCATCGGAATCTTCGTTTCGTCGCCATCAGTTTCCGAGGATGGAACGCGGCACTACAAGATCGACTATTTTGTCAGTTCGCCCACTGCACCAAAGATCCGTCTTTCAGGGCTGGCGATCCCCAATGAAAGCATTGTGCATCGTTGCACCGCCATTGGACATACGGATCGTGCAGTTGAAAGCTGGGTGATGGGCGCGGCAACACAGATCGAGTGTGTGGCACTGACGTCCTATGCCGGAAGTGTCTACCCCAGAGTGGCCGGACTGGTAAGATTTGACCAAGCCCAAGAAAACTATCTTCCGATACGCTTGCTGAATGGAGATGTTCTAGAACCTCGCAATGGTGGAAAGAAGATCATCTGTCAGCTAGTCAACGACAAGGCCGTCAAATGGGGTGGTGGAGTCGCACACAAGATTGCGAGGCGTTTCCCGGACGCAGAAGAGGCCTACAGTAAGCAAGTCGTGCAGATCCCGCAGCGTGATCGCTTGGGACGCGCCATCTTTTCGGAAGCGAGCGAGGATTTAACGATCGCAAGTCTGATCGGACAGGAAGGGTTTGGCCCATCACTTTTTCCTCGAATTAGATATGCTGCGTTGAGTGCTTGCCTTGAACAAGTTGCTGAATATGCCGCATCTGTTGGAGCGAGCATTCATATGCCGAAGATCGGTACCGGATCGGCAGGCGGAGATTGGTCAACGATAGAAGAGTTGATTGTCGATGTGATGGTGCGTGCGGGTCTTTCTGTAACTGTCTATGATGTCCCGCCTAAACGGGTACAACTCGAGTTATTCTGATTGGCTGGGGGAAACACAAAACTTCGTATCGTGCTGCTTTCCGGTCCAATCTGTTCCGGCAAGTCCGCCTTGGTGCGACTGCTCAAGGAAAAGCACGAGGCGAAGATTATCAAGACACGCGAACTTATTTTCAAGAAGGCACCGAATACAAAACCTGAGCGCAAAGCCCTGCAGGTAGCGGGGCAGAGGCTCGACAATAAGGACGGCGGCGCTTGGGTCGGCGAGGCTCTTCAACGTGCAATCGATAGCTATGCGACTGGCCAGACGCCGAAGGGCCTCTACGTTGTCGACTCGGTCCGTATCCCAGGTCAGATCGAGGCGATCCGGCGCGCATACGGCGCTGAAGTCCATCACATCCACCTAACCGCAACTGACGAGGAACTGCGCAGGCGGTACGAAGCACGCAGCCGGGAGGACGATGAAGCGGTCGCCTACGACGAGCTGAAGCGCAATCGGACTGAACGCCAAATCGGAAAGCTCGCAGAGGTCGCTGACATTGTCGTTTCGACGGATCGGTGCAGCGAGGAAGCCGTTCTCGTTCGGGCCACCGCGCTCCTCAATCTCTATCCGCGGTCAAACGTTGCTCTGGTAGATGTTCTGATCGGCGGTCAGTTCGGAAGTGAGGGCAAGGGGAACATCGTTGGCCACATCGCGCCGGAATACGATCTCTTGGTGCGCGTCGGCGGCCCCAATGCTGGCCACCAAGTTTATGCAGAACCAAAGCCGGAGAAATACTATCATCTACCTTCGGGCACGCAGCGTGCTCCGAATGCAAAGCTGCTCCTCGGACCAGGCGCTGTGATCTATCCCAAAAAGCTTCTGGAAGAGATCGCTGAACACCAGATCGATGCCGAGAGACTGACGATCGATCCGCGCGCGATGATCATCACCGACGCGGACCGCGATGAGGAAGCAAAGCGCTTCGGCAGCATCAGCTCCACGGCGCAGGGCGTTGGCATTGCTTCCGCGCGCAAAATGACAGGCCGATCTGACTACAAGGAAGGGAAAGCAGCATTTCTTGCACGTGACTGCGAGTTGCTCCAACCATACCTGGGAAGTGCGCGTCAGGTCTTGGCAGGCGCGATAGTTGCTGGCCAGCGGATTCTGCTAGAGGGAACGCAGGGCACCGGCCTGAGCCTTCACCACGGCGACTATCCTCATGTGACGACCAGGGATACCACCGTTGCCGGCTGTCTCGCAGATGCCGGTATCGCGCCTTCGAACGTTCGTAAGATCATCATGGTCTGTCGAACCTATCCGATCAGAGTTGGCGGACCATCGGGGCCTATGGCGCATGAAGTCGACATGGCCGAAATCTATCGGCGCAGCGGCATACCCCTCGAGGACCTTGAGAAGAACGAGCGGACTACAACCACCAACAGGCCGCGGCGGATAGCGGAGTTCGACTGGGTTCAGTTTCGTGACTCCGTCCAGCTGAATGGTCCAACGGATATCGCGCTAACATTTGTAGACTATTTCGACGTGGGCAATCGAAAGGCCTTTCGCTTTGAGCAGCTTTCACAGGAAACGATCCGTTTCGTTGGGGAGATTGAAAGAATATCTGGTCGGCCGGTCTCGTTGCTGTCGACGGATTTCAATTGGCGTAATGTCATTGACCGGAGGGCATGGTGACTGAAGAGGAGCTTGAAGAACTTGTCGCTAATTGCCCGATTCTGTACCACATGGCCGAGCGGGGTTCGTGGGACTCGATCAAGCAATATGGCCTGCTGAGCACCAGCGCGCTCTTGGACCACTACGCCGTCCAGCCGCCAATTCGTACCGAGATCGAAAGCCGACATCGACCGAAGAGCGTTGAAGTGACACGTGACGGCCTTCCTCGGGCCGTTGTGCGTGACCAGATCCCGATGAGTGACGCAGGCCTTAAAAGGGCTTTGCCCGACCGCATCTCTCCGACGGATTGGTATCAGCTGCTGAACGCCAAGGCCTTCTTCTGGCTGTCGGAGGAACGTCTTCATAAGCTGACCAATGCCAAAGCTTATCGCGACCGAGAGCACGATGTTCTTGAAGTCGATACGAGGTCCCTGATTGACGCACATAGGGATTCGATCTGGTTTTGTCCGATCAACAGCGGTTGTACCAAGCCGATGCCGCATCCTCGTGACGAAACCATTTTCGCCCGTATTGCAGAGTATCCGTATGCCCATTGGCGGGAACGGCGTAGCCGCCGAGAGCGCGTAGTTGAACTTGCAGTTGACCATTCGGTCGAAGACATTCGCCACCACGTAAGGCGTGTCGTTGTGAAGCGGGGCATTGAGGTCCTGAGCATCATCGAATGAAGCGTTACAACGATGCAGCTCGTGATCTCTGGGCGCAGATATTTGAAAGGGTGGCCGCAGATCCAAATGCAACTTTGCATGAGCCGGATGAAGAAAGCGAGGCCGCACAGCGCGAGCTGACCGCCAAGGCATTGAAAGAAGCTGGCTGGTCGGAAGCCGAAATCGCGCGGCGCAATGAGGCGGAACGCTTTCATGGCGAGCTAGAAAGCGTCAACAGCCCGGGAGTTGGATCTGGACTCGAGTTCAAATTGAAATTTCTTTCAGACCGCGTTCGAAAGGCGATCTCTAAAGCAGGAGAGACTTCCCACGAAAGGGTGGAGATCGCGATTGACCCGAAGGCCGGCGTGTCGGCATCACTCACTAACGTAATTATGACCGATCAAAGCATACTTTCGGTTAGCTCATTCTTATTCAGATGGTGCGGTCTAGTGGCGCGGGCGTACACCCGCACACTTTACGCAGATATCGCGCACTGGACTTCCAAAAGGTCCGACTCCGCGATCGATAGAGAACGTCTTCTGAAGCATCCTGATCTCGTTCTCTATTGGTTTCGGATTTTCGTGTCCTTCTCAGGGACAGGTACACATGTCCTCGTACCCTTTCGTCCTTCATCGCCGACGGAGTTTCACTTGTTTGAACAGGTCGCTTGGTCGATGGAGTATTTCACTGTCGCGCACGAATTCGGTCATCATGTGTTGGGACACCGCAGTACCGATGACGATCCTATGATGCAGGAGTTTCAGGCTGACGCGTTTGCAGTGAAGGTCTGTGAACAGTTTGAGCTTGAGCCGTTCCCGCTTCTCCCAAACCCATATACTAGGACGGGGGCTGGCGCTTCGTTGATGCTGCTTGCGCTTGAGATCCTACGCGCGTTCGAAGAACCGGTCGGCGACGGCACAGCTGTCGTCGATACCCACCCATCTCCAAGCGACCGTATCGCCAAGATATCAACACGTAATCTGATGCAGCCAAAGCAGCTGGAGATGGATCAGGAGTTCAACGGCACCGTTGTACGGATAATGAGTGCTGTCGCTGCCGTCATGCGCGACGCCCGACGTAAAGGTGGTGGGGAACTCGTAGCTACGATCAGACAGCGGCTGCATGATGCATAAATGGAGCTGAGAAACTCGGGAAGTCCGTCATCCGACGAGACAAGTGCATAGCATGTCGGCCCGAATCTGTTCTCACATGCGCAGCGAATAACTAACGGAATCTTTCGTACAGTGGAAGCACGATGTGGGGGATCAGAGGGCTTTTTCGTAGTTTGGCGTAAAATAGCGTGGCGGGCCACGAACATAGGAGATGGGCATTACAGTTTCGCGGTTCCACTCGACGTTGACACGTAACCGCACAAACTACGATGAGCTAATATCGAAACTGGGCCTTCCGCGACCTTTCGGCGCGGAAGGATGCTCTTGGTCTTTCGAAACGCCTTGCCGATCACCATGAATCTGGTGACCATGGACACAATGAGTATGGTAACCTTGCACGCTCATCTCAGCCGTTCTGTTCGCGATACGTCGTGTCCAAGAGCTGCCCATCGTTCATCCTTGCGAAGCGATTTGCCCAAGTCGCGAATAACCCCCCGGGAATGAGCCAACTCAGAATGGATCACGCCGCTTCCGCCTGTGGTCTAGGCTATAGAGCGGCATCGAGCCAATGAGCTGACCGGGATTCGAATGTTGCTTCTCACGCTCTTCGACCCCGATCGCGAAGGATACGTAGAATAGCGCGGACCGCGCCATCTGCATAACGCGAACCGCCTTGGCTTCGAGTTCGTCACTGCCGATGGCGATGCCGAAGCCATTGCTGCTCGTGCCGTTGATCATGAATGGCTTGGCCCAGCCTTCGCTCACACGTAGATAGGTGTGCTCCAGCGCATTGCGGATGCTGTGCAGTTCACGAGCGTCGGCAGCCGTGGTCTGCTTGAGTTGGTCGTCGAACAACTCTTTCGACAACCAGAAAAGGCCGCGTAGTGGCAGATTTTTGCGCTTCTCGAACTGCGGCAGCAGGCGCGCCTTGTTCTCGATCATCCACACATTCTTGAAGCTAATTCTGTCCGGCACCTTGCCTAAGGTCCAGTAGCGATCAACGAGAAAGGCGACCTTGTCGAGCAGTGAATAGGCGATGCGGAAGGCCATGCGGACTCGCTCGCTGGCCAGCGAATAGAGCGGATAATCGAGCGTGTCGGTGAGTGCGACTCCGCGATCAGAGAAATGGACCCGCATGCTGCTCATTCCCTCAAACAGCGTGAAGCGCGCCGAGGCGTATTCCTGCTTCATCTGACTGAAGAAACCGACGATCGGCGGGGGCAGGTAACCATCGGGACGGTCGTTCAACCCTTCGGTTAGGGGCGGAAGCATAAGGTCGTCAGTGGCCGCCGCCAGATGCGGTCCAAGATCGTTCAAGGGGCACAGAAAGAGACGGTGCTCAAGGCACCAACCACGATAGGCGCGTTCGGCCTTCGACCGGCCTATATCGCCACGATCGAGGTCCTGCATCATCCGGACCGCGTCGATATTGACGGCACCAGCGAGTTCCGTCGCCTGACCGGCGAAATAGGCGAGTGCGGCTCGCGGATCAACGGAATCATGGAGTGCGTCCTCAGCCATCGTCGAACGAAGTCCATCGAAGGCGTGCAAACCTAGGATCGCGCGCTCGCGGTCGTCAACCACCATGCCGGCATAGCCTTTGAGGCCATAGCCGCGGTTGCCTCGCGCCATCGCAAAGCCCGGAATAATCTTCAGAGCAGCGTCCCAGACCGCGATCGCATCAATCGAGCGACCGACCATGTTGAGGAGGTTCGCGTGGTTAGTAAGAATCTGGCATCGACGGACCTTGTCAAGGCTCGCAAAGCCAGGATGGTTTGAGGCACGCGACAACGCGAGTAACTCCGCCTGCCGCTCGGGTGCCTCCCAGGACCAAGATCGTCGAACGTTCGCGATATGCGACCGTGCCGCCCAAGCATTGGCTCGGAAATACTCGACCAGCGCGCCATCCGTGTCGACGAGTTCACGATTGGACAATTCGTCAAGCAGATAGAGGGCGCGCTTAGCACCACGCTCGAAGGACGCGTCGAAGGCGTCGTCGATCAATTGGCCGATGTGTGCGAGCGCCTCAGCATTGCTCATTTTCGTGATGCTGCGCTCGCAATGCTTATTCAGGGCTTCGAAGTCAGGATTTGTGGTCATCGCCTTGATCGTCTCGTCGACAGGCGGGTTGGTCGACCACGACCTCCAGCATGCCTGAGAAGCCGAGTGCCATGCTATTGTCCCTTCCGAGTCGGTGCGCCTATCATAAGGCGAAAATAACTGGAGGAGATATGCGCAACTTCTTCCGCAAGTCTGGCAAGGTGACGGCCACGACAGCGCGCAAGATTACCGGGTTCAGCACTCCCCTAGGCGGCGTCCAATGGTCGGACCCCGGTCCCGGTGAAGCCGAGATCATCCGCCGCTTCCTCGTGTTTCTCGAAGATCGCCGCGTCCTCTACAACCCGTTCGACATGGAAACCGAATCCGAGGTCGAACATTCCATCCACCAGATACGGGAGGAGTGTACGAAGACCTTGCAGGCGCTATCCGCCGACGCTTTCGCCGTCACTCCCCTTCGCGTGATCCGCGAGGCTGGACGCGAGTTCCACGATGATCAGCGCGAGCACTATCGCCACTTCGATTACCAGTGGCGTGGCAGCCATCCCAACCCGGCATTCTTCGTCGCCCTCGGTGGCTTCCGCGCTACGGTTGGGCATCAGGTGGCCGTGCTCGCCGGGCGCTATGAGATCGACGTGGAAGGAGCGCTGACGAGCATCATGCCCAGCTTGGATGATGCGCGGCACATTGGCGACTAATAGAAGGCATGTCGCAGAGTGGGGTTTGAGCGGTGTCGTCGCGATCGATAGACATAGTTTGCCCACCTTTTCCGATGTGCGTTCGATTCCTTCGTTCCACGGCTCCGAAGCCGTCGCAATGGTGTGGATCAGCGAGCTTTATCGTAGTTTGGCGCAAAACATCGTAGGTTTGGCGGACCGGGCGAAATTCGAACGCATGAAGCCTGACAACTGCCTAAAGGCTGTAGGGATCGTGGAGAGCGCTGAACCGACCACGGAACGTGCGTAAAGCTAGCGGTCCGCCTTTAGTGCATCTAGCAAATCTCCCCACTCCTGCATCAGTGTCACCCGCTGCTCCCAATAGGTGGCGCGGTTGTAGGTCCGCCGAATGGTGTTCTTGTCCTGATGCGCCAGGACCGCCTCAATTACATCTGGATCGTAGTTGCGGACATTAAGGAAGGTACTGGCGGTCACCCGGAAGCCGTGGGCGGTCACTTCGTCCTTACTGTAGCCCATACGCCGCAGCGCGGCGTTCATGGCGTTCTCGGAAAGCGGACGCTTGGTTGAACGGATCGAGGGGAAGACCAGGCCGCCGTGCTCGGAAAGTGGCCAGACCTCTTCCAAGACCCGGAGCGCCTGCTTGGATAGCGGCACATCGTGTGGAGCACGCATCTTCATGCGCTCGGCCGGAATGTGCCAGACAGCCTTCTCTCGGTCGAACTCGTCGCGGGTCGCTCCCCGTACCTCACCGGGGCGGACACAGGTAAGGGCGAGGAATTGAAGGGCAGCTTTGAGAGTCGGCCAGCCGTCATATTCATCGATCGCCACGAGGAGTTGGCCGAACTTCTTTTCATCGGTGATCGCTGCACGGCCATTGGCTTTCGGCGACAGGAGTGCGCCTTGGAGGGCCAAGGTGGGATCGGTCTCGGCCCGAAGAGTGACAATCGCCATCCGAAAGACACTGCCGATCACGCCGCGCAAACGCCGTGCCGTTTCCCGTCGACCGCTCTTCTCGATCTTCTGGAGGAGTTCGAGGATTTCTGCCGAGGTGATCTCTTTAATGGGACGCTTGGCGAGCGGGCTGGCGAGGTCTTCGAGGAGCCACTTGGTTTTGGTGACGGTGGTTGCCGCTGCGGCACGATCCTCCATCCGCGTCACATATTCCTCGGCAATCAGGCCGAAGGTGGTGCGCGCTTCCGTGAGAGCCGCGACCTTCTCCTCCTTGCGTTTGGTGGAGGGGTTGATGCCGGCGATCAGCAATCTCTTGGCATCGTCCCGCCTCTCTCTTGCGTGGAGAAGCGACACCAGCGGGTATTTGCCGAAGGAGAGGATATTTTCCTTCTCCAGATAGCGATAACGCAGTTGCCAGAGTTTCGAGCCGCTTTTTTGGACGAGGAGATAAAGCCCATCCCCATCAGCAAGGCGATAGGGCCTGTCTTTCGGCTTGGCGTTCTTGCAGGCGAAGTCGGAGAGCGACATGGGTAACGGTCCTCCGGGCAATGGGTAATACCCGGATCGTTACCCACAAATCGATGCGCTGCAATGGTATGGGGAGGGTCATCATGAGCAGCCAGAACCGGCTAACTCATTGATTTATCTAGTTCGTGAGATGCTATGAAACGCTCTGGGAAAGGCTGATGGTGCCCAGGGGCGGAATCGAACCACCGACACTGCGATTTTCAGTCGCATGCTCTACCAACTGAGCTACCTGGGCGCCGGACCCGCGGTTGCGGGCAAGGTGAGCGGGCGGGTTATAGAGGCTGGATTCCGCCCTGTCCAGAACGCCCCGGCGATAGGGCGGGGACAAATGTCGGGATCCGGCGCACAGGTCGATCCGGCGCGTTTCCGCCCCTTTGCGGGAATGCGGCACAGCCGATGTCGACCGTCCCCAAAACCAAAACATTGAATCGAAGCCTTTCGGCCCCGAGCCTTTCAACCCCCAGCCCCTCGTCGTCGGTGCGATTGGCCACCCTTGTCGTCGCCTTGTGACGAACTGGCTGGCCCTGCTTGCGGTTGATGCATCGTAACGATCCTTCCCCGAACGCCGGCCGAGATGACCCAGTTGCGGGACAGATCGTGCGGGCGTCGCACTCCCCAGAGCTCGGGGTTAGATGGCCAGAATGCTGCTCACCCAACTCGGGACGGCTTTTTTTCTGTGGCGCCCGTCGGCTCGATGCGGCCGAGCGTCTTCATCCGGGCTGCAGGTTGGTGCTGCGTCAGCCAATAGGAAGCTGATGCTGTCGGATTGCGTTTCGAGTCAGCCGAAGCCTCTCTTGATGATCGCATGCCTCGAAATCTTCGCCTGCCGGGCGTTGATGTCGATCGTCCTCCCTCGCGACAAATGACCGAGCAGCCGTCCGATCGCGAAGCGGTCGTGCTCAAATAGAGGGTTTTGATGGATGTCCGGGAGATGCAGATCGCCCGCAATGGCGGCTTCCGATTGTCTGCTCCTCTGCCCGTCAATATGCGAGCGCGAGTGTTGCGAGCCAATTCGACCAATCGCGCCTGCTATACTCCATCTGCCGACTGCATCGAGATGCTACCTTCCCGCCAGTCTGATGATACGCCAACGGGAAGCGCCGCCGGGGGCTACTACGCAACCCTGCTGCATGAACTCGTGCCATGCGGCGGTTCGGCCTGATCGGCTAGGCTGAGCAAATGTACGCTGGATCGAAGCGCTTCCCGACGAACATTGCGACGGAGCAAGGGGCGAAGACGCCCCTCGACTTCTCCGTGCTTGGTTCACAGCCCAAGGAATTTGAATGGTGTGGCTTCCTCGAACTGCTGGTTGGCCATGCCGGAGTAGATGTGCGTCTGGTTGGGCCCTAAGTCGAGTTTCATGACCTTCCCTGTCTTTTCTGTGAAATCGACTTTTGTCAGGTCGACCCAGAATATATTCGGAGTCAACACCGACTCGAAGAAATAGAGCTTGCGCTTGTGATCGGATACGGTGCGCCAACGCGTGGAGGATATGTTGGGCTGATCCGGCGTCGTGATGCCGAATGGAACCGATACATTGCGGATCACGCTGAAGGCGCTGGCGATCGCTTCAACCGGGTCTTCGCTCTTCGGGATCGCATTTACATAGAAAGAGGCTCGCGTGAACCGATCAGAAGCCCGGTTCGTTCCTGGGAGCATGACGGTGCCGCCGATCTGTTTCCAGTATTCGTTCAGAGCAAGCTGTTTCTCGAAGGTCGGAGAATTGGTCATCACCTGATAGTCGCGGCTGTGGTGAATGACCTGCTTGCCGTCAATATATTCGATGATGGCGCTGTCGCCGTTGGCATCGGAGAGCGAGAGGTGCAGGGTGGCAAGTCGCTTTTCACCCGGTACGTTGTCCGTAACGAGAGTGAAGGGCTCTTTGGCGAGGGTATCCACCGCCTCTTTCACGGTCGCGAAATTATCAAGCACGTATTGCGCCCACGCCGCGATTGTCAGGCCAGGCTTCTTGCCGTCGTATTTGGGGTAGGAAGATTCCACCAGCCACAGTACATTTGCGACAAGCCCCGCCTCGTTCATGCCGTCCGTGGTCGATATATCGTAGCCCGTTGCAATGACGCTGCCGTATCTCGACGTCCATTCGATCGAATTCGGCCCAGCCTCACCGGACCGCTTCATGCCGCGCGGGAATACCCACAGGTTGGTGCCGACATCGAGCTTCCAGTCCATGGAACGTGCGGTGATGACTTCATCATTCGCGCCATGATAGACAAAGCGCGTACAGGCCTCGGATACCGGTGCAGCCAGCATGCTCGTTCCCATGAGTATGGCCGCACAAACAGCAGTGAATGAGCGCTCTTTCAGCATCATAATTTCCCTTCCGTCGGCTGCCTTGATTTGTTGATTGATCTTCTCTCTATTCGCAGAGGGCGGTTACAAACAGATTCACAAGAACATACTTTTTGCCTTGAGGAAGATCCTTGAAAAGATTCGCTTTCATCGTTGCGTTAAGTCTGAGCGGCGCGCAAGCGGCAAATGCTGCGGATATGGCAGTGGTCTTGCCCGAAAGATCGGTTGCGTCCGAACGCCCGGCCTGGGCATTGCAGATAACACCCTACATGTGGGCTGCTGGCCTTAACGGGAACGTATCGCCGTTCCGTTCCGGTCCGACGATCAGCGTCAAGAAACCGTTCTCCGACGTCATGGACGATCTCAACTTCGGCGGTTTTGTCAATGTGTGGGGTCGCTATCACCGCTTTGTCTTCTCGGGTGATGTGATGTATGTCGACACTTCCGACGGCCACGGTGCTGGTCCGCTGCCGGCGATGCAAATTCCTGGCTTGGGAGTCATTATTCCGCCAGGCGCGAGTGTCGGCGCAAAGGTCGATACGAAACAGCTCATGGCGACATTGCAGGGTGGCTATCGCGTCATCGACACGCCGCAATTTACCCTCGACGCACTCGGCGGCATTCGCTTCTGGCACATCTCGAATGACGTGACGATCACTGCAAGCCACCCCGCCATCGGCATCCGCTCCGCCACCCACGGCGAGAGTTTTGGTTGGGTGGACCCGGTTGCAGGGCTGCGTGCATTCCTTCCGGTGACGGAGAGGCTATCTGTTCAAGCCCAGGCTGACATTGGCGGCTTCGGAGCAGGCTCCGACTTCACGTGGTCGGCACTTGCGACCATCAATTACACCGTCAGCGATCGCCTCTCCGTGTCGGCAGGCTACAAGGTTCTCGAGGTTGACTACAATCGCGGCGGCCATGTCTACCACACGCGTCTGAGCGGCCCGGTTCTGGGTGCAACGTGGCGCTTCTAGTTGTCCGGAGTGCAGAACTATCGCTGCCTGCTTCGGTGGTTCGGTCGTTTTCTCGAAGCCGAGGGGGCTTTCTCTACCATCGCTTGGGAGATCAAGCGATCGACCCGCCTGCGCTGAACGCGCGAGATGCCGCGGCATTCATGGAACACCTTCACTCGCGCAAACGCTCCCAAGTCCGGGCTCCAGAAGGAGACGGCCTCGCCGTGTGACCCGAAACTGCCTGAATGCCAGAGCGCCGGAAAACCGTTGACGCCTGGGTTGGTTGACCGATTCCGCCGTCGGATTTACTAGTACTCTCCCAGGGCAGGCGGCTGACGCGACGTGCAAAGCGGAATAAAGTCGATCGAGGTAGGAGGGCGGCTGCTGGAGGTTCTGATCCACTCCGGCGTATCGCTCTCGCTATCGGACCTTGCCGCGAAGGCCCGCCTGTCGCCCAGCGCCGCGCACCGCTATCTCGCAAGCTACAAGCGACTCGGTCTGGTCGATCAGGACGACGCTACGAAGAAATACGACATCGGTGCCTTCGGCTTCCAACTCGGCATTGCCGCGATCGGCCGGTGGAATTTTCTGGCGACCGCCCGCGATCTGCAATGTGCGGTTCGCGACCGGCTCGATGAATCGGTGGTGCTCGCCGTCTGGGGTACGCATGGTCCGGTCATCGTATCGGTCGAGGAGAGCCGGAAGCCGATTATTCTGACCATGCGCGTTGGCGCAACGCTTCCCCTGTTCAGGACCGCCATCGGCTGGATCTTCGCAGCCAATATGCCGAAGGCGGTGTTGCGGCCGATCATCCAGCGCGAGAAAGCCGAGGGCAGGGGGCCAATCGGCGTCGGGAGTGTGCGCGAGACGGCGCTCAAGCTGCAGAAAATCCGCGAGGCGAAATTCGCTGCACATTCGGGGCATTTGTTGCCGGCGGTGAGCGGTATCGCCGTGCCTCTGTTCGATGCGCATGGCGCCTTCGTCGCCGTGCTGTCTGCATTCGCCAGCACCGAGCGCTTCGATACGTCGGAGGACGGGAAGCCCGCCCGGGCCCTGAAAGCGGCGGCGGTCAAGTTTAGCGGCCTGAAATAATCTTTGCCATTCTGCCGCTTGTGCCGGCGCGGGACTTGCGTCTCCGCTCGGGCGTGTCGCGATGAGCTTCCTCCGGGCGTCACGGGAATCTTTGCATAATGGGCAATGCGTTTATTCGAAATCGCCGCCGCTCCGCTTGCGAATTGATACAAGTATCGCCGTTCTAGCGGTCTGACAGGCCGGCAGATCTTTGGCGCAGGGATCCTTCGACAAGGATGCATCCATGACGATATGCGGTTGCTCGCCGATTGATGTTCATACGCATATCCTGCCGCCTGGATGGGAAGATCTGGCGAGCGAGTTCGGAATAGCCGGATGGCCGAGCCTGAAGCAGCATAGCACCTGTCAGGCTACCATCATGCTTGGCGAACGGGAGTTCCGGAAAGTCACCGATCAGTGTTTCGCGCCGGTGACGCGTATTGCCGATATGGACAAGACCGGGATCGGACGCCAGCTCATCTCGCCGGTCCCCGTTCTGTTCTGCTATTGGGGCGCGCCGGAAGCGACTGCACGCTTCGCGGCGATCCAGAACGACTACATTGCCCGCGTCGTTTCCGATTATCCGGACCGCTTCATCGGCGCGGCGACGGTTGCGATGCAGTCGCCAAAATTTGCTATCGCGGAACTGGAGCGGGTCAAGAAGATCGGCTTCAAATGCGTCGAGATCGGCACGAACGTCAACGGTCTTTATCCCGACGACGCAGCCTATGAAGAGATTCTGACCGCGGCCGAAGCGCTGGATATGGCAGTCTTCGTCCATCCGTGGGATGGCTTCGGCGAAGATCAGATCCGGCGCTACTATCTGCCCCACATGGTGGCCTTGCCGGCGGAGACGTCGTTGAGCATCGCGCGGCTGATCGTCGGCGGCGTGCTGGACCGGCGCAAGACGCTTCGGGTCGGTTTCGCGCACGGCGGTGGAAATTTCCTCCCGTTGCTGCCCCGTATCGATCACGGATATCGGGTCCGGCCGGAGATGAAGACCGGCGGCGCCGGTTTGCCGAGCAGCTATCTCAGACGGCTCTATTTCGACAACATCACGCATTCAGCGGAGACGTTGCGCCAGATGATCGCCGCTGTCGGCAGCGACAGGATCATGCTGGGAAGCGACTATCCCTTTGACATGGGCGTCGCAGAGCCAATCAAGGAGCTTGAGGCCGCCAATCTCTCGGCATCCGAACGCGACGACATCTTGTATCGCTCGGCCACCGAATTCCTGAAATTGTGAGAATGAGACACACATGAGAGTTGTGACGCCGGAGGAGGTGAAGTCGGTATTGCTGTTTTCGGATCTGATTCCGGCTTTGTCCGAAAATTTCGTGGCGTTTTCCCGCGGCAATGCACAGGTAGCGCCGCTCTCCAATATCGATTTCGCCGAATTGAATGGTGAGATTCATATCAAATCCGGCTGGATATCTGGCGGACCATTCGTCTGCACGAAGCTGGTCACCTGCTATTATGACAACCCGAATATCGGGCTGCCGACCAGAGACGGCGCGCTGGTGGTGATCAACCGGCTGAACGGCAGGTTCGAAGCCTTCATCTACGATGCCGGCCATGTCACGAATATGCGGACGGCTGGCGCCAGTGCGGTTGCCGTTCAGACTCTGGCTCGCAAGGATGCCGACGAGTTGGGCATCATCGGCACCGGTACACAAGCTTATTGGCATGCCGCCGCCATCGCTTCGGTGACGAAGCTGCGGTCGGTCAAGGTGGCTGGCCGAAATAAGGAGCGTGCCGACGAATTGTGCCGGAAAATCGAGCAGCGTCTGGAGGTGCCAGCCTCGACGGTCGATACGCAATCTGCCGCCGAAGCTCCGATCGTCGTGACGGCGACGCCGGCGCGCGAGCCGGTCCTTACCAGTGAACGACTCAATCCCGGCACACTGCTGGTTGCCATGGGCAGCGACGCAATCGGCAAGAAGGAATTGGGCAGCGCCATCGTCGAGCAGGCGAATTTGCTGGTCGCCGACAGCGAGAAGCAATGTGTCGAGATCGGCGAGATGCAATGGCGTACCGAATGGAAGCGTGCGCCGCGTGTTCAGCAGTTGGGTGAGATCGTGTCGGGAGCGGATATCGGCCGGCAGTCGAACGACGACATCGTCATCTTCGATTCGACCGGTCTGGGCTTTCAGGATCTCGTCGGCGCCGAGTGCGTTCTCCGCAATTTGCGCAACGCGGCCTAGAAAATCTGGGGCTCGGGAGAGGCTCCAGCGAGCGCGCTGTCAAGCAGATCCGGCAGGCTCCGGCGATTCCACCGTCTTTGAGACGATGGATGCTTCAACAGGTCCGGGCACGGGAGACGGCTGAGAAGGTCGGTCAGTCCATGGCGCTGCGCTGTGTGATGAAGTGGTCTGCGATTGCGGACCCCGTTGTCTTCCAGACGCCTTCGAAGCGGTTGATATAGGAGAGCGCCCGCGCCAGCGCGGGAATGCGGTGCGGCTGACCCATGATATAGGGATGGAGCGCAATCGCCATCACGCGGCCCGACTCTTTCCCTTCTTCGTAAAGAACGTCGAACTGATCCTTGATCATGCGCTCGAACTCCACCGGCGTGTATTTCGACCGTATGATTGCTGAAATATCGTTCAGCTCATAGGTGTAAGGGACTGATACGATCCGGCGCTCGCCGGCCGCCATGTCATAAGGCTGGTCGTCATTCACCCAGTCCGCCACATAGCTGTAGCCGGCATCGGCGAGATGGTCGAGCGTGTCCCAGGTCTGGTCCAGCGCGACGCCAAGCCAGCCGCACGGCTTCTGCCCCGATGCGCGTTGAATGCGTTCGGTCACGGCAAGGATTTCCTGCCGCTCTTCCCCCGGTGGCAGGTCGTTCAGCCGGGTCAGGTTGGTGCGGCCGTGCCCCATCAACTCCCAGCCGCTGCTGACGCAGTCCTCGACGATCTGGGGGTGTTGATCGCAGATCGACGAATTCAGCGCGACCGTGCCGGGAAAACCGGAATTCACCAGAAGATCGCGCAGGCGGGTAAACCCTACCCGATTGCCATAGTCGCGCTGGCTCCAGGCCCGAACATTCGGCCCGCCGTCATTGGCTTTCGGTCGCTCGGCGGAATCGCCAGGCATCGCCCGGTCGAGTGGATAGAATTCAACGTTCAGGATGACCCAGACGGCAATCCTGGCGTGGTTGGGCCAAACCAGCGGCTTGCGCCGATCGATGGTGCTGAATTTGAAGGGTCCGTACGGAGCCGGGATCATGGGACGTTTTGCAGGTTCAATGATCAACAGGGTGAGATAGCCTAGCAGCGGCACCGGTGAACGCCATCTCTATCCGCCCCGATCCGTGGGACGGATCCGCGATTTTGATGAAATGCGTTCCGCGTGAGTAAAACGGTTTCGCAAAAATAAGGTGATGGCGGAATATTTGAGCGGTAACGTGCAAGTGGCGCGGTGGCATGTTTGACGAGCGGAATAAATGAGCAAGGTTGCAGTTGTCCAGACGGCCTCCGTTCTCTCGGATCGGGACCGGACGGTGGAGAAAGTCGTTTCCCTGATCCGGGAGGCTGCGGGCGAGGGCGCAGAACTCATCCTGTTTCCGGAAGCTCTGATCTCGGGTTACCCGAGAGGCCTCGCTTACGGCGCCGTTGTCGGCAGCCGGTCGGCCGACGGCCGTAAGCTCTTCCAGGAATATTGGGATTCCGCGGTCGAGGTGCCAAGCGCTTCGACCGTTGCGATCGGCAACGCGGCCCGCGCGGCAAAGGCCTTCGTCGCCGTCGGCGTGATCGAGCGCGACAGCACGTTCTCCGGCGGATCGCTTTATTGCACCGTGTTGTTCTTCTCTCCCTCCGGCGAGCTCGTCGGCAAGCACCGCAAGCTCAAGCCGACCGGCTCGGAGCGGCTCATCTGGTCAGAGGGTGATGGTAGCACGATGCCGGTGTTCCAGACGCCGGCGGGGCGGGCGGGTGCACTCATCTGCTGGGAAAACTATATGCCGCTGGCGCGCATGGCGATGTATGCGCAGGGCGTGCAATTGCTGCTGATGCCGACCGCCGATGCTCGCGACATCTGGCTCGCGACCATCCGGCATGTCGCTTATGAGGGGCGCTGCTTTGTCCTGTCCTGCAATCAGTTCGTATCGAAGGATATGTATCCTGAACGTTGGCTGAAACTGCCCGAGCTGGCCGATATGCAGGACGTGGTGACGCCCGGCCGCAGCGCGATCGTCAATCCGATGGGAGAGATCATCGCCGGTCCGCTGGAAGGCAAGGAGGGCATCCTCTATGCCGATATCGACCTCGATGAAATTCCACGCGCGAAATTTGATTTCGACGTCACCGGTCATTATTCGCGCTCCGATGTGTTCCAGCTCGTCGTCAATCGGCGTCCGACGCCGGCTGTGACCTGGATCGATGGCGATAGCCACACATCCGAGACACCGTCGGAAGCGCCATCCGAACCCGACGGCAAGGCGTAAGCACGGCGGAGATTGTTCAGGCGTCAGCAAACGGACGCGCCGATGATTCAGGAATTTGCCGCTGGCACCAAATCGTTCCTGGTGCTGCGCGAGGCGTTTCTCGACGGAAGCGCCGACCCGCGGGAACTGCTCGAAGTTTACCTCGAACGCATCGCCGACCGCGATAAAAGCATCGGCGCATTTGTTACGCTGGCCGTCGATCAGGCACGGCAATCGGCCGATGCTGCGACGAAACGATACCGGTCGGGGAGGCCTGCGTCGCTGGTCGACGGGCTGCCCGTCGGTCTGAAGGATAATCTCGAAACGCGGGACATGCCGACGGGTTTCGGTAGTCCTCTCTTTACCGGATGGTGCGGCGGCCGCGATTCCGCCGCAGCCTACGCGCTTCGCCGCGCCGGCGCGGTGATAGTCGGTAAGCTCACGACCACGGAATTTGCCGGCAGCGTCGTCACTGCCGCGACGCGGAATCCGCATGACCTGTCTCGGACGCCCGGCGGATCGTCAAGCGGTCCGGCAGCGGCGGTTGCCTCCGGCATGCTGCCGGTCGCACTCGGCACGCAGGTCATTGGTTCGATCATCCGTCCAGCGAGCTTTTGCGGGGTTTTCGGCTTCAAGCCGACCTATGGCTCGCTGAACCGCGCGGCGAGCGGTGACATCTACAGTCAGAACTGCATTGGGACATTGTCGTCGCGTTTGGAGTCGGCTTATCTCGTCTGCCACGCGATCGCAGAATTTGTCGGTGGCGATCCGGGATATCTGCCGTTCCAGGGCGGGCCTTTCGTCAGTCCCGCCATCCGGCCACGCGCTCTTGCGATTCTCGAAACTGCGGGTTGGGCGTCTGCGGACAGCGCCGCCAAGGACCAGTTTGAAATAGCGATCGGCCGGTTGTCTGCGGCGGGAGTGCGGTTTCTGACTCGTCGAACATCGGCGCTTGTTGCTTATCTGGAGGAGATCATCCGCGACGCGCGAGAGGTGGCGAGGCAAATCTGCGCCTATGAGGCTGTGTGGCCTTATGGCGAGATCAGCGAGCGCGATCCGGCGAACTTCAGTTCCGCGATGCAGGAACGGATCGATACGGCAGCGCGGATGAGCCGGGAAGATTACGCGCAGTTGCTGCTGCGTCGTGATCAGATGAGCGCCGCCTATGCGATGTTGGCGTCGGAAATCGATGCCTATGTAACGTTGTCGGCTCTGGGAGCGGCACCAGTCGGGTTGAGCTCGTCCGGCGATCCGGCATTCGCTGTTCCCTTCACGACCATCCGGGCGCCGTCGCTCTCCCTGCCGCTCCTGACGGTAGACGGTTTGCCGCTCGGTCTGCAAATAGCCGGCTTTGCACATCGGGAGCAAGTGCTGTCAGGCGTCGCTACCTATATCGCCGATGTCCTGCATTGATGCATCCGGTCCGGCTTGAAAATTCCTGACGCCGATATCGTCGTTGCATTCTGGAGCATCGCTCTGCTCCTTAAGATGTTGCGTTGCTCTCCTGGGCCGACACAGCGGCTGGTTGCCTTCCGCTTGCGGGATCGCCGCGCAAGCGTGCGTCAATTCCACATTGGTAAACCGGTTGCAGCGAATATGCGCATCAGGCTGCACTCTGAAGGACTCCCGCGTTGATCGATAAAAATCGGAGCGTTAGCGTATTCGAACGACCTAGCGTTCGTGCCGGTGCGCTGACTGATACCTGCTCTTCATGATGGGGTTTCAAGATGAAGAAATGTATGGCGACGCTTGCTCTGGCAATGATGGCGTTTTCGACGCATGCGTCTGCGGACAATTATCCGTCGCGCTACATCACGATGGTCGTCCCCTATGCGGCGGGCGGACCCAGCGATGTCTTCGGACGGATCCTTGCCGAGGGCATGTCGCGGACGCTTGGTCAGCGCGTTGTCGTCGAGAATGTCACGGGCGCCGGTGGCATCATCGCGGGAACGCGCGTCTCCAAGGCGACTCCCGACGGCTATCAGGTTCTGCTCGGCAATGTCGGCACCAACGCGCTGGTGACGTCGCTGTACACGCAGCCGCCCTATGATGCGGTAAAGGATTTCGAGCCGGTCATTCTGCTATCGCGCGATACGCGCGTCCTGCTGACCAATCCAGATTTTCCGGTCAAGACGTTTCCGGAGTTCATCGAGCATCTGAAGAAGAATGCAAAGACCATGCAGTTCGCGTCGGGCGGCGTGGGATCGACCGCGCATGCCGGATGTCTGCTGATGAACAGGAAGCTTGGTGTCGATGTGACGCATGTGCCCTATCGTGGGGCCGGCCCGGCGATGCAGGATCTGATTGCCGGGCGCATCGACTATATGTGCGATGCGGTGTCGTCGACGCTTTCCAATATTCAAGGCGGCAAGCTCAAACCGATCGTGATTTTCGGTGCGGAGAGAACCGCGCTGCTGCCGGGGGTTCCGACGACGAAGGAACTCGGAATGCCGGATCTCGACGTGACGGGATGGCAATCTTTCTTCGTTCCGAAGGGCACGCCAAAGCATATCGTCCAGATTCTCAATAAGGCGGCGAGCGAGGCTCTGGACAATCCCGAGGTACGGGAGCGGCTGAAAAGCCTTGGCGAGAATCCGCCGCCTGTCAGCGAGAGGACGCCGGAGTATCTGAGCGAATTCGCCAGACAGGAAACCGAGAAGTGGCGCGGCCCCATTCAGGCGAGCGGGGTGAAGCTTAATTAGTTCTTTCGGCCTCGTGTTCGATGAGATCGATCCTTGTCTGACTTACGGTTGAGCCTTGCTGTCAACGAGAGTTTGCACACTCGCGATCTGATTGACGGGCGCGTCAAGGCGGAGGGGATCGATCTCGTCGCTTCGCGGGTTGAAATCGAGGCGGCAATCCTTCGCTTCGGCCTCAATCAGGAGTTCGATGTCGCCGAGGTCTCGCTTGCGAATTTTTGTGGGCAGATTGCACGTAACCCGCAAGCCAATATGATCGGCCTTCCGGTCTTTACGTCGCGCGCCTTTCGGCAGAGTGCGATCTATGTGTCGAGGACGTCGGGGCTTCGCGCAGCCGAGGATCTTGCCGGCTGTACGGTTGGCATTCCGCAATGGTCACAGACGGCGACCGTCTATGTCCGAGGCTTTCTCGCTCATCTGGCCGGGGTGCCGCTGAGCTCGATACGCTGGATTCAGGCTGGCCTGGATCAGCCGGGGCGTCGAGATAATCTCGCGCTCTCCCTCCCCGACGATATTCGCCTGGAGGTGCGCCCGGACGATACGTTGAGCGACATGCTCACATCCGGGAGAATTGATGCGATTATATCTGCGCGCCCTCCGAAAGCTTTTTATCCCGGCGGAGGCGATATTCGCCGCCTCTTTGCCGACCCGCGCATCGAGGAAGAGAAGTATTTCAGAGCGACGGGTGTCTTCCCGATCATGCATCTCATTGCATTGAGGCGTGATGTCTATGAGCGTAATCGCTGGATCGCGCGGAACTTGTATGATGCCTTCGAGCGCGCAAAGACAAATGCGTTGGCGCTCATAATGAACGAACATGCTCCATACATTCCGGCTCCATGGGCTGCAGACGGGGCACGATCCGGTAGCCAAATGGTGTTTGGAGAGGGAGGCGCATGGCCATATGGCCTTGCGCCAAACCTCAAAAGTATCGAGGTGTTTCTCGATTACGCGTTCGAGCAAGGAGTCACGTTGAGACGCCTGGATTGCGACGAGTTATTTGCTCGAGAAACACTCAGCGTTGTTCGCGTATAGTGCGGCATGCTGCGCCGGCACTCTGTCGTCGGTCCCGCAGCACAGGTGATGAGGGGGCCGCCGTCCGGAATGCGACGAGCAGCCGTCGTGCGCCGGTCTTATAGGTAGGCCGTGCGAACCGGCCGCCGATGCTTGGCGGCGGCATCCGCCTCCCGCGCTCCGTGGTTGCGACGAGTTCGTTTCCATTACTGATCGTGCGCCGACGGCCAGGGTGTTACGTAGATCATCATGGATCGGAATACGCGACCATAGCGCGTCCTTGCGGTCCGGCCTCGGCCGGCAACACGACGATCGCGGGATTGCGGTAGCTCCTTCGTCGGCCAAATCCTGTTTGCGGGTCACATGACGGGGCATCCCTGAGCGTCTTCTCCGCCGGTGTTTCCTCGCTGCGCATTTCCGTTTTCGCTTCGCCTTTCTTTGCGTGAGGGCGATCAGCCGTCAGTCCTGCTCGGCCTCCAAACCGAATATACGCGGTGCAGCATGAATGCTGCGCCGCAAAATATGGGTCGGCGTTTACATCCGGATCATTAATGCTTAATGATCGGAGTGGAATTCAGGAAAGGCAGCTCACATGGATGTGGTGCAAATCCCGCTGCGTGACGATCTCTCGCTTCTTCAGGGCGCGATCGACATACATATTCACCACGCGCCGGATCTTTATGCGCGTATTCAGGACCCGATCGAACTGGCGACGGAGGCGCGTGCCGCCGGTGTCCGCGCCATCTGCATCAAGCGGCATAATTTCCCGACGTCCGGTCTCGCCGAACTCACCCGCAAGATCGTGCCAGGCATCGATGTGTTCGGGAGCATGGCCTGCAATCGGCAGGTCGGTGGTCTGAACCCGATCGCGGTCGAGGCTGCCATCAAATATGGCGCGAGACAGATTTGGCTCCCGACGATCGATTCCACCAATCATGAGGTCGTCACCGGAAGCGTCGGGCAGCACGGCAAGGGGCTGACCATCAAGGGAGGCATTTCGAGTTATGCGGCCCGGCAACCGCGAATCTATCTTCTCGACAAGAATGACGAGCCGCTTCCCGAGTTGACCGAGATCATCCAGCAGATTGCCGATGCCGATATCATTCTGAATCTGGGACATACGTCGTTCAAGGAAATGATGATCGTTTCCGAACGGGCGAAGGCGCAGGGCGCAAAACGCATCGTTTGTGACCATCCGTTCTTTCTGAAGCTTTCGCTCGAGCAGCAGATCGCAATTGCCGATCGCGGCGTATGGATGAATTTCACGGCGGGAGAGATTTTGCCGCGCTGGTGGCGAGCTTCGATCGGTGATTTCGCGCAGGCGATCAGGGCCGTCGGCGTCAAGCGATCGGTTCTTTCGACCGACTGCGGCCAGCTTCACAATCCACCGATGGTCGAGTCGCTGCGTCTGATGTGTCAGCTGCTGCTCGAAGAGGGGTTCAGTATGGATGAGATCAGAGTGATGCTGCACCAGAATCCGGCTGCATTGCTCTATCCATGACGCAACGTCCTTGTCTGTGCGGGTCTCGATAGCGCGGAAACCGGCGCTGGTCGCGGAACGCAGATGCTGCGAATCGCAGGTTATCGCTACGCTCGTGGAAACAGGCTGATGGAAGCGCAGTCTTCAGCAGAACCCCTACAACAGTTCTCCCGGTCGGAGTGGCTGATTTCGGTCATTCGGGATCGCGTCATCAAGGGGTATTACAAGCCCGGTGACAGGATCAGGGAAGCCGAGCTCCAGCAGGAGTTCGGTCTGTCGAACGGGCCTGTGCGCGAGGCGCTGCAACGCCTTGTTGCTGACGGCATACTCGATCGCTCGCCGTGGCGCGGTGTTCGCGTTGTCGAACTCACGAAAGAGGAAATCGTTGAGCTCTTTCAGCTTCGCCTGGCGTTGCTGGAATATGCGGCTGAGCTCGCGGCGCGCCGCGCAGACCCGGACACGATTGCCGATGCCGAGAGGGTGCGTACGAATCTCCGGAAAGCGCTGCTCAAGGTGAAGGAAGGAAATCTGACGCTCATCAATGCCGAGCTGATCGAGTGGATATTGCGGGGCGCGGGCAACAAGCGAATGACCCATGTGTGGGATAACGCGCTGCTGATTTCCAGACTCTATGCCTATGAATCGATGCGCCGGACAGCCGCGCGTACCGAGCCGATCCAGTATCGCATCATCGATGCGATCGTGTCGGGTGATGCGAAAGCAGCGCGACGGAACGTGCGCGAGCTGACGCTGCAGACGATTGAAGACCTCAATATCGACGCTGTCATCTAGAAGGGAACGTGCCGTGACAACGAAGAAGTATATCCAGCCGCGCGATATGGCCGAAGCAGTCGGGCCATTTGCCCGCGCTATCCTCATCGGCGATCAACTGCATATCGCGGGAACCACCGCCCTGAGCCATGTCTCCGGGGATTATTACGAGCGTTATGTGCCGCCGACGATCGAGGAGCAGACGCGCCTGACGCTTGAGAATATCAAAAAGTGCGTGGAAGCGGCCGGCGGGACGATGAAGGACATCTATAAAGTCGTCATCATGCTGAAGAATCCCGAAGACTACAAAAAGATGAACGCGGTGCGGGCTGAATACTTCAAGGAAGAGCCGCCGATCAGCACCTGTTTCCGGGCCGAGGTGATGCGCTCGGATATTCTGGTCGAGATCGACGCGGTTGCCTGGATCCGCAATCCGGTCGTCTGACATGCTTGGCAAACCCAATATCATCCAATGGATCAAGGTCAGCGTGACGCTGATCGCGCTGGTCGCGATTTGGGAACTGGCTTGCCGGGTTTTCGATATCGCGCCGTATCTGCTGCCGGCGCCGAGCGCAATCGTCTCGCGGATGATCGAGAAGCCGATGCTCTTCTGGGCGCACGGCTGGTACACGCTCTACGAAACATTCGCCGGTTTCATTCTGGCGGTGCTTGTCGGCCTGATTGCCGCGGCCGTCATCGTTGTCGTCCCCTCGGTCCGCGACGTGCTGATGCCGATCCTGCTGATCGCGCAGCTTGTGCCCAAGGTGGCGATCGCGCCGATCCTCCTGGTCTGGTTCGGTTACGGCATCATGCCGAAGATCGTCATTGCCTTTCTTGTCGCGTTCTTCCCGATCGTCGTGAACATGGCCAATGGCCTCGTCTCCGTCGAGAAGGAGTTGCTCGATCTGGGACGGTCGCTGGAGGCGTCGCGATGGCAGGTTTTCTGGAAATTCAGAATGCCGGCGGCGCTGCCGGATCTGTTCAGCGGCATGAAGATTGCCATCACCCTTGCGGTTATCGGCGCGATTATCGGCGAGTTTGTCGGCGGCGATCAGGGGCTCGGATACCTCATCATCATCGCCAACCAGGAACTCGATACTCCTCTGGCTTTCGCCGCGCTCGTGGTGATCTCGCTGGGGGGAATCATTCTTTATGCATTGATCGAAGTGCTTGAGCGGATCGCTATCCCGTGGGGGCAGCCGCTTCAACAGCCGCAGGTAGCGTCATGAGCACGGAAGCTTCTATTTCAATCACCGATCTCCGGAAGATCTATGCCACGCGAGACGGCGCCCTGACATCGCTTGACGGCGTGTCCTTTGATGTCCGGCCGCGTGAGTTCGTCTCGGTGCTGGGGCCGAGCGGATCGGGCAAGACGACGGTGCTCAAGATCGTGGCTGGTCTTGAGAAGAAGACGTCGGGCGATGTGCGCGTGGACGGGAAGGAGGTCACCGGGCCGCAACGGAAAATCGGCATCGTATTCCAGGTGCCGGCCTTGATGCGCTGGCGGACCGCGCTCGAGAATATTCTGCTGCCGTCCGAAGTCCTCGGCATCGACAAGGGGGCTGCGCGGGAGAAGGGGCTCGAGACGCTCAATCTTGTCGGCCTGGGCGATTTTGCCAACCGTTATCCGAATGAATTGTCGGGTGGCATGCAGCAGCGCATCTCCATCGCGCGAGCGTTGGCGCACGACCCGTCGATCCTGCTGCTGGACGAGCCGTTCAGCGCGTTGGACATGATGACCCGCAACCAGCTCAACATCGAGCTTCTGCGGATATGGAGCGAAAGAAAGAAGACGAGCCTTCTGATCACGCACAGCATTCCGGAGGCGGTGTTCTTGTCGGATCGGGTCGTGGTTCTTGGTCCGCGGCCTGCGAAGGTTCTGGAGATCGTCAACATCGATCTGCCGCGTCCGCGTACACCGGAAATGCGTGTGTCAAAGGAGTTTATCGAGATCGTCGACCATATCGGCCGACGAATTGGATTGGAATACGCGTAGTCGAGATGAAGTCGTATCAACGTGGTAAAGGAAAGTGCGATGCAGAAGTGTGTTAAGTTTGCTGCCCTCGCCTTGATGGCAACAATGATGACGCTGCCGGCGAAAGCGGCGGACAAGGTCATCTTTTCCCTGAACTGGGTTCCGTATGGCTTGCATTACGGAGTTTTCGCTGCCGAAGCCCAGGGCTATTATCGCGACGCCAATATCGACATCGATATCCAGCGTGGCTACGGCTCCGGCGATACGGTCAAGCGTGTCGCGACGGGCGCGGCAACTGTCGGCATGGCCGACATGGCTTCGATTATCATCGGGCGCGGCAACGGTCTTGCCGTCAAGCAGATTGCCGTCGTGCTCGATCGTTCGGCGGACGCAATCTTTTATGTAAAGGGCATCGGGATCGAGAAGCCGGAGGGGTTGGCCGGGAAATCTCTCGGAGCCGCGGTCGGCGAAACGCCGCTCAATCTGTTCCCGGTATTTGCCGGCAATGCCGGTCTCGACCCGTCCAAGGTTAAGGTCGTCAATGTGACGCCGCCGGCGAAGTTCCCGACTCTGGTGTCGAAGAAGGTCGATGCTATCGTTGCCATGCTGACGGAGGAGCCGGCGATCCAGAGCGCGGCGCAGAAGGCCGGAGTGGGTATCGGCAAGTTTGTTTATAGCGACTATGGCGTCGACTATTATTCGATCGGTCTGATCGCAGGCGACGACATGCTCAAGAGCAAGAGCGATCTCGTAAAGCGCTTTGTCGGAGCGACGATGCGCGGCTATCGCTGGGCGATCCAGAATCCGGAAGCGGCGGCGGACGCATTCTCCAAGCGTTTTCCCGAGAGCAGCCGCGATCTGACGCTTGCCCAGTGGAAGGTCACGATGCAGCACATGCTGACCGATCAGGCCAAAGCCAATGGCGTCGGCTTCATGGATCGCGGGAAAATGGAGAAGACCCTCGATCTGATCAAGAAGTATCAGCAGGGCAAGGCTGATATCAAGGTCGAGGATGTCTATTCGCCGAACTATCTTGAAAAGATCGATCTCTCGGCAAAGTGACCTTTCGTGATCCGCCTCATGACCAATGAGGCGGATTTCTCCGCGGTCGACATGTGCATTTTAGTTCGACTGATTGAGGAGAACTGACGACTTCACACCCGCAGCGGTAGGCGCCCCGGATTGCGGAGCTGCGCCTGTGCCCGGTTGTGGAGCAAGCGACAACGGCCGCTCTGCGTTCGCCGTGCCGGCGGCTCCTGCGAGAGGCCCCGCCTTTTGACGGGCATTCAGGCGGCCCCGCGACTGCGAGCCAGGCGGGCAGGACGATGATGCACAACAGCGGCAGCAGTGCGATGTCCGAGCCGGGACGCGGAAGGAAGTACTCGACTCTCCGTTTCGTCTGTTCGCATCACGCGGCAAAAACCGTCGCCCAGTCGCGTTTCATGCTGACGGTTGTCAGCCCGTATTCCTCCGCCTTGTCCAGCGCCTCGGCGAGCGGGCTGACCTTGAAATCGCGGTCATAGGAAAATTCGCGAGCGGCATCGTCATGATGCAGGAGCAAGGCCAGGCGCGAGCCCG